>SXIR01000136.1 GCA_005772765.1 Actinomycetota bacterium
ACGCCACGTGGTGGATCCGCCAGGCGCTCCAGCGCGGTATCGCCAACAGTTCGCGCGTCATCCGGCTGCCCGTGCACGCAGGTGACACGTTGGCTCGCGTGATGAAGGTGCGGGCCCAGCTCGAAGGCGAGCTCGGACGGACGCCGACCATTGCCGAAGTCGCAGCCGAAGCCGGCCTGCCGCTCGAAAAGGTCGTCGAAGTGCACAGCTACGCGAGCGACCCCGTGTCGCTCGACGAGCCGCTGCGCGACGACGGCGACGCCGAGCGTGGTGACTTCGTTGCCGACGCCGGGGCCACGAATCCCTTCGAGGCTGCGGCCACCGCGATGTTGCCGCGTGAGATGGAGCGGATTCTCTCGGTGCTCGACGAGCGTGAGCGCACGATCCTGCGGTTGCGTTACGGCCTCGACGGCACCGAGCGTTCGCTCGAGGAGATCGCCGAGCACTTCGGCCTCACCCGCGAGCGCATTCGTCAGCTCGAAGCCCGGGCCCTGTCGAAGCTGCGCCACCCGGCCAGCGACGTCGGCGCCCGCAGTCTGCTCGAAGCGGTCTGACCGAGCCGACGCCCAGATTCCAACGGCCCCCGCAGTGCGGGGGCCGTTGCGCGTCCGGAGGTCGATCGAAGCTGCTGCGTCCGTGCCCGTGGTGCGGTCGCTCAGGCCGGACCGATCTGCCAGGACCACTCGTAGGTGCCGGGGCGGATCTTGTACCGCTCCAAGGTGTCGGGCCCGCAACTCAACGACCCCAGGCCTCGGTGGACGTGGTCGACGTGCACGATGGTTTCGGCCCGCACGCGGAGTTCGTCGGCGTGGGTTGCCGCCGTGAGGTCGGTGGCCGCATGGTGCAGCGCGCTGAAGGCGAAGGTGGCGGGATCTGCGCTCTGGATGCGTACCCCACCGTGTGGCGAACTGAGTTCGACCCAACGGGTCTCGCAGTGCAACCCGTGTTCTTGAGGCATGACGTAGCCGACGTACTGGTCGCTGACCGTCGAGGTCCAGCGAGCGATCGCGGCACCGCGAAGTCGATCGGGATAGTTCTCGTGCGGACCCCGACCGAACCAGGTCAGATCCTCGAACCCCGCGGCGAGTGAGAACACCATGCCGATTCGGGGAAGGTCGCGAATCGCCGCGGGAACGACGACCGTGTCGCAGATCTCGACGACACCGCTCGGTCGCGCTCGCAAACGTTGCGAGTGCTGGAGTGGCGCCTCGCCGTCGGTGCCGACGTACGCCCAGCGGACGATCACGTCGTCGGCGCCGACCGCGTCGACGTCGAGCAACTCGGCGCTCAATGTGTCGAGTCCCCACGAACGCCACCGACCGAGCGGCTTGGCGTCTTGACCCGACCACAGCTTGATGCCGTCGTTGTCGGTGGGTGCTCGCCACACCGACAGCTTCGGTCCGGCGACCAGCGCACCATCGAGTCCCGGCAGTGCTGCGAGGATGCCGTCTCGGACTTCGAGTTCGAACCCGCCGCGCTTGCTGGTCGCGGAGGTGCCCACCGCGGTTCGGCGTTTCGGCCCCGCCAGCCAATCGAGCTGGCGCCAGCCGACCTCGAAGCCGCGCAACGCCCAGGGCAACTCGGTCGCGGTCACGAACCGAACCACGACCGACGCCACCTGACCCGTGGTGAGCTTCGGTTTGGCGAACGGGAGGTCGAACTCCACATCGGCGCCGGGTGCGAGCGCGCCGATGTCCAACGCCAGGGTTTCGGTTGCGACGCCGTCGATGAGGAGGTCGGCCGTCGCGCGTAACCATCCGGTGTCGATGAAATCCTGTCGGTTCGTGCACCGCAGGCGTGTGCGCGCCTTGGTCGTCCACTCGACCGCGACCGGACACGCCAACCATCGATGTTCGTGCAGCGCGGGTTTCGGTGTGCCGTCGGGCCAGACGACCCCATCGGTGCAGAAGTTCGCGTCGTGGCGGGTCTCGCCGAAATCGCCGCCGTAGGCCCATCGCCGTGTGCCGTCCGGAAGGTCCTGCACGAGGCCGTGGTCCCACCACTCCCAGATGAAGCCGCCTTGCAACCCTCGGTGTTGCTCGATGGCATCCCAGTAGTCGGCCAGGCAGCCGTTGCTGTTGCCCATGGCGTGGTTGTACTCGCACATGATGAGCGGCCGTTTCGGTCCCCATGGCTTGGTCGCCCACAGCACGATCGATTCGATCGGCGGATACATGGGGCACAACACATCGGTGACTGCCTGCCCGCCCGTCCAGTCGAGCATGATGGCGCCCTCGTAGTGGAGCGGCCGGGTCGGGTCGTGCCCGCGGATCCAACCGGCGAGTGCGTCGTGGTTGCGGCCGTGGCCGCTCTCGTTGCCGAGCGACCACATGATGATCGAGGGGTGGTTCTCGTCGCGTTGCACCATGCGCGCGCCGCGTTCGAGCCATTGCTCGCGATAGCGCGGGTCGTGGCACAGTGATGCGATCCACGCGTGGCTCTCGATGTTTGCTTCGTCGACGACGTAGAGCCCGTATTCGTCGCAGAGATCGTAGAAGCGAGAATCGTTGGGGGAGTGCGAGGTGCGTACGGCGTTGAATCCGAACTGCTTCATCGTGATGATGTCGCGCCGCATCGATCGCTCATCGATGACGCGTCCGGTCTCGGCATCGAAATCGTGACGGTTCACACCGCGCAACAGCACGGCTCGACCGTTGATCAAGAGCTCGTCGCCGACGATCTCGACACGGCGAAAGCCGACCCATTCGCGTTGCACTTCGGCAATACGTCCGTGCGGGTCGCGCAACGTCGTGATGAGTTCGTAGCGGTTCGGTTGTTCGCTCGACCACACCCGTGGTGCGGTGATCGTGTGCTCAGTGCGCGCGATGTGGCCGTGGAAGATGTACGGATCGAGGCGATCGGGCACGTCGGCGGTGATCGTGCGACCGACTTTCTTGCGTCCCTCGAACAGTTCGGTGTCGACCGTCCAACCTGGTTGGGGACGGTCGCTGAACGCGACTTCCGCGTGAACGGCGAGCGTGCCGGTGGTCAGGGACTCGTCGAGTGACGCGATGGCACGCACGTTGCGCAGGGCCACCGAACCCGGCGACCACACGAATACCTCACGGTGAAGGCCGGCGTGCCACCACTGGTCTTGGTCTTCGACATAGCTCGCGTCGCTCCAGCGCACCACCATCACCGCGATGGTGTTCTTCGCGCCGCCGGTGCGGACGAGTTCGGTGATGTCGAACTCCGACGCAAGGCGAGAATCCTTGGCCAGCCCGGCGAAGCGCCCGTTGACCCAGACGATCGCGACCGATTCGGCACCGCCGAGATGCAGCACGACACGCCGAGCGCCCCACGCTTTCGGGAGCCGAATCTGGGTGCGGTAGAGGCCGGTCGGATTGTCGGCCGGTACCGCTGGCGGGAGGAGATCGTCGCCCCATGGCATCTGCACGTTCGTGTAGATCGGTTGCGCGGCGCGGTCGCCGAGCATGGTGAAACAGTGCGGCAACTCGACCTCGCGCCAGCGGCTGTCGTCGAAGGCCTCTCGGCTGAACTCGACCGGCGCAGCATCGGGCGACGTCGCCAGCGAGAAACGCCAGGGTTCGTCGAGGCGTTGGAACCATGACGACCCGTCGCGACCGTCGGTGCGTCGCGCGGTGTCGAGGTCGAGCGCGGGGTATCTCGGAACGCGCATCGGCAAGCGAGACAACGCAACGAGCTCTGGCTGCTCCCACGGTCGGATCCCGCGTATGTCGAACGTCATGGTTGCCCTTCCGTCAGGAGGGCGACAGTAGCCATGATCGCCGGCAGGACGCCCGAGCTTCGATGGCGCCCGGTGTCATGCCGCGACGGCGGTTCGAATGCGCTGCGTTCCCATCGCGGCCGCGAGGCACATCACGCCCGCGATCGCGAAGGCCAAGCGGTACGTGCCCGTCCAGGCTTTGAACGCGCCCGCGGCCCAGGCGGCGAGAGCCGCGCCGAACTGGTGGCTGGCGAGCACCCAGCCGTACACGACCGCGCCGCGGTCACCGAAGGTGCGTTGACACAACACGACGGTCGGCGGGACGGTTGCGACCCAGTCGAGTCCGTAGAACACGATGAACACGACGAGGGGAACTCCGCCGGTCTCGAGCACGTCTTCGAGGGCGAGCAGCGACAAGCCGCGCAGGCCGTAGTACACGAGCAAGAGCTTGCGGGGGTCGACCCGGTCGGTGAGCCAGCCGCTCGCAATCGTGCCGATGACATCGAAGATGCCGATGAGCGCGAGCAGACCCGCGGCGCGGGCCTCGCTCATGCCGTGCGAGTGCGCGGCGTTCACGAAGTGCGTTCCGATCAGACCGTTGGTCGACAACCCGCAGACGAAGAAGCTGCCGGCCAGCAGCCAGAACGCAAGCGTCCGGCTCGCGACGCTCAATCCGGTGAACGCAGTGCGGATCGGGTGCGGTTGCGGATCAGGGGTGCGCCAACCATCCGGCGCGCCGAGTGCGGTGACGCCGAGATCCTCGGGTTTCTCGCGCAGCCCGAACCAGACGAGCGGCACCACCGCGAGCGCGGCAACCGACGTCGTGATCGACACCCATTTCCAGCCTGGACCATCGGCGAGTTGCGCGAGTGACGGCAAGAAGATCAACTGCCCGGTTGCGCTCGCCGCGGTGAGCGCGCCGGTGACGACCCCGCGTCGGGCGACGAACCAACGTTGGGCAACGGTGGCCGCGAACACGGTGGCCATGCAACCCGCGCCGACGCCGACGAACACTCCCCAGAAGAGCACCAGATGCCACGGTTCGGTCATGAACACCGTCAGGGCGGATCCGAGTGCGACCAACGTCAGTGCCGAGGCCACAACCGGCCGCATGCCGAAGCGGCCCATCGCTGCGGCGGCGAACGGACCCATCAGACCGAACAGCACGAGGTTCACCGACACCGCGAATCCGACCGTTGCTTCGCTCCATCCGAAGGCTTCGTTCAATGGGTCGAGCAGAATGCCGGGCGTACTGCGGAATCCGGCTGCGCCGATGAGCACGACGGCGGCGACGACCGCGATCCGCCAAGCGGGGTGGCGGGTCGTCCGGCCGGTCACGACGTCGGACCGTACTCGTGGGCCGAATCGGCGTGTCGGGTATTGCCGACATCGACGCGCTCCGGGCGGTCGTATCGTCGGGACATGCAGATCGATCTCGACGAGTTCCGTCGCGTCGGATACCGGGCGGTCGACCTGGTTGCCGACTATCTCGAATCGCTTCCCGAACGCGCGGTGCAACCGCCGATCGTGCCGGGATCGGTGCGGGCCCAGCTACCGGGCGCCGCGCCGGAGGCCCCCGAGTCGTGGGACGCGATCCTTGCCGATGTCGAGTCGGTGTTACTGCCCGCGCTGTCGAACTGGCAATCGCCGGGCTGGTTCGCGTACTTCCCGGCAACGAGCGCGCCTCCGGCGATCATCGGCGAGCTGTTGAGCGCCGGCTTTGCGCAACAGGGCATGTTGTGGGCGACCTCTCCGGCGTGCACCGAGCTCGAAACCCAGGTGATGGATTGGCTCGCCGAACTCTGCGATCTGCCCGGGAAGTTTCGGAGTTCGGGCCCTGGTGGCGGCGTGATTCAGGACAGCGCGTCGAGCGGGTCGTTGGTCGCGCTCATCGCGGCCCGCGAACGCATCCGCCGGCGACATGCCGACGTGCCCCTCGAACGGCTCGTGGCCTACACGAGCTCACAGACCCACAGTTCGCTCGTGAAGGATGCGCGGATCGCCGGCTTCGGCCACATCCGCGAAGTCGACGTCGACGACAAGTTCGCGATGCGCCCGGACTCGTTGGCGCTGGCGATGACCGAAGACCGAGCGAACGGACTCGTCCCGACGTTCGTGTGCGCAACGATCGGTACCACGAGCTCGGGTGCGTTCGATCCGGTCCGCGCCATCGCCACGATCGCCGAGCGGGAACGCGTGTGGTGTCATGTCGACGCGGCCTGGGCCGGTGCGGCCGGGATGTTGCCTGAGCATCGCGTGTTGTTCGACGGTCTCGATCTCGTCGACAGCTATCTCTGGAACCCACACAAGTGGCTCATGGTCAACTTCGACTGCACTGCGTTCTGGATCGCTGACCGCCGTGAGCTGGTCGAGACCTTGTCGATCGTTCCGGCCTATTTGCGCAATGCCGCGAGCGCGAATGACGACGTGATCGACTACCGCGACTGGCAGGTGCCGCTCGGCCGTCGGTTCCGCGCGCTGAAGTTGTGGCTGACGTTACGTGCCTTCGGTGCCGAGGCGCTCCGCACGCACGTGCGCGAACACATCGAGCTCGCCGCCGAACTGGACGCCTGGATCGCGAACGATCCGCGGTTCGAGATCGTTGCGCCGCGGTCGCTGGCGCTCGTGTGTTTCGCCCATCGTGGTGGCGACGAGGCAACCCAACGTCTCGTCGACGCTCTGAACGCGACCGGTCGGGTCTATCTCGGGACGACCCAGTTACGCGATCGTCTCGTCGTCCGGGTCGCGATCGGCAGCCCGTACCCGGTGGCCGAGCGAGTCGGCGAGCTCCGGTCGCTCATCGACCACCTCGCTTGACCCCGGCGCTCGGTAGTTGCCGGGTCGGGCACCCTCCTTTACGCTCGGGCCTGTGGCGGTGCTGCGATTCAGTTTCGGGACGATGGGATCGGGCAAGAGCACGCTCGCGCTCCAGGTACACCACAACCTGGAACAGTCCGGTCGGGTCGGTCTGCTGCTGGCTCGCTTGGGCCGCGACGCCAATCACGTCACCAGCCGCCTCGGCGTGTCCGCCCCGTGTCTCGAGGTCGATCCCGAACTCGATCTGTTCGAGTTCTGCGACAAACGACGCGCCGATCTCGGCCGGCTCGATTACGTGGTGTGCGACGAAGCCCAGTTCTTCACGACGGCACAGGCGGATCAGCTCGGTCGGGTCGTCGACGAGCTCGACACCGACGTCTTCGCGTTCGGGCTCATCACCGACTTTCGGGGTCGTTTGTTCGACGGGACGGCGCGGTTGCTCGAACTTGCCGACGAACGTGTCCCACTCCAGGTCGAGGCGCGGTGTTGGTGCGGTGCGCGAGCCGCGAACAACGCGCGTCTTGTCAACGGCGAACTCGTACGGGAGGGTGCCGTGGTGGCCGTCGGCGACACCGCGCCCAACGCCGACCAGCCCCTCTTCGGTGACGTCGTGAGCTACGTGTTGTTGTGCCGGCGTCACTTCCGGGAGGGCGGGTTGCGTCCGGAAGGCGATCGATGAGCGTTCCCGTCGACGTTGCCGACCTGGCCGAGCGCCTTGTCGAATACGGCCGGACGCCCTATCTCGTCACGACGGGAGACGACCTGCGTCCGCACACGACGCACGTGGTCGTGGCCCTGGTCGACGGCGAGCTGCTCTGCGGATCGGGACGCAAGACCACGGCCAACGCCGCCGCTCGACCGCTCGTTGCGTTGCTGTGGATGCCGGTCGAGGCGGGTGGTTACTCATTGATCGTCGACGGCGTGGCCGAGGCCGACGAGTCGACGATTCGCGTCCGGCCGACGAAGGCCATTCTCCATCGCAACGCGGGCGGCGAGGACTACGCCGCCGACTGCCTTCGCCTCGACGGCAGTCGCCCGTGACGGAGCCGCCCGTCCGTTCGTCCGCCGAGCGGTTACCGGTCGAGTTGGTCGACATGATTCGAGCCGCTGGCGCCTCCGAGGCGGAGTTGGCGCTGGTGAACGCGCTCGATGAACTCGTCTTGTTGTCGGCCGATGTCGGTGCGCGACCGGCGGGCGCGCCCATGAGCGCTCGCGGCTTGGCGGCGGCGACCGACGATTCGGTCGAGCGAATCGTGTCGGTGCTGCGGCTCGCGGGTCTTCCTTGCGATGATCCCGATGCGATGACGCTGTTCGACTCGGATGCACACTCGATCGCGACGGTGTTGGTCGCGACGGAACTGCTCGGGGCAACCGCGGTCGAGATGCTCATGCATCGAACGACGACCGTCGTACAACAGCTCGCGCACGCGATCTCGACGGTGTTTCGGGTCAATGTGCTCGGTGCGGAGGCGATCGTCGACCCTGCGGCGGCGGTCGAACGCAACCTCGGGAGCTCGGTGTTGATCGACGCGTACGTTGCCGTGCTCGCGCAACTGCTCCGGCACCACCTGCGCGCGACCTTCCGTCTGCCGAGTCACGCCGTGGGATCGCTTGGCGAAATGCACTTCATGGGGGTCGCATTCGTCGACCTTGCCGCGTCGAGCGAAGTCGGCGAGCGCGTGTCGGCTGAAGAGCTGTCGGGGTTGATGCACGAGTTCACGTCTGAGTCAGCGGCGGTCGCCACGGCGACTGGCGCCCGACTCGTGAAGACGATCGGCGACGAGGCCATGATCGTCGCGGACAACCCCGCAGCCGCGTGCCGAGCTGCGATCGAACTCGTCAGCCGGTATCGCGACCACTCGGTCGTGAGCTCGGCTCGCGCCGGGGTCGCGGCGGGCGATCTCCTCGATCAGGACGGCGATTGCTACGGACCCGTGGTCAACCGGGCCGCTCGCTTCGTCGAGGCGGCCGCCGACGGCACCGTCGTGTGCGACCGGGCGGTCGTCGAGGCCTTGGCGCCAGGCGAGTTCATCGTCGATCCGCTCGCGGCTCGCGAGTTTCGCGGCATCGGGGCGCACGACTGGTTCACCGTGACGCGCTCGGCGTGAATGTCGTCACGCTCGGGTAAGGTCGAACCTGAACCGGCGACACCGGTGACGCGTCCACCGACGAGGACCTCTTCCTGCTTGCTGATGGAGGTTCTCGTATGGATTCCGACCGCCTTGTCGAACTCGCTGAGTTCTGTTCGCATCTGTTCGCCGATTCGCTGACCGACCTCGATGTCGGCACCGGACCGATACTCGTCGCGGTGCTCGGCGATCCCGACCCGTTCGCCGATCCGACCGGCGAGATTCAGCTCGCCTACTTCGGGCCCGTCAGCTACGACACGCTGCAACGCGACATCGTCCCGTGCCCGGGAACCGTCGCGTTGGTGTTGCACGCGTCGGGCTGGGCCGCCCCGCTTCCCGACTCGTGCGATCAACATCTCCCGCCCCACCAGATGCCGAGCCGACACCCCGAACGGTGCCGCGTCCAGATCACGATGCTGATCGCGGCCGGATTCGAAAGCGTCACGGTGTTGCGACACGCTGGCTCGCCCGAGACGCAGGTCCTCACCGGAGACGCCGTCGGTCGGGTGCCCGACGCCCTCCAGTGCTGCTGGCTGCGGGGCATGTTGCACGCCGCGTGAGGCGCCGTGGGCGGCGGCGCCGCCACGTGCGACGCGGCTTCGATAGGTTCGCCGAATGCGCGCAGTGATGTGTCAGAGCTATGGCGAACCCGATTCGCTGGTGATCGACGAGGTGCCCGAGCCGGAGCCCGGCGCCGGGCAGGTGCGAATCGCGATTCGTGCCGCGGGAGTCAACTACGTCGACGGTCTGCTCGCAGCCGGGAGTTACCAGGTGAAGATTCCGCCGCCGTTCGTTCCCGGGTCCGAGGTCGCCGGCGTCATCGACGCGGTCGGTGCCGACGTTGTGGGCGCCGCGGTCGGTGATCGGGTGTTCGCGACGATGGGCACCGGGGGTTTCGCCGAAAAGGTCGTCGTGTCGGCCAAGGCGGTCACTGCGATCCCGGCGAACCTCGATTTCGCTCGGGCCGCGACCTTCCACCAGTCGTATTGCACTGCGTGGTTCTCATTCACCCGCCGCACCGAGATCCGCCCCGACGAGTGGGTGCTCGTCACCGGCGCCGGTGGCGGCATCGGCCTCGCGGCCATTGACGTGGTGCGAGCGTTGGGCGGCCGGGTCATTGCGGTCGCGTCGACCGACGAGAAGCGGGGCCTCGCGCTGGCCATGGGTGCCGAAGCGACGATCGATCCGACGACCGAAGATGTGAAGCTACGAGCTCGTGAGCTCACCGACGGTGCGGGAATCGACGTGGTGTACGACGCGGTCGGCGGCGATGTCGCCGAGGCGGCGCTACGCGCCCTTCGCTTCGACGGTCGTTTCTGTGTGATCGGCTTCACCGGAGGGATTCCCCGCGTGCCGCTCAACCTCGTCTTGTTGAACAACCGTACGGTCGTCGGTGTCGAGTGGGGTGGCTGGGTGATGCGCAACGTCGCGGCGAATCAGCTGCTCGTGGGGGAGGTGCTCGCGGCGATTGCTGACGGTCGATTGCATCCCGTTGCGCCCACCGAACGTCCGCTGGAAGATGCGCCGACGGCGATTGCGGATCTGCTCGAGCGTCGGGCGGCAGGCAAGATCGTTCTCGTGCCCTGAAAGACTCACCTGTTGGCTGAACGCCCATCTGCTGTAACGAAAGGCCGTCGATGTCCACCGTCAACGTCACGATCTGGAACGAGTACCTCCACGAGGTGCAAGAGCCCGAGATCGGCGCGGTCTATCCGACCGGCATTCATGGTGCCCTCGCCGAGGGTCTCGCTCCGAACGCCGACTTCACGATCCGGACGGCGACGCTCGGCGAGCCAGACCACGGCCTGAGCCCCGAGGTGTTGGCGACGACCGACGTGATGTTGTGGTGGGGGCATATGGGCCATCACCTCGTCGACAACAAGATCGTCGAGCAGGTGCACCAGCAGGTGTTGTCCGGCATGGGGCTGATCGCATTGCACTCGGCCCACTATTCGAAGATCTTCCGCCGGCTCATGGGCACGAACTGTTCACTGTTGTGGCGTGAGGCCAACGAGAAGGAACGTCTCTGGGTGCTCGAACCGGGCCACCCGATCATGGACGGCGTACCGCCCTACGTCGAACTGGAAGCCGAGGAAATGTACGGCGAGCGGTTCGATGTTCCAACCCCCGACGAGTTGTTGATGGTGAGTTGGTTCCAAGGCGGTGAAGTGTTCCGCAGCTGCGCGACCTGGCGACGCGGCCACGGACGGGTCGTGTATCTCCGACCGGGGCACGAGGAATACCCGACCTACCGCAACGAGCACATCCTGCGGATCATCGCGAACGCATGCCGTTGGGCCGCGCGCCGGGTCGATCAGTCGACGCAACACGCGGCCAACGTCGAAGCCCTCGAATGGGTCCCAGGCGCATCGGCGCGCGCCCAAGCCGCGGCGGACGCCGGCTCCGAGAGCGTGGGTCAGTGAGCGTGCACCGGGTCGGCATCATCGGTAGCGGCGCGATCGCCGCAGCCCATGTCCGCGGGTATCGCAAAGCCGGCGCCGAGATCGTTGCGTTGTGCGATGTCGACGCCGACCGGCTCGCGGCTCGTTGCTCCGAGTGGGAGGTGCCACGCGGTGATGCCGATGCCGCCGACCTGCTCGGTGATCCGCAGATCAGCGCCGTGTCGATCTGTACGCCGAACGCAACGCACCATCCGTTGACGCTCGCCGCGGCGGGTGCCGGCAAACACGTGCTGTGCGAGAAGCCCGTGTCGCTCAACCTGGCCCAAGGCGAGCAGATGATCGAAGCCTGCGATCGCTCGGGCGTCGTGTTCCAGGTCGGCCATCACCTGCGATCGTCTGCTGCCGCAACGCTGGCCAAGGAGATGATCGAACGCGGTGATATCGGCGTACCGACCTACTTGCGGTTCCGCCAAGCCCACGACTGGGATGGTGGCGGGGTTCGGGGTGTGTTCGGTTCACGCGAGGCGTCGGGTGGTGGCACCCTGCTCGACAACGGCTGCCACCTGTTCGACCTGGCTCGCTTCTTGGGCAGCGACGTGCGCGACGTGTTCGCCCGTGTCGCAACCCGCAAGTTCGACATCGAGGTCGAAGACACCGCGGTGGCGTCGTTGGGCTTCGTGTCGGGCGCATTGGGTCACATCGAAACTGCGTGGACCGCGACCGGCTGGCAGGAAGGCTTTTGGATCTTCGGCACCGAAGGGTCGATCGAGTTCGACGACCGCGTCGACCGCAAGGCGTTGCTGCGCCGTTGGCGTTCGGAGTCGACGATGAGCTGGGGGGTCACCGAGGTCGACACCCATCCGCTCGGCGGGCTCGATCCCCACTCGCGCCACGTCGCGAACTTCCTTGCCGCGATCGAAGGAACGCGCGACGTGATCTGCACCGGGCGTGACGGACTCGAAGCGGTACGGCTCGTGCTCGCGTCGTACGAGAGCGCCGATCGCGGCACGCCGATCGTGCTGTGACTGGCTGGACGCTCGCGCTCGATGTCGATGGCGTCCTGCTCGATTCCGATCGGGCCGGTCGGGGACATTGGACCGTCGAGCTGGAGCAGCGCCTCGGTCTCCGCCGAGCCGATCTCGATGCGGCGTTCTTCGTCCCGTTCTGGAAGGACGTGCTGACCGGCCGCCGCCCCATCGAACCGGCGTTGGGCGAGGCGCTGTCGGCGATGGGCGCGACAGCGACGGTCGACGAAGTGCTCGAGTGCTGGTTCGAGGCGGATTTCGTTGCGTTTCCGAGGGCCGTCGAGTTGGCGAGTGACGCGGCTGCGTGCGGGGTTCGGGTGATCCTCGCGACGAACCAAGAGCATCGGCGTGCGCAGTTCTTGCGGGAGCGATTCTCTTCGCAATTCCCGATTGCGCACGTGGTGTATTCCGCAGCGGTCGGTGCGCAGAAGCATCGATCCGCGTTTTTCGAGGCGGCGTCAGCGTCGCTCTCGGTACGCCACGAAGATCGGCAACGGATCCTCTTCGTCGACGACCAGGCGCGGAACGTGTCGGTGGCCCAAGCAGCCGGCTGGGGCGGGACGGTTGCCGATGCGCAGGGCGAGTGGATCGATGTCGTGCGCACCCACCCGATGATGCAGCCCCGCGCCTGAACCTGCCTTCGTGCCAGTCGCGTTCAGTAGCGTTGGCCAACGAGTCGGATCGGTACAACGATTCGGCGTGTCGCCGGCGCTGGTCCGGCGCCCTGCCCCCGTTCTGGATGGAGCCATCGTGACGTTGCCTGATTCGTTGTTCGTGTATCGCGATGCTTGGAACGCCGTCGACACCGCAGCGGTGCGCGGACTGCTCGAACGGTCGATCACTCCTGATTGCGAGTTCATCGATCCGGCGCATGTGTGTCGCGGCATCGACGAGATCGAAGCCATGATCTTGGAGTTCCGCGTCACGTTCCCGACGGGCACCTACCTGCTGGCCTCAGGGATCGACGGCCACAACGGTCGCTATCGGTATCGCTGGATCGCGCAACTGTCCGAGGACATCGCCGTCGACGGGATGGATGTCACGACCGTCGCGGCGAACGGATTGCTCGAGCGGATCGACGGCTTCTTCGGCGACTTCGCACCAGTCTCCTGAGTCGTGGCGGCGCCCGCGCGGAGGCCGGCCGCCCCGCACTTCGCTGACCCGACCTAGCTTGATGGCGATCGGGCGCGACTGCGTGCCCGACTTCGGTGTCGTTCGTCGTGCGCAACATTCGTTCCCTGGAGGAATCGTGCAGGATCTTGCGGGCAAGGTCGCAGTGGTGACGGGCGCGGGGAGCGGCATCGGGCTCGCGCTTGCAGGTCGTCTCGCTCGGGAAGGGATGCGGGTGGCGCTCGCGGACGTCGACGACCATGCGCTGGCGCAAGCCGCCGAGTCGTTGCGGGCCGCCGGAGCCGAAGCCGCTGCAGTGTTGACCCAGCGGTGCGATGTCACGAGCGAACGCGACGTGACCGACCTCGCTGATCACGTCTTTGCGACCTGGGGCGCGGTCGATGTGTTGTGCAACAACGCGGGAGTGTTCGTCGGCGGGTTCATGTGGGAGCGCCCACCCGCGGACTTCGAGTTCGTGCTCGGGGTCAACCTGTGGGGCATCGTGCACGGCATCCGAGCGTTCGTTCCGCGCATGCTCGAACGTGGCGCTGAAGGGCACATCGTCAATACGTGCTCCGTTGCCGGCATGCTCGGAAGTCCCATCAGCGGTCCCTACGGCGTCTCGAAGTTCGCTGCGCTCGCCGCCACGGAAGCGCTCGCGCTCGACCTCGCCGTGGTCGAATCCAAACTCAAGGTCACGGCGCTGTGCCCCGGCATGGTGCGCACCAACCTCGGCGCGACCTCGCAAGAGAACCGCCCAGCTGCGCTCGGTGCGCCGCTCACCGAGGACGCGAAGTTCGCGAACGACGCGCTTGCGCAGTATCTCGACGAAGGCATCGCCGCGGAGTCCGTTGCCGATCGCGTGCTCGATGCGATCCGCACTGAGCGATTCCTCGTACTCACGCACCCGCACCACGCCGACGTGTTGCGCGCACGCGTCGAGCAACTCATCGCGGGCCAGCTTCCCGATCCTGCCGACTTTCGCTAGACGGACGCGCTCCAACGTGCGATCCGTTGCGTGATGCAGCGTCGCGGTGAACAGCCGAACGATGCCGTCACCGCGGTCGCTGGGCGACTACGCGGCGGTCGGTCGGACCGCGCCGGGCGCGGAGCAGAGCGCGTCAAACTGGACGATGCGCCAGGCCGTCGTACACGCTCCGTGCGGCGAGCGACGATCGTTCGCGGGACCACTGGTGCGCGAGACGGAAATGCACGTAGGTCCACATCGTCGCATTGAACATCACGGTTGCGGCGTCGTGGAGATCGACCTGCGGGGCGAGCGTTCCATCGAGTTCGCCGTCACGCAACAGCCGTTCCACGGGTGCCACGAATTTGGCGTCGGTAGCGATCTCCGAGGCCGGGGTGCCGCCGACCTGGCGGTGGAACGGCGACTCTGAGCCAGCGAACAAGCCAGCCAGAAACTGGAGATGCTGGTCGGCCGCGTCGAACATCGCCGACCAGAACGAGTCGAACCGCTCGGCGGCCGTCCCAGGAGCAGAGAGGGCGGGCACGATCGAAGCTTCGAAGTCCAACGCGACACGTCTCGCGACCGCTTCCAGAATCTCGATCCGACCGATCCCGCGGCGATGCAACGTCACGCGGGAGCGCCCTGCGGCTGCGGCGACGCGATCGACGGTGACGCCGTCAACTCCGAAGGCGCGTATGACCTCGAGCGCCGCGTCGAGAATCCGCGCCTCCAACGGTCGAGATTGGTCGTGTCCGGGCGTCGCTGGTGTGGTCACTTGTATCCGTCTACGCTCCGCAACATGAATGTTGCACTAATGCATCATAGACGTTACGCAATCGCGAACTCGCCCGCATCCTGGTGGTGTGCCGTGATCGCGGGGCTGATGGGGCTCGGCGCGGTCTACTGGGACGACTCCTGGCACACCGATCGCGGGCGCGATGACTTCCTCGTCCCACCGCACCTCTTGTTGTATGGCGGAGTCATGGCTCTGGGTCTCGTCATGGGTTGGTGGGCATGGACGTTGCGGCGGGAAGGCGCTCGGGACGGTGCCCCGAGGCTTGCGTTACTGGGCGTCGCCGCAGTGCTGGTCTCTGCGCCGGTCGACGAGTTGTGGCATCGGCTGTTCGGACGCGATGCGGTGATCTGGTCGCCACCGCATCTTGTCGGTATCGCAGCGACCTTCGCGGTCGCGGTCGCGCTCGCTCGGGGCGTGACGACCGCAGTTGGCCGGACAGTGACGATGGTGGTCGCCGCGCACGCGTTGGTCCTCGGTGCCGCCATGGTGCTCGTCATGGAATTCGAGGCCGACGTTCCGCAGTTCAGCCCTGCGTTGTATCTCCCCGTCGTGTGTGCGGCGGCAAGTTTCGTTCTCCCCGTGATCAGGACGCAGGACCAACGGCGATTCGCGTTCACGTATGCGACCCTGGCGTACACCGCGGTGCGACTCGCGATTGTTGTCGCGCTCTCGCTAGGAGGCTTCTCGACCCCGATCGTGCCGCCCATCCTCCTGGTCGCGTTCGTCGTCGATCATGCGGCATCGCGCGGCTTGTGGTCGACCCTTGCGCTTCCCGCTGCTGTGCACGCGGTCTACCTACCGTGGTTGTTCTTCGTCCCCAATGGGGTGCGGCTCACTGCGGCCGAGATGATCGTCTCGGCGTTGTTGAGTCTCGCGATCGCGGTGTCCCCAGTCTTGTGGTCTCGTGTGCGTCGGGTGGGCCTACCCGCCGCGGGGGCGTGCATCGCTCTCGTGTTGTTCGCGTCTGCGGCTGGTGCGCACGACCCCGGCCAAGGCGTGCAAGATGCTGCGATCACATTTGCCGTCGATGTCGTTCATTCGCGTGCGAGCATCGAGACCATCGTCGGCGGCGAAGACTGCGAACGACTCGTCCCGTCTCGAATCGTGGCGCGACGTGCGGGACAAGAACGCAGCGCCCCCCTCACGTCACGGGCTCGCTGCGTTGCGGGCGGCACGATCGAACTCCCGCGTCCCGGCCGTTGGTTCGTCTATGTCGAATATCAGCGAGGTGAGCGTCAACTCGAGGCCTGGATCCCGATCGAGAGTTCCGGAGCGACGGTGCACAACGTGCGCCGCCTCTACCTGCCGCCTGTCCGTCAGAACACGCCGTGGCGGAGCGTGGTCGGCTCCGCGCTCGTGCTCGTTGCGCTCGGTCTCGCCGTCTACGCTCGCCGCGTTGGCGTGGTCAACCAGCCGGTGTCGTGTTGAGAATCCGGCCGAATGTGGAAACCCCGGTGGTACAAGGGTTTACCGCGAGAGCGGGTGACGGGAATCGAACCC
>SXIR01000137.1 GCA_005772765.1 Actinomycetota bacterium
ATCGAGCAGGACGCTGACGTCGTGATGTTCATCTACCGCGACGAGTACTACAACTCCGAGTCCGAAAACCGCGGGACCGCAGAGATCATCGTGGCGAAGCACCGATCCGGTCCGACCGGCACCGCGCGTCTCGCGTTCCTCGACAAGTACACGAAGTTCGCGAACATGGCCCGCGAGTGACGCGGATGCTCGACGCAAAGAACGGCGTCGTGCGATTCGATCGACACGCTGCGATTGCTGGTATCGGCCAGACCGAGTTCGCCAAGAACATGGGCCGCAGCGAGCTCGATCTCGCGTGCGAGGCCGTGCGCTCGGCGTGCGCCGACGCCGGGTTCGATCCGCGCGAGATCGACGGGGTGGCGAGCTTTCACATCGAACAGATCGACGAGATCGACCTCGCATTCGCGCTCGGATTCGAACGACTGCGGTTCATGGGCCGTACCCCGTCGGGTGGAGGCGGTGCCGCGAGCGTCGTCGGGCTCGCGGCGATGGCCGTTGCGACGGGCGCTGCTCGCGCCGTCGTGGCGTTTCGAGCGCGGAACCGATCCAAGACCGCCGCCTACGGTGCCGACCCCAACCAAGGCGGTCGCCCGTGGGAGAAGGCGGGCACAACGCTGTCGGGGTATCAGCAATGGCATCATCCGTTCGGGGTCGCGGCACCGGCGCAAGAGATGGCGTTGATCGCGCGGCGACACATGCATGTCTTCGGCACTCGTGCGGAGCAGTTCGGCATGCAGGCCGTCGCCCAGCGAGCGCACGCAGCGACGAACCCCAACGCGATCATGCGAACGCCGATCACCCTTGACGACTGGGCATCGAGCCGGGTGATCGCTGATCCGATTCGCTTGTTCGACTGCTCGTTGGAGAACGACGGCGCGGTCGCAGTCTTGGTGACGACGCGAGCGCGCGCTGCGGATCTCGCGCAACCCCTCGTCGAAGTCTTGGCGCACGGGCAATGTGACGGCCCCATCCATACCGACCTCGCGCGCTTCTTCGCGCATACCGCGCTGTTCGGTGAGCGAGTGAATGGGGCGGCGGCGATGTCACCGGATCTGTTCGGGGTCGCGGACATCGCGCCGAGCGACGTCGACGTTGCGATGATCTTCGATCACTTCACGATGGCGGTGCCGTTGTCGTTGGAGCAATACGGGTTCTGCGAGATCGGCGCGGGGGGACCGTTCATCGAATCCGGCGCGACGCACTGGCCCGATGGCGCGCTCCCGGTGAATACGCACGGCGGCAGCAACGGCGAAGCGTTCGTGCACGGACTGAACCACATCCCCGAAGCCGTGCGGCAGTTGCGAGGCACTGCGGTGAACCAGGTCGAGGGCGCGCGACATGCGTTCGTTTGCGGTTCGATCACCGACCCCTCGGGCGCGTTGTTGCTGCGGGGCCACCGATGACGCAATTCCCCGCCAAGGTCCCGATTCCCGTCGGCAGTGGTGACAGTGCCGAGTTTTGGTCGTGGTTGCGCTCGGGTGAGTTGCGATTGCAGCGCTGCGATGCGTGCAAGGTCGTTCGGCATCCGCCGCAACCCACGTGTGCGTCGTGCGGATCGACGGAACGCACATGGGTGAGGGCTTCGGGTCGAGGGGAGGTGTGGTCGTCGACGACCATCTTCCCACCGGTGCTCCCAGAGTTCGCCGACGCGGCGCCGTATCAAGCGCTCGTGGTGCACCTCGAGGAGGGTGTGTTCATGGTGACCCAGCCGGCCCCGGGCCTCGAACTCACGATCGGCGAAGCGGTCGAGGTCGTGGTGCACGTCGTCAACGACGACGTCGCGTTGCCGTTGGTGCGACGAAGCCCGACGGCGGCGTCGTAGGGTCCAGCGCCGATGGCGGCCGCGACGCTCTTGGCCTTGGCGGCGGCGGCGCTGCACGCAAGCTGGAACCTCATCGTCAAGACGAGCGCGGATCGCGAACTCGCCGCGTGGGGGCAGTTCGTTGCCGGCGCGCTGCTGTTCTTGCCGGTGCTGGTCGTGGCAGGACTCCCGCCGGTCGCGGCGTGGTGGTTCCTCATCGCGTCGGGCCTCGTCCACTTGCTCTACGTCGAAGGTCTGGTTCGGGCCTATCACCATGGCGACTTCTCGTTCGCGTACCCGATTGCGCGCGGTGGGGGCGCGCTCGTCGGAGCAGTGCTCGGAGCATGGTTGCTCGGCGATTCGCTCAGCACGCCAGCGTGGATCGCCTTGGCGATCGTCGCTGTCGGCCTGATGTCGTTCGTCCGCCCTGGTGCGAGTGCAGCGTCGATCGGGTGGGCGGTGTTCACCGCTGCGATCATCGGGGGCTACACGGCGCTCGACACCGCGGGTGTTCGCCGGTCCGGGTCGGGCGTCGGCGATCGATTCGCGTATGGGGTCGCGCTGACGGTGTGTTCCGCGGTCGCACTCACCGTGGTCGGAATCGCAAGGGGTCGCGGGAGAGAGTTCACGGCGATGATCGCCGCTCGTTGGCCCTGGGTTCTGTTGTCAGGAATCTGCCTGACCGGTGCGTATTCGGCGGTCCTCGTTGCGGTCTCGATCGACGGGGTCGATCTGGGGTACGTCGCGACGCTGCGGGAGTCGTCGGTCGTGCTCGGCGCCCTCATCGGCTGGCTCTTCTTGAAAGAGCGCCTCGGCGGCGCTCGACTTCTGTCGTCGCTCGTCGTTCTCGGCGGGATGATCGCGTTGATCCGCGCGGGTTGAGGGATCCATGCACCCAGGTTCGCTGCTCGCCGTACTCGGACTCGCCCTGATGGTTGGTGCGTTCGCGATCATGCGTCGACGCCAACTCCTGTCCGACACGCCGACGTCGCGCTGCATTGGGGTGTTCATGGGTTGGAACGAGGTGAAAGGGCAGGCGTGGCACGAGGCGCCGACGACGAGTCACTTCAGCCGCCAGGCGTGTGTACGGTGGTCGGCGCGCGTGCTCGAGGAGAACCGTCGCACCCGCACCGTGACGAGCACCGACGCGAACGGAAACTCGAGTACTCGAACCGAGACCTATTACACGTGGGACGAGATCGACTCGTGGAGCGACGACGTCGGCGCGTTCTACGTCGTCGACGAGTCGGGCGGCGTGCTCGTCGATCCGCAGCGGGCCACGGTGCACGATCGCGTCGCGGTCGACCGCATCGTCGGGGATCGCCAGGGAGGCTGGTTCGCCGGCAACGGGCCCACTGGGCGGATCAACGAAGTCGAGTCGTTGATCGCGGTGGGTGACTCGTTGTACGTCACGGGCGCAGCCCGATTGCGCGACGACGCGGTTGCGCCGGTGATCGACTCCGACGACGGCGGACCATTCGTGGTGTCGACGAAGGAGGAATCCCAAGTCACGCGTTCGTGGCGTTGGGGCGGATGGCTGTTGTTGGTCGTGTCGATCGGGGCGATCGTCGGCGGATCGGTGTTCGCGTTCGGTCCGCCGGAGTCGGCGCGCCAACCCCGGATCGGGTGGCCGTGGCTTCCCGGCGCCGCAGTCGCTGCGATCGCGGCCGCGGTCGGTGGCTTGGTCCTGCTCTACAACGGCCACGTTCGTGTCGCGAACCGGGTTGAGCGAGCGTGGAGCCTCATCGATGTGATGTTGCAGCGTCGCCACGATCTCGTGCCCGCATTGGTTGTCGTCGTCGACGGTGCCGAGGCGCACGAGGCCGCGACCTTGGAACACTCATCGATGACGCGTTCGTCAGGAACCGACTCGGCGAGGACGGGCACCGAAACAGCCGCGGCGCAGACTGCCGTGCTGCGCGAGGTGATCGCGCGGGCGGAGGCCTACCCGGAACTCCAGACCGACGCGAACTTTCGGGATCTTCAGCTGCGGTTGAGTGATACCGAGGACCGAATCGCAGCCGCGCGCGAGTTCCACAACGACAGCGTCACGTCGTTGCGCGATCGCATGAAGACGTTCCCGGGCATACTCGTCGCCGGGTTCGTTCGCAACGCCGACGGGCAGTTGTTCGCGGCCGAAGGATTCGAACGGTCGGTTCCGGCCGGGCTGTTTCCGACCCTTCGGGCCGGCACAGCTCGCTCGTGAGGCGTTCGGACTCGCCCACGAGGTCAGAACAGCGTGAGGTGGTCGACATCGCCTCGCAGCGTGTCGAGGTCGACCTCGACACAGGCGATCCCCTTGCTTTCGGCAAAGACGCGCGCCTGCGGTTTGAACCGCTGGGCAACGAACATCCCAATCGTGGGAGCGAAGCGGCTGTCGCGGTCGAGACGCTCTTGGTACCGCAGGAGTTGTTCGACCCCGGCGATTTCGCCGATGCGTTTGATCTCGACCGCGATCGTCCGCCCTTCGGCGTCGGAGCAGAGCAGGTCGACGGGCCCGATGTCGGTGAAGTATTCGCGTTTGATCAACGTGAGATCGGGGCCGAGCGCCGTGACGTTCGCGGCCAGGAGTTCTTGGAGCTGCGCCTCGACGCCGTCCTTTTCCAGTCCCGGGTCGACACCGAGCTCGTGGGCGACATCGGCGAACACTTCCTCGAGTTCGATCACCAACGTCTCCCCCTTGGGTGTCGCCGCGGTGATCGTGCTGGCGGTCTCGGTGATGGTGCACGGTGGGTTCATCCAATTCAGCGGTTTGTACGCCTTCGCGTCGCTGTGGACGGCGATCGATCCATCGGCTTTGAGCAGCACGAGGCGCGTCGCGGATGCGAGCCGAGCGCCGAGGCGACCCTGGTATTCGACGGTGCACTGCGCCACGATCACCCGCACCGGCCGAGTCTGGCACGGCACCGGCGCGGAATCGGCAACTCGGTAGCGTCGCGTCATGCGTCAGGCCCGCGATCGTCGGTTGGCTCGCTGGGTGTTGTTGGTCAACGCGGCCGCAGTCCTGGTCGTCACGGCCGCCGTCGAATCTCCGGCGATCCGCCTCGCCGAGGTTGCTGACGACCCGTATGCCTATGCCGAGTTGCTGGCGCGCGCGCTCGACTCCGACCAGGTGGGCTACGCAGCGACGGTGGACTTCGAACGACAGCTCGACGATCGCCTGGTCGAACAGCGCATCGAGGTCGCGAAGATTCCGTCGGCCTCGATCGAGGTCGACGAGCGCTCGGCGGTGCTGCGCAGCGACGATCGCGAGTGGACGTGCTTCGACGCGGACGAGGAATGGACCTGCGCGGAAACCACCGACCAGCGGACCGGAATCACGATCGGTGGCGCAGGGCTGGTTGTCGCCGCGGCCGGCTCGGGCGACTACCGGTTCGAACGTCGAGGTGATCGCACGGTCGATGATGTCCTGGCCTCCTGTTTCGGCATCCTGTTGGTGGGTACCCGACCGGTCGCAGGAATCGGACGAGAGACCGAGCTGTGCTTCGCCGCCGACGGCCTGCTCGTGTTCGTGCGGCGCGCCACGCTGGCATCGATCGACACGCAGGCGCTCGTCGACGTCCAACCGATCGACGAGCGCGAGTTCGACCGACGCTTCGAGCGGGCGAGCCGCGGGGAGGTCACCCGCTAGCCAAGGGATTGTCAGAGATATTCGGTTTCATCCGTTATGAGCACTTCGGTGGTTCGACGGTGCCGATACCCTCAATGGCCAATGGACTTCTATTCCGATGTGTTGCGCAACCTCGTGCTTGCGCTGGGTGGCGCGATGTTCGTCGGCAACGTGATGGCGTTACGTCACCGCCGCCGCGACCGCGACGACGCCGCGGTGCGGACCATCGCGCGAGCGCGCCCGGGCAGTCCGGTCCGCGCCTACCGCCACGACGAGTCGATCACGGATCTGCCGACAGCACCCGTCGGTCGCAGCGTGGCCTACGCCGCGGTCGGACTCCTCATGGTCATTTGGTGGGTCGCGTCGATCTCGTCGTGAAACGACGCGCGATTTCGCAAGTCTCCGCGCGAAGAATTTCTCTCGCCGCCAAGCGCGAGCCTGAGCGGGTGGAGTAGAACAACAGCGGGGCGGACCGCGAGTGGGCTGCGAAAAGCGCGGGGTTCAGACATGAAGGTTCAGTGGACGAGCGCGTTCCGTGCGCTCTTGGTTGCAGCAGTTGCGTCGTCGGTCGTCGTGAGCTCGTCTCCCGCGCCGGCGGTCAACGCACCGCAGACCACCGTCGTCAGCGAAGATCCCGTGGACAACACGCCGTGGATCCGCAACAACCAGGTTTTCGCAATCGCCAAGGTGGGCGGAACCGTGGTCGTCGGGGGGAGCTTCACGCAAGCCCAGAATCCGACCGGACCGATCCTGACGCGGAACTACTTGCTGGCGTTCGACGAGGCGACCGGCTCGATCAGCACCACGTTCGTGCCGACGCTCAACGGTGCGGTCAACGGGCTCGCGCCTGCGGCCGATGGCACGTCGGTCTATGTAGCTGGAGCGTTCACTGTCGTGAACGGCGCTTCACAACGAGGCATCACCAAGCTCGCCGTCGCCGATGGGGCGCGAGACGCGTCCTTCACGGCGCGCACGAACGCGACGGTACAAGACGTTGTGGTGTCGAGTGGCCGGGTCTACCTCGGCGGTTACTTCACGACCATCAACAACGTCGCGCGTCAGTACCTCGGTGGCGTCGACGCGGCGACCGGCTCGCTCCTTCCCGGCCCGGCGTCGACCATCGAGCAGCCGTACTACGGCAGCACCAAGGTGCTGAAGATCGATGTCGATCCGGCCGGCGATCGATTGGTCGCGATCGGCGGTTTCACAGTCGTCGATGGCCAATCGCGCCCGCAGATCGCCCAGTGGGACCTCAATGGCGGTGCGGCCACGCTGTCGAGCTGGGCCACGAACTCGTTCAACAACGTGTGCAACACCTCGTTCCACACCTACATGCGCGACGTCGATTTCTCGCCCGACGGGAGTTACTTCGCCGTGGTCACGACCGGGGCGTGGACACCACCCCCGGCGTTGTGTGACACGACGACGCGCTGGACCGGTGGGACGAGCGGACCCGGCCAGACACCGACGTGGGCGCAGTACACCGGCGGCGACACGCTGTGGTCGGTCGCGGTGACGAACGCAGCGGTCTACATCGGTGGGCACCCGCGCTGGCAGAACAATCCCTATCGTCACAACCAGCCGGGCGACGGTGCGGTGGCCCGCGAAGGCGTTGCAGCGCTCGATCCGCAGACCGGTATGCCGCTTCGTTGGGACCCTGGTCACACGCGCGGCATCGGCACGACCGCGCTGGTAGCGACCGACGACCGGCTCTACATGGGCAGCGACACCGATCTCATTGCCGGTGAGTTCCACCCCCGATTCGGCGCGGTTCCGCTTGCCGGCGGATACGCGCCGGTCGTGTCGGAAACCGTCGAACTCCCGGTGATTTTCCACCATCTGCGGGCCGACGAAGTCTTCGACGTGCGTTTCGACGGAGTCGACGTCGAAGAGATCGGGCGCTCCGAGAACTCGATCAACTGGATCACGGTCCGTGGCGCGTTTTCGGAGCACGGCGAGATCTACTACGTCAACGGTGACGGCGGGCTGTGGTCGCGGACGTGGGATGGCACGACGCTCGGCCCGCCGGTCGATCGGATCGCAGCCGCGCAGTACACGGCGACGTTGCCGCGGGGCTGGACCAACGGCGTCGCCGAACTCGCGTTCGAAGCCGGCAAGCTCTATTACACCAAGGACGGATCCGACTCGATCTTCTGGCGGTGGTTCGGGCTCGATGCGAGTGTGCTCGGTGGTCAGGAGTTCGTTGCCTCGACCGTCGGTGGCAACTCGATCCGAGGTCTCGAAGTCGTTGACGGGCAGGCCTACTTCTCGCTGACCGATGGCCGGCTCTACCGAGCGTCGGTCAGCGGATCCGGCGCCATCAACTACGCCGCCCGAGTGCTCGTCGACGATGGGTCGAGCGGGGTTCCCTGGGCGAGCGGGCGTGACTTCTGGGCCGACCAGACCGAGGGTGATCCGCCGCCACCGGACCCGACGGGCGTGCGATGGGGCGCCTACGTCCAACCCGACGCGGGCGAATCCGAGATCGAAGCCGTGCAGCGATTCGAGTCGAGCGCCGGCCGCGCGCTCGACACGGTACGGGTGTTCGAACTGTGGGAAGACTCGTTCCCCGATACGTACACGACCTGGTTGCGCGACACGAATCACCACATCGTCTTGTCGGTCTACCCGCAGCGCGGCGATGGCACCCGCGTGATGTGGTCCGATATCGCGTCGGCGGCGCCCGGAAGCCCTGTGTACGACGAGATCATCGCGTGGGCTGATGGAGTCAAGGCCTTCGGTTCACCGTTGACCTTCACGCTGAACCACGAACCTGAAATCGTGGGCAACATTCCGTTCGGCACCGACGCCGACTTCATTGCGGCGTGGCGCAATGTGGTCGACATCTTCCGTGCCGAGGGCGTCAGCAACGCCGAGTACCTGTGGATCATGACCGACTACAGCTTCGTGGTGCCGTCGACCGATCGACGCCACGCTGCCCGGTGGTACCCAGGCGACGCGGGGGTCGATGCGATCGGCGCCGATGCCTACAACTGGTACACGTGCCGACCGAACGAGACGACGCCGTGGCAGCCGTTGCGCGAGATCATCACACCACTTCGTGACTTCGGCGCCGCGCACCCGCACGCCGATCTGTGGTTGCCCGAGATCGGAGCGGCCGAGGATCCGGAGTGGTCGAGCCGCAAGGCCGGCTGGATGGAAGACGTCCAACGCCTGTTCCAGGAACCGGGTTGGGGTCAGTTCCGCGGCATCTTGCATTACGACCGACGCCATCCGGTAGCGGGTACGGATTGCCGATGGAACGTCGACTCATCGCCCACGTCGCATGCGGCAGTGCATGCGCTCGGCGCCGACCCCTACTTCGGCGGGACCGGTTCGTCGGCGGGACCCGGCCGGAGGTTGTTGTTCGTCGTGGCCGATCCCGGCGCGCTGTCGAGCAGTGATGCCGCGGTGTTGAGTCGCCTCGAACAGGTTGGTTACACCGTGACCTTGGCTGACGATGGTGTCGCGACGGGCACCGACGCCAACGGTCAGGACGCCGTGCTCCTGTCGTCGTCGGCGGCTGAGGTGCCCACGGGGGCTCGGTTCCGCAATGTCGCGGTTCCGGTACTGACGTGGAAGCCGTATCTCTACGACGACTTGCGGTTCACGAACACGGTGGCCAATACCGATTACGGCAACGCGAGCGCGTCGAACATCGTGATGAGTGCGAACCCGCACCCGCTGCGAACCGGCTACACGGGGACGCAGACGATCTTCAGCGGGTCGCGCACGTTCGGTTGGGGGCGGCCGCTCGCCAGCGCTGATGTCGTCGCGACGATCGGCACCGCGTCGACCATCTTCGTCTATCAACCCGGTGACGTGATGGCGCAGGGGTTGGTCGCACCAGCATGTCGGATCGGATTCCCGGGCGGCAACGGCGCGATGAACTTCATGACGGGCGAAGGTTTGCGATTGCTCGATGCCGCGATCGAGTACGCCACTGCGGGCTGTTCCTGAGACGGATCGGTCCCCGATCCGTCGTCACGGGTCGGGGACCGAAACGATGTCGTGTCAGTCGTCGTCGACGATGATCACGACCCCCACGCCGCTGTAGCCACCGACGGTTGCGTTCACCGCGCTCGGGATGTGGGTGAACACGATCTCGTTGCCTTCGTCGATGGTGTCGTTGACGATGCGCACCGGGAGATAGACGACGGAGAGGTACGGGCTCACCAGGGTGACTCGGTTGGGTACGGCGCTGAAATCGCTCGGCCCGGCCGTCCATGGCAGCGTCCGCCAGTTGAATCCGATCGTGTTGACGAGACGATCGGGTTCGGCACCGAGGATCACCGGAACCAACGCCGTGCCGACGTCTTCGGGGACGGTGACAGCGAGCGGAACCAGGGGGGCTGGCGCGAACGGTCGATCGACGAACGAGATCATCACGAGCGCTCGTTCGCCGAGCGCGTCGGTGCGCTGCACGATGACAAAGCAGGGTGTGCCGCCGTCGCCGCACGTCACCGCGGGTTCGATCGCTGTGAATCGTCGGCGCACGGTGAAGTTGCTGGCGACCAATCCGTTCGCGTCGGAGTTGACGACGGTGTTGCCTTGGCATCGCTCGAGCCACGGATAGGTGTACGGCACCCAACATTGGCGGATCCGAAACTCTGCGCCGGGACTGAATCCGAGTCCGGCAATGCGCACGACCTGGTTGTCGACGAGTGCAGTGGTCTGGCTCGCCACCGCGATCGGTTGGCGAATCGTCGCGGTGTCGGTGACGAACTGCAGTGCGACGTTGCGCACCAGATACGCAGCCTGGAACGGTTGCGTTGCTTCGATCCGCAGCATGCACTGCACGACGCCGCAGTCGACGAGGGGACCGAGCGGAGATCCCCAGAAACGCCAGCGACTCGCGTGGATGGTGAGCGGCAGCGATGTCGAGTGTTGGATGCCGGTCGTGTAGGTCCAGCATTGGTCGGGTGAGTCGGTGCCGTAACACTGCTGTACCGCGACTGACGTGTTCGGCAGCGGGTTCGTGACCGATACCGAGATCGGGGTTCCGTCGACGAGGTTCGCGGTGGGGGTCACGACGATGGCGGGGGCGGCAGCGCCCGCTGCCGATGGATTCGTGACGTTCACGGCGGTGCTGAGGAACGCGAGGGCCAATGCGCCGCGGGCGAGTGTGCTCAGGCTCCGCTTCATGGTCGGCAACCTAACCGGGCCGGCCGAGGTGATGTCATGTCGGTTTCGTTCGGTAGCCCGTGAGCCATGACGGCTCGGGTCCGTCACCGCGGGTGAACGCATACTCGGACTCGAAGCGGTCGAGCCTGGGATCATCGAAGATCCCGATGAATCGAGGCTCGAACTGCAACACGTCGGAGCCGACGGTGTCGGCAACCCGTGTCTTGACGTGGTGACCGACCCGCCAGACGTCGGTCGCGGTGGCTCCGGGCCGGGCGACGATGGCGAGCAGGTGACGATCGGAGAGCTGGACGTTGCCCCACCGATCACCGGGGTGGAATCCGGCGTACCGCAACACGAGGGCACCGGGAACGCGGACCATTCCGTCGCGTCGATCGGCCTCGGCTTCGAGGTACTGCACGCTGAGGTGCCGAACCTGGAACAGTTCGCCGAGTTCGTGTGCCAAGGCGACGGGCACGACCGGGTTGACGAAGAACGATCCAACGCTGTGGGTCAGGGGGTCGTCGGCGAGGTCGAGCATCGACTTGGCGCCGCGTGCCGCGAGCACAGCGGCGCGCCTCGCCGCAAGGTCGGTTGGATCGCCGCCATGGGTTGCGAAGTGACGTTCGACATCGACGTAGGTCGACGGCGTTGGCGGTTGTTGCGAGGCATGTGGGAGTTCGAAACGAACGCGAGTGACGATGCGATCGTGCCAGTCGTGTTTGAATCGGCTAGTTCGGAACCCGAACGCGCACTCGGCCTTGGTGACCCATTCGACGCTTCGGTGGGTTCGATCGAAGGTCTCGACCGCAGTGATCACGTCGGCGACCTGTTGGCCGTACGCGGCGATGTTCTGGATGGGAGCCGCACCGACCCGGCCCGGGATGCCGCTCAAGAGCTCGATTCCGACGGTGCGGTCGGCGATCGTGCGTTGCACGAACTGGTCCCAGTCGACGCCCGCGTCGACGGTGTAGACGGTGCGATCCGATTCGACGTGTGGGTTGATGGCACCGCCGTCGAGACGGACCACGGTGCCCGGCCATCCCGTGTCGCTGGCGATGATGTTCGAGCCGCGACCGAGTATGAACAGCGTTTCGGTCGAAACATCGTCGATCGTCGCAAGCGTCTCGAGCAGCGAATCGGTGTCGGTGACGTCGAGGAAGTGTCCGATTCCGCCGCCAACCCGCAACGTCGTGAGATCGGCGAACGTCATGTCGGCCCGACCCATGCACCGGAAGTTATGTCGCCGCAGCGAGCATCGAGCATTGCGCGCAACTCAGTGTGGTCGCTCGTAGAGCCGATCCGTGACGCTGCGTCGTGCGACGCTTGAGCGCCCCTGCTTCTGACGGCACCGACCCGCCACCTCACCATGCGGCAGTCCCGGGGTTCGTAGGGCGCGCGTGAAGCACGGCGCGGTGGGTCGTTACCGGGGGGTAGATGGTGACAGCGACGCGTGCCGGACCCTCAGCGGCGACCGTTGGGTCCGCCCTGGCGTGGTGATCAGCCGCCCGACCAGGGATCTTCTGAGAGCGGGTGACGGGAATCGAACCCGCGTTCTCAGCTTGGGAAGCTGATGTTCTGCCTCTGAACTACACCCGCGGCGACGCTCGAGGGTACCAAAGTCGACTTCAGGTCGGCCCGCCGGGTTGCGTCGAGTGCGGGGGGTTGCGTCGATCGGAGAGACTGCGCGAGCGCGCCCGCAGCGGCATCGGATCCGAAGGCATCGGGTTGAACGCATCCGGGGTGGTCTGCGAGGCGAAGCGTCCGTGGACGGTCGGAGTCAGGTTTCGTCGAGGTCGATCCACTTCGGCTCGTGCGGTGGGGTGTCGTTCGCGAACGCACCCAGCACGCCGTCGACCGACGGCACCGCGACGACCAACGCTCGGTTGCCGGGCTTCAGCACGCCGCGCTCGACCATCCGGTCGAACTGGTCGATCAAGGGTTGCCAGAAACCATCGAGATCGACCAACACGATCGGCTTGGCGTGGAGTCCGAGTTGGGCCCAAGTGACCACTTCGGCGAGTTCCTCGAGGGTTCCGAACCCACCTGGGAGCGCGACGAACGCGTCGGCCAACTCGAACATCAACTGTTTGCGTTGATGCATTGAAGTCACTTCGTGCAGTTCGGTGAGCCCGGTGTGGGCGACCTCGCGGGAGAACAGTCCCTTGGGAATCACGCCCACGACCTCACCGCCGGCGGCCAGGGTCGCGTCGGCCACGATGCCCATCAGGCCGACTGCGCCACCCCCGTAGACAAGCCGGATTCTCGACTCCGCCAGGGTCCGACCGAGGTCGGCGGCAGCCGCACCGAGGGCGGGATCGGATCCCGTCGACGAGGCGCAATACACACAGACGGCACGCACTGCGGGAGGCGGAGGCGACACGGCCGAAGAACGTAGAGCATCGGCCGGTCTCTGACGGTCGGGTTCCGATAGCGTCGCCGACCGTGATTCTCAGCGACGTCTCGATTCGCAAAGCGCTCGCCGACGGCGAGATCGTCATCGACCCGCTCGACGAAGCGGCGATCCAGCCCTCGTCGGTCGACCTTCGCGTCGACCGGTACTTCCGAGTGTTTCGCAACGACACCACCCCGTACATCGATCCGAAGCTCCCCCAGGAGAACCTCACCGAACTGGTCGAGGTCAAAGACGACAACCCCTTCATCTTGCACCCGGGCGAGTTCGTGCTCGGTTCGACGCTGGAGCGGGTCACCCTCCCGACCCATCTCGTCGCACGCCTCGAAGGCAAATCGAGTTTGGGGCGTCTCGGCCTCCTCATCCACAGCACGGCCGGATTCGTCGACGCAGGTTGGGACGGCTACCTGACGCTCGAGTTGTCGAACGTCGCGAACCTGCCGATCGCGCTCTATCCCGGCATGAAGATCGGTCAGGTTTCCTTCTTTCAGATGACGACCGCGGCCGACATCCCCTACGGCAGCGGCGCCACGGGTTCGAAATATCAGGGCCAACGCGGTCCGACGCCGAGCCGCTACTACATGAACTTCCGCCCGCGTTCGGACTGACGAACCTCGATTCGGTCCTTCTCCGGGCGCCGATTGGCACGCGACGACGTCATGGACGGATAACAATCTGTCCATGACGTACACCCAGCCTCTCGCGACGCCGGTCGATCCCACCTCGGTCGTCGGCCGCCGCGTCGTTGCGTTCCTCATCGATGTCTTCGTCCCGCTCGTTGTCGCAGCGGTGGCCGGCGCACTGATGTGGTTTGGGGCCGCAACCAAGATCACCAACGCGGGTGACGACTTCTGCAACCGATTCCGTTCGGGGAGTTTGACGATCAGCGACGCCGTGTACGACGCGTTTCCCAATCGCAACAGTCCGTGCGCGCAACTCAACGACGAGGCATTCCTCGCATCGAGCGACGACTCCGCCGGACCGGCCCTCGTCTTCCTTGGGTTGTCGGGACTGATCGCACTGAACGTGTTCGTGCTCCAGGGCGTGACGGGCGCCAGCGCGGGCAAGCACCTCATGGGGCTTCGCGTCGTGAAGGGCGATGGTTCGATTGCGGGCTTCGGCTCGAACGCGCTGCGTTCGCTGATGCTGTTGATCGCGACCGTGTTGTCGTTCTGCTTGTTGATTGGTTGGATCGTCGAGTTGATCGTGGCGTCGGCATCGAAACGCCACCAGCGAATTGGTGACATGGCTGCGTCGACCTACGTCGTGCGAAAAGCCGATGTCGGGTCTCCTGTTGCGATGGCCGCGATCGCACCGCAGCAATGGGGTGCTCCGACGCAAACGTGGGGCCAGCCGACTCCGACGTGGGGCGACCCCGCGCCGACCACTGGTCAACCGCCGACGTGGGGCTCCTCTCCGACCCCGACTCCGACCCCGACCCCGACTCCGACCTCGGCTTCTGGGAGTTGGGGCGCGCCGACGACGCCGGTACCGACGGAACCGACCGTCACCGCACCGGCGCTCGATCCCACAGACGCGGGGTGGGCGTCACCGACTCCTGCCGGTGACCCGCTCGCGACCAATCCGCTTCCGACCGAACCCGCGTCGTTCGCTACGCCAAGCGCAATCACTCCGGAAGCGTCGGCACCGGAGTCGGGTCCGGCACAGCAACCTGCCCCCGCGATGCAGCTTCCGCCGGGTGCCGAAATGCGGTGGGATGATCGGTGGAATGCCTGGTTGTACTGGGATCCGTCGGCCCAGCGGTGGCTCCGGCACGACCCGGCAACGAACCAGTGGTTGCCGATGTAACGACACCGGTCGCGACGCAGCGTTGTTCGTGCAGCGGGTGCCGGCAGATCGGACGCGAACGCGCCCCGATCAGATGCCCGTGGTGAAGGGTTCGACGATGGGCCCAGCCGGTGCGGTGTCCATTGCCTCGAGGATCAACTCGGCAATGTCTTGCACCTTGACGTCTTCTTCTTTGCCCTGACCTTTGACGCCGTCTTCCATCATCACGTAACAGAACGGACATGCCACCGCGATGCGGCTCGCGCCGGTGGCGACGGCTTCTTCGGAGCGTTCGGTGTTGACCTTCTTGCCGATGCTCTCTTCCATCCACATGCGCGCACCGCCCGCGCCACAACACATGCCCTTTGTGCCGTTGCGAGGCATCTCGACGATGTCGACGCCGCCCAAGCTGCCGATCACGTTGCGCGGCGCCAAGTAGATGTCGTTGTGCCGCCCGAGGTAGCACGAGTCGTGATACGTCACGCGCTCTTCGAGGGTGGCGCCGGCCAACGTCAGCTTGCCATCGGCGACAAGTTGCTCGAGCAACTGGCTGTGGTGGATCACTTCGTAGTGCCCACCGACCTGCGGGTACTCGTTCTTCATCGTGTTGAAACAGTGCGGGCATTGCGTGACGATCTTGCGCACCCCCATGCCGTCGAGCGTTTCGATGTTCTGCATTGCCAGCATCTGGAACAGGTACTCGTTACCCGATCGGCGTGCGCTGTCACCGGTGCACATCTCGTTCGGACCGAGGATCGCGAAGTCGAGTCCGGCGCGCTGCATGAGCTTCGACATCGCGCGCGTCGTCTTCTTGTTGCGGTCGTCGAAGCTCCCCGCGCACCCAACCCAGTACAGGTACTCGTGGCCGATCGGCGTGCCCGGTTCGACGATTTCGATGCCGTCGAGGTCGGCGGCCCAGTCGGCGCGCTCACCCTGGTTCATCCCGTACGTGTTGGCGGAGTTCTCCATGGCGCGGTAGGTGTTGCCGAGTTCGGTGGGGAAGTCGCTCTCCATGAGCGACTTGTAGCGCCGCATGTCGAGGATCTTGTCGAGGATCTCGATGTTGACGGGACAGATCTCGTCGCACGCCTTGCACGTGGTGCACGCCCAGAGTTCTTCGCTCGTGATGCGCTCGAACAAGTTGTTCGCGCTGACGGTGACCTCGGCATCGGTGCCGACCGGCGGCGCGACCACCGGTGAGCCTGTCGCGGCCATGACCTCGCCGACCTTCAACACGATCTCGCGCGGGTCGAGCGGTTTGCCGGTTGCGTGTGCGGGACAGACCGACGTGCAACGTCCGCAGATCGTGCAGGCGTCGGTGTCGAACAACTGCTTCCAGGTGAAGTCCTCGATGACGGACGCGCCGAACGTCTCGAGTTCGAGGTCGGGATCCATCAGGTTCGGCATGGGCTTCATCGCGCCCTTCGGCCGGTCCTTGTCCCGGAGGTACATGTTCATCGGCGAGGTCACCATGTGCCGCAGTTTCGTGGTCGGGAGCAGCACGAAGAACGCGAGGACCGCCACGAAGTGGGCACCCCAGGCCCAGCGGTGGGCATCTTGCAGCGAACCCACGGACCACGAGTCGAACAGCAGTGCGAGCGGGTAGCCGACGAAACTGAACTTCTCGAAGTCCGGTTCCGCGCCTGCGGCGATCATCAGCGCGATGCGAAATCCCTCGGTGATGAACCCGCTGACGCCGATGATTGCAAACGTGGCGAGAATGACCGCGTCTTCGGTCTTGGTCTTGATTCGAATCCGGTAGGGCCGCTGCACGTAGCGCCGCACGATCGCCCAGCCGATACCGACCAAGAACGCGACACCAGCGAGATCGGCGCCGAACGCGTACGCCTTGTAGACGTCGCCGTGAAGAAACTTGAGCGACTCGGGCATCTGGTGGTCGGCTTCGAGCAGCACGGTCGCGATGAACAAGCCGAGAAAACCGAAGTAGAGCAGCGAGTGCATGATGCCTGCGGCCGGATCGCGCAGCAGCGTCTTCATGTAGACGCCGGCGCGGAAGTCTGCGAGACGGCGCTTGGCGTTGGCTTTGGTGGTCTTGCGGTTGTCGGCCTGGCCCCGTTGGTAGTTCTTGATGCGAATCGACGCGAGCCACGCAACCATGAACAGCGTCACGGCCATCACGGCGTAGAACGCGACCTTCAACGGCGTCGGGATGTTCCCGAACACCTCGCGGTGCACCGGCGAATCCTCTTTCCAGCCGGTGATGGTCGGGGCGATACCCGACCCGACGGTGAAGATCGCGAACAACGCCCCGAGGGCGACCACGAACTGATTGGGCTTCAGGGGCAACCGACGCACCAAGGCCTCCCGACCGGGCTAACTGACCGGGGGGAATCTACCGGCGGGACCGGTGCCGACCGCCAATGGCGTCCGGTCGGTTCCGGCACTCCGCGCGCGGCGTTACGCAGCCAGAATCGGTTCTGGCAATGAGATGAGCCACGCACCATCCGCGTCGAGGTTCATGCAGCCAATCAGCGACAGACTTGCAGTGTCGACGAGGGCGTTTGTCGGCTTGCCGTCTGGCGTGATCCGACACGTACGTATCGCGTTCACGTCGCAGCCTTGGGCAACGCCTGCGGCTACTGAATGGCTTTGGCGTCGTGTTCGCGCACACGCCCGGCGAGGGCCGCGAGCAACTTGCGGGCGAAGCCGGGAACGTCGTCGACGAGACCCGCGAACTCGCGTTGGCCGAGCACGACGACCTCCATCGGCGTCTCTGCGACGACCGTGGCATTGCGGGGGTGTTTGTCGAGCAGGCTCAACTCGCCGAAGCCCTTGCCGGGTCCGAGGGTCGCGACCCGTCGTCCCCGACGGCTGACGCGGGCGGTTCCCGACAGAATCACGAAGTACTGGTTGCCCATCTCCCCTTCGGAGCACAGCACTTTGCCTGCCGCGACCTGGATGTCCTCGGCTCGCTTGGCGACGAGGTTCAGCTCCTTGCGGGAGAGGTTCGAGAACAGGGGTACCTCAGAGAGGTGCGCGATGAAGTCCTTGCCGGTCATGCCTCGGACTCTACGCCGGTCCCATCACTGCGTGCACGTGTGTTCGATCGCGTGGGTCGGCGGCTCGAAGCCCGTGCACTGCGCCATCAGGCGAGGCGAACCCACCCGTCGCGGCCGAAGTACCACAGGGCGTCGTCGCCATCCACGTGGAGGTCTCCGGGTCGACCGTCGGGAGCAGGGCCGGCCGTGTCGGACGGCAACAATCGAAGCGCCGCCTTGGCTCCGGCGAACACCGCGCCGCGTCCGTCGGCACTGACCGCGCGTAGCGCCGTCTCGGCGTCGACGGTGGTGATGTCGCGTCCCAGCTGATCACGTGCTCGTGACGGTTCTGGCGAGCCGGGCGCGTTCGGCGCGCTCGGCGCCGCTTCGACGGTCAGCTCGGCGACGTCGACCGATCCAGCGATTCGAGGCCGACACGCCGATCGGCGTCGCTGCGGTTCGTCGAAGTCGTCGAAAGCCTTGGCGCGACGTATCGCCTCGCCGGTCGACAATCGGCCGGCCACGGCGGCCTTGATCGCGGCCAGCTCGACCTGGAGCTCTTCGACGCGTGCCAGCAGCACCGCGGTGTCGATCTCGTCGTGCGTTGTCGTGTCCATCCTCGACCCCCCAAAGGTCCGGACTCCGCCTGCCCTTCCATCGGCCGCTCGATCGGACGGATGAGCGCGGCCGAGCCGGACCTGGGAATAAAACTTGATAACCTCGCGCTCAGGTTCCTTACACGTCAGACCTCAAGTTCGGTCGGCAGGCGCCGATGAGCCCACAATCTGGCGTGGGAACGCAATCCCAACGCACGCAAACCCGCCAACCGATACCTGGAGGAACCCATGGCGAAGGCCGTCGGAATCGACCTCGGCACCACCAACTCCGTTGTCTGCATTCTCGAAGCAGGCGAACCCACCGTGATTCCGAACTCTGAGGGGGCCCGCACCACCCCGTCGGTCGTG
>SXIR01000138.1 GCA_005772765.1 Actinomycetota bacterium
GCTCGGCTGGCAAGGCGCGCAAGTCGCATCGAGCTACGCCGCGTGCGCGAGCGGCGTCACCGCGCTCAGCACAGCCCGGGCCCAGATCTTCGCGGGTTTCGCCGACGTCGCCATGGTCATCGGCGCCGACACGACCCCGAAGGGATTCCTCGCTCCGAACAAGGGTGAACGCGGCGACGACCCCGACTGGCTCCGGTTCCGCCTCCTCGGCGCGACCAACCCGACGTATTTCGCGCTCTATGCCCGGCGACGCATGGGCCTGTACGGCGCAACCCGCGAGGACTTCGCTCAGATCAAGGTGAAGAACTCGCGCCACGGGATCGACAATCCCAACGCGCGCTTTCGCAAGATCAACGACATCACCGACGTGGTCAACTCTCCCATCGTGTCGGACCCGTTGTCGTTGCTCGACATCTGCGCAACGAGCGACGGCGCCGCAGCGATGATTGTCACGAGCACCGATTGGGCGGACGCGCACGGGTACACGGACTACATCCGAGTGCGGGCCATCAGCACGGTCACGCCGAGCTACCCGAATCCCGTGATCGAGATGCCGAACTTCGCGACCGACTCTGCGGCTGGCAGCGGCGCGCTCCCCGCACTCGGCTTCAAGGACTCGATCGCTCACCGGGCGTACGAAGAGGCGGGGCTGGGTCCGGAAGATCTCAGTTGTGCCGAGGTGTCCGACCTCTCGACCGCGCTCGAACTCGACTGGTACGAGCACATCGGCTTGTGCGAACCCGGCCAGGCCGAGGAGCTGCTTCGCAGCGGCGCGACGACGCTGGGTGGTCGGATCCCGGTGAACCCGAGCGGCGGGCTGGCCTGCTTCGGCGAAGCGGTTCCTGCGCAGGCCATCGCCCAGGTTTGTGAACTGACCTGGCAACTGCGTGGCGCGGCTGGCGCCCGGCAGGTCGAGGGAGCCTCCGTCGGGCTCAGCATCAACCAGGGCCTCTTCGGCCATGGGAGCTGCGTGATCGTCACCACGTGACGGATTTGTCGGGTTCACGAAACGCTCTCCACTCGGGCCGATCGCCCGCCGATACCTCCCGGGACAGCGCAACGGGAGGGCGGCAGCGACGTGAACGATCAGGGTGGGAAACGGGAGCATTCCGTGGCGTTCGCCTCGGTCCGCGACTCGCTCCTGGACGTGCTCCCGGTCGGCGTGTTCTACGCCGACGCCAACGGTGAGTGCATCTTCGTCAACGATCGTTTCTGCGAAATCACCGGCCACCAGAAAGAACGGCTGCTCGGGCGCGGCTACGAAGAGGTCGTCCACCCGGTCGATCGGGATCGGCTGTGGCCGCAGTGGCAAGAAGCAGTGCAGGCCGGATCGTTCGGAGGCGGCGAACTGCGGTTCGTCGTCGGCGACGCCGAATACTCGTGGGCGTCGATTCAGGTCGCGCCGACGATCGTCGATGGCGTCACGACCGGGTTCTTGGCCACCGCGCTCGACGTGACCGAGCAACGAAGCTTGCGCCATGCCCAGGCCGAGAACGAAGTCTTCCTGCGCGCCATCCGAGACGGCGCGCCCATCGGCATCTGCCTGGTCGATCCGGTCGGAACGGCGCTCAGCGCGAACCAGCGCATGGTCGAGATCCTCGGCGCCGACCCCACCGGCCGCAACCTCATGGAGTTCGTGTATCCCGACGACCTCGAGATCGCGGTCGAAACATCGATCAACGCGATCTCCGAACTCCGAACCGCCTATCAGTTCTCGGTGCGGTTCCCTCGCCCCGACGGCAGCTTGCGGTACGCCGAAGTCCACTGCCAGGCCGTCATCGGCGATGACGGCGTGATTCGCAGCTCCGTGATCGCCGCGGTCGACAACACCGACATCATCGTGGCGCGGCGCGAGTCGGAACGCTACGCAGAGATGCTGGCCGCGCTCACCGACTTCGTCGCGCTGTGCGACCCAAGTGGGGTCGTCACCTACCTCAACCGCGCAGCCGAGATCCAGGGCCGCGACCTCCCCCAAATCGGCCCGCGGCGAATCGGCGACTTCTTCGACACCGCGTCGCGCGGCAAACTCGCCGCCGAAGCATGGTCCGAGGTCGTCGGCGGCGGGTTCTGGCAGGGCGAGCTCACGCTGGCACCCTCACCGGCGATCAGCGTTCCCGTCTCCGTGTCGCTCACGGCGCACGAGCACGCCGACGGCGATCACACCGTGTCGGTCGTCGCGCGCGACATCAGCGACATCAAGGCGGCACAGCGCGCACTCGAAATTCAGGCGACGCACGACTCCCTCACGGGTCTTCCCAACCGCGCGCTGTTGTTCGACCGGGTCGAGAACGCGCTCGAACGCAACACTCGTGGCGGACAACAGGTCGTGTTGATGTTCGTCGACCTCGACGGCTTCAAGCAGGTGAACGACAACCTCGGCCACGACGCAGGCGACGAAGTGTTACGCGGCGTCGCCAGCCGCTTGCTCGACGTCGTACGAGGCGGCGACACCGTGGCCCGGATCGGCGGCGACGAGTTCGTCGTGCTCTCCGAAGGCCTCCCCGATGCCGCGAAGGCCGGTGACGTCGCGGCGCGCATCGTGCAACGCGTGAACGAACCGTTCGCCGTGTCCGGCACCCTCGCCCGCATCGGCGCCAGCGTCGGCGTCGCGATCGCAACCGCAGATTCGACGGTTGCGGGCATCGTCAAACAGGCCGATCTCGCCGTGTACGAAGCGAAACGCACCGGCAAGGGCCGCTTCGTCGTCTACGACGAAGCCCTCAGACGCGCCAGCTAACTCACCAGCGCGATCGACCGGGACCTGCGCTCGAACCCGAGAGCTTGAACCCGACGTCTACTCGGCCTGCATGAGTGGGCGCAGCATGTCGACGAGTTCCTTGGGTGCCTTGCTGACTGCGCCGCAGTCGAACGGAGGCTGTGGGTCGTACTCGATACCAAGTTGAATCGCCATGGCCGTTTCTTCGCCCGCGATCTCGTTGACGAGCATGAGCGCCATGTCGATACCGGCTGACACCCCGGCTGCCGTGACGATCTTGCCGTTTCGCACCCAACGCTGCTCGGTGTAGCGAGCCCCCGTGGTCTCGAGGAGCTCCGACGACGCCCAGTGGGTGGTCGCGTCGAGTCCGTCGAGCAAGCCTGCGGCGCCGAGCAACAACGACCCGGTGCACACCGAGGTTGTCCACTGGGTGTGTTCATGCACGGCGCGAATCCATTCGACGATCGGCTGGTGCGCCATCAATGCGCGCGTCCCGAATCCGCCGGGGATCAGCAACATGTCGGGCGAAGTGACCTCGTCGATCGAACGGTCGGCGGTGATGCCGAGCATGCGCGAGTCGGCACGCACTTCGCCGCGCTGCTCGGCGACGAACGTGACGTTCGCGCCCATGTTGCGCAAGACGTCGTAGGGACCGATGCAGTCGAGTGCCGTGAACTTGTCGTAGAGCAAGATGGCGATTTCCATGATGGTTCCTTTCGTATCGAAATCACAATGGGTCGTCAGGCCGACGCGCGGAAGCGTTGCCGATAGTCGGACGGCGCAACGCCAAGATGGCGATGCACAGCTCGGCGCAAGGTCTCGACACTGCCGAATCCCGACGCGGCTGCGACCCCATCGAGCCCGAGCGCCGTTTCTTCGAGGAGACGTCGCGCAACGTCGGTGCGGACGCGCTCGACGTAGGCCGCGGGTGTCATGCCAACCTCCTGCGCGAACACCCGAGCGAAGTGGCGTTCGCTCATGTACGCACGGCGTGCGAGCGCAGCGACGGTCAGATCGGCATCTGGATGTTCGCCGATGAACCCTTGCAGATCGCGCAGCACATCGCGCTCGGCGAACTGGGCAGCGAGTTGGGCCGAGAACTGGCTCTGTCCACCTGGGCGGCGAACGAACACGACGAGCCACCGTGCGACAGCGAGTGCCAGATCCCGGCCGTGATCGGCCTCGATCAGCGCCAACGACAGATCGATTCCCGCGGTGACTCCCGCCGAGGTCCAGACCGGATCGTCGCGGACGTAGATCGAATCCGGTTCGACGGTAACGGCCGGGAACAACTCCGCGAATCGCTCGCATTCGCTCCAATGGGTGGTTGCCCGTCGACCGTCGAGGAGGCCGGCCGCTGCGAGTAAGTATGCGCCGGAGCACACGGAGGCAACGCGGCGACTCCGGCTCGCCAGTCGCTGAATCGATCGCAGAAACCGGGTGTCGTCGAACATTGCGAGCGTGCCGGATCCGCCGGGCACGACGAGCGTGTCGAGTGGACCGCGCAGCCGCCCCAAGTCGGCGTCGACGGCGAGCCGCAGACCCGATCGGGAATCGACCTCCGAGCGGTCGAGGGTCGCGAGCACGACCTCGTAGCCGCCGACCCCGGCGCGGTCAACAAGACGATTCGCAGTTGCGAAGACCTCGGCCGGTCCGACGACATCGAGCATTTGGATGTCGGGGTATCCGGCGATCACGACTCTGCGCACCCCGCCAGTGTGCACGCTCACGGCAGCGGCAGCAATGACCCAGTGCAGTCAGTTTCTGCCATTCCGGCCTCAGCGCCGGGTGCGCAGCGTGAAGCGACCGTGGTGCCGGACCAACCGTTTGAAACCCTGCCCGTTGTCGCCATACGTCATCGCAACGTTGTTTGGCGCGACGTCGTACCCCAGGTCGGTGAAGAACGACCGCCACCACGCAGCGTTCTCCTTGATGTGATGGGTCGGGTCGGCGTCGAGATTTGGGCCGTCTTCGCGCACGGTCACGATGTGCACCATGCGGCCCCCCGGACGCAGGACTCGACCCAACTCGGCGAACAGTTCGGTCACGACAGCGGGAGACGGCAGGTGTTCGAGCACGTCGCGCGAGTACGCACCGTCGAAGCATGCGTCGCGCATCGGCAGCGACCGAGACCCGGCGGCCAGGTCGCCCAGCACCGGGGCACCCGCGAATCGGCCCCAGGTCGAATGACCATCCTGGAGGGCCACGAAGTTGCGATCGATGCCCACGACTCGGGCGCCCGACATCGCGAGGTAGTGCGCGACATCACCGAACTGGCAGCCGAGTTCGAGGATGCGCCGGCCCGGACGAACGCGGAGTGGCCGCCCGAAATCGGCGAGGGCGTAGGCCGCGGTTCGGGGCCGGAATCGCTTGGCCGCGAACTTGTCGCGGGTCGAGCGATAGTGCTCGTATGAGTCGTCGTAGGGGTTGGCATCCATCGCGGATCGGACGGTACCCCTGCGACACGACGAGCCCGGGCAGGCCCCAGCACGTACGGCCCAGCGGCACGGACCGCACGCCAAGGGCGTGAAGGCTCGATCTGGCCCGGTCGGTTGGGCGTGGCCGCGGGCCCTCCGTACAATCTGACGCCCCGTCAGGTCGACTGTTCGACGCTGGCGCGGCTCGTGCCCATGGACCTCACCTTCTCCCCCGCCGAAGAAACGTTCCGTGCCGAGGTGCGCGCGTGGCTTGCGACGAACGTTGCCGACCCGCCGTTGCCGAGCGGCGACACGGCGGAAGGATTCGCCGCCCACCTCGAATGGGAACGGAAGCTCTTCGACGCGCGCTATGCCGTCGTGAGCTGGCCGGCCGAGTTCGGTGGACGCGACGCCAGCCTGTGGGAATGGCTGATCTTCGAAGAGGAGTACTGGCTCGCCGGCGCACCCCAGCGCGTGACGCAGAACGGCATCTTCTTGTTGGCGCCCACCATCTTCGAGTTCGGCACACCCGACCAACAACAACGCATCCTGCGCTCGATGGCGAGCGGCGCACAGACCTGGTGCCAGGGCTGGTCGGAACCGAATGCGGGCAGCGACCTCGCCGGCATCACGAGCCGCGCGGTCCGCGACGACGCCGGGGGCGGCTGGCGTATCACCGGCCAGAAGACATGGACAACGCGCGGCGCGTTCTGTACGCACCTCTTCGGGTTGTTCAAGACCGACCTCGACGCGCCGCGCCACAACGGCATGACCTACTTGCTCGTCGACCTCGCCCAACCCGGCATCACGGTGCGGCCGGTCGAACGCCTCGATGGCGACGATGGATTCGCCGAGGTGTTCTTCGACGATGCATTCGTCCCCGACGACATGGTCCTCGGCGGCGTGAACGAGGGTTGGTCGATCGCGATGGCGACCACGGGCTCCGAGCGCGGTCTGACGTTGCGTTCACCCGGTCGCTTTCTTGCGACAGCTCGCCGCTTGATCGACCTTGCCCGCGAGCAGGTTGCCGTGGCCGATACCGCGACGCGCGACCGCATTGTCGATGCGTGGATCGATGCGGAGGCCTACCGGTGGCAGACGTTTGCAACGGTGACCGACATTGTCGACGGCAAGGCCGCGGGAGCGGCGAGCAGCATGGTGAAGTTGTTCTGGAGCGAACTCGACGTGCGGCTCCACGAGATCGCCCTCGATCTACTCGGCCCCCACGCCGAACTCGTCGACGGCGAACTCGCCGCATGGATGAAGGGATACCAGTTCGCGCTGTCGGGCCCGATCTACGCCGGGACGAACGAGATCCAACGCAACGTCGTCGCCGAACGCGTCCTCGGATTGCCGAGGCGGTGACGATGCGGTTCGCGTTCACCGACGAACAACTCGAGCTCGCTGCGGCCGTGCGCGATCTCCTCGCGAAGGAATGCCCGCCCGACGTCGTGCGGGCCGCATGGTCGAATGCCGACGGACGTGCCAACCAGGTGTGGTCGGCGCTGGCCGAGATGGGCGCGTTGGCCGTGATGTCCGACGAAGCACGCGGCGGGTTCGGAATGACCGAGGTCGACCTCGTCCTCTTGCTGGAAGAATCCGGGCGCTGCGCACTGCCCGAACCGATCGTCGACACCGCGCTCGTCGCCGCACCCGAAGGTTGGGTCGACGGCGACGCATCGGCGTGCGTCATCTCCCCCGAGTCGCCGTTTGGCGTCTGGGCCGACACCGCAACGGTGATCGTCAGCATCGCCGCCGACGGCGTTCGGGTCGTTCCGCGTTCCGAGGCCGGGCTCACCGCGCGCGACTCGGTCGACGGTGCTCGGCGTTTGTTCTCGGTCGAGCTTCCCGAGGTCGCGCCGGTCGCGCCCGTCGCAGCGGCGGCGCGCGTCTTTCGCCGCGGCGCCCTCGGCACCGCGGCGCAACTCGTCGGCTTGGCGGATCGCATGGTCTCGATGACGGTCGAGTACGCACGTGAACGCGAACAGTTCGGCGTGAAGATCGGCACCTTTCAAGCCGTCAAACACCACCTGGCAAACGCGCGCACGGCCCTCGAGTTCGCGCGCCCGCTCGTGTACCGCGCGGCCGCCACCATGAGTACGGACGACCCGGACGCGGCGACCCACGTCAGCATGGCGAAGGTTCGCGCAGGTGATGCCGCCGCGCAGGCCAGCCGGGTCGCGCTCCAATGTCACGGGGCCATCGGGTACACCACCGAGTACGACCTCCACTTGTTCATGAAGCGGGCTTGGGCCCTCGAACGCGCGTGGGGCGACACCTCCTGGCATCGCCGGGCCGTCGGACGCGCGATCCTCTGAACCAACACCGTCGCAACTGTCACCGAAGGGGACACCATGGCCGAGGCTTACATCGTCGAAGCGGTTCGGACGCCAGTCGGACGACGCGGCGGCGGCTTGAGCGGCGTGCATCCGGCCGACCTCGGCGCTAACTCGATCGCAGCGCTGGTCGAACGCTCGGGCATCGATCCGGGGGCCGTCGACGATGTCGTCTTCGGATGCGTCGACACCATCGGACCCCAAGCCGGCGACATTGCCCGTACCTGTTGGCTTGCCGCGGGTTTTCCCGACCACGTCCCAGGCACAACGGTCGATCGCCAGTGCGGAAGCGCCCAGCAAGCGGTGCACTTCGCGGCGCAGGCGGTGATGAGCGGCACGATGGATCTCGTCGTCGCGGGCGGCGTCCAGAACATGAGCCTCATCCCGATCAGCTCAGCGATGACGGTCGCGCAACCGATGGGGTTCGAGAACCCCTTCAGCGGCTCGCCCGGGTGGGAGGCGCGCTACGGCACCCAAGCGGTCAGCCAGTTCCGCAGCGCCGAGATGATCGCCGAGCATTGGGAGTGCTCGCGCGACGACATGGAAGCGTTCGCGATCGAGAGCCACACGCGTGCGCTGCGGGCGTGCGCCGAAGGCCGCTTCGAACGCGAGATCGCTCCGTGCAACGGTCTCGACTTCGACGAGGGGCCGCGTGAGCCCGACGTCGACAAGATCCGATCGCTGAAGACGCTCGTCGAGGGCGGTCGCGTCACTGCGGCCGTGAGTTCGCAGATCTCCGACGCCTCGGCCGCGTTGCTCATCGCGAACGAAGCTGCGGTGAAGGCCCACGGGCTCACTCCTCGAGCGCGGATCCACCATCTCTCGGTTCGCGGCGCTGATCCGGTGTGGATGCTCACCGCGCCAATCCCCGCGACCGAACACGCGCTTCGCAAGGCCGGGATGACCATCGACGACATCGACACGGTCGAGATCAACGCGGCGTTTGCCTCGGTGGTGCTCGCGTGGCTGAAGGAAACCGGCGCCGATCCCGCGAAGGTCAACCCGAACGGCGGCGCGATCGCGCTCGGGCACCCGCTTGGCGCCACC
>SXIR01000139.1 GCA_005772765.1 Actinomycetota bacterium
CGCGCGTTCCGCTGCGATCGCGACCTCGAGGAAGGACGGCAGCGGGGTGGCCAAGTCGATATCGCAGAATCCGACGAGTGGGGTCGATGCCGAGAGCAACCCGGTGCGGGTCGCTGCTCCCTTCCCGCGATGCGGTTCGACAAGCACCCGAGCGAGCCGACCGGCGTCGTGAGTCGCCAATGCCTTCTCGATGAGCTCGGCGGTGCCGTCCTGGCTGCCGTCGTCGACGAACACCAACTCGCTGCCGGTCGGCAGGGAACGGACGAAGTCGATCAATGCGATCACGCTCGGACCCGCTCGGTGGGTCTCGTTGTACACCGGCAACACGATCGTGATTGCCTGCGTCAGGGCCCGTTTGGTGGTCATGGGAGCGGTGCCGAGGTTGCTTCGATCGGCGGTCGCGAGTCGGCGGTCGACGTGAGTTCGTCCCGATCCGGGCCACCGGCTCGATCTGCGGCGCGGAGTTCGAGTAACCGCAGGACCCCGACCGTTGCAATCACCGCGACGAACGGATGCATCGGGAGCTTGTAGCGAGAGTCGCCGAACAGCATGAATGGCACGATGACGCCCGCAAAGATGCCGCCGAAGATCAACGCGGTCCCGCCCCGATGCACGGAGCGGCGAAAGCGGCCGAGCCCCAGCCCTGCGAGCGCGAGCACGCCCCAGTAGTAGAGGTCGCAGATTCGGTCGGCGACGTCGCGTCCTCGGTTCGTGAAGAGCGGGTTGATGTACTCGTCGGTGGCCGCGTCGCGGGCTTCGAGCGCGATGCGGCCTTCGTGGTCACCTTCGAACGCGCGAAACCCGCGCCAGAACCACAACCGCAACTCCTGCTTGGGTTCTTGCAGGATGAACTCGATCGCGCGACTCGTGTTCTCGCGGTTCTTGATGATCTCGGCCTCGTCCCACGGAACGTTGCCGGCATCGTTCAAGCACCCCGGCGATTGGCTCACGAAATCGCCCGGGGCGTCTGGGTATCGGGCCATACACGCGGCGTCACCGCTTCCGGTGGTGATCAAGACGAAGCCGGGCATCACCATTGCGTTGCGGATCGTCCAGGGCGCCAGTACCGCCAGCATGGTGATGATCACCAACCCGGATCGTCGGATGGCGACGCCCCAGTTGTCGGGTCGGCGTCGGGCGGCGATCACGATCGCCGGCGTGATGAGCGCAACGAGCGGCCGCACTTGGGCGCTGAGCCCGAGCAACGTGCCGGCGGTGACGAGGCGAGTCCATCGGCTCGTCGAGTCGGCTGCGAACGCGGGCAGCATCACGAGCACCGCGGCGGTGAGGAGAAACAGGTACAGCGTTTCGACGTGCGCGGTTGCGGTGTAGATGATGAGGTTCGGCCAGCACGCGACGATGACGGCCGCAATGACCCCGGCGCGTGGACCGAGGAGCCGTCGGGCGATTCGAGCGACGAAGTACACGGTGATCGCCCCGAGGATCGCCTGCGTCACGCCATAGACCCACGCGGCCTCGGAGAACGCAACGTCGCCCGGTGACACCGTGAAACCGAACGGACGCGCGACGGCGAACACCAACGCGAGAAACGCCGGGTAACCAATCGCATAGAACGCGGTGGGAACGTCCGGCCACGGGGTCGTCAGTGCTGGGTAACTGTCGTACCCGTTGCCCTGGGCCAGCTCGAGTCCGTAGTACACGTACTGGAACGGATCGCCGACCTCGGCCGTCCGGTGGCCATACCAGACCCACAAGACCCGCACGACGAAGGCGAGGCCGACGACCACGAGCACGGCCCGATCGGGGCTGACCGCGGACCTGCGGCGCCACGCCGAGCGGACGACGCGGCGGGTTCCGCCCGGGGTAGGGCCAAGGGTGGGTTCAGGGGTCGATTCAGTGCTGGGGGTAGGGGTGGCTTCGCTCATGAGGATTGGCGGGATTGGTGGACTTCCCGGGTGACTCTCGCGCGTTTTCCGGGGCGGCGGCGTCGATAGGCGGCGGCGCCGAGCAATGCACCCGCCGTCACCGACACTGCGACCGCGGCGAGTTCGGCGCCAGTGCGGGTGCGATCGACCGTAATGGTCGTCGTTCCGGAGGGGACGGCGACCACCACGATTCCGTTCGATGCTTCGGCCGCCAGCACCTCGGCCTCCTCACGGTCGCTTCGGACTCGTGTGAACCGGTATCGGCTGACCGGCAGGCGGACGGTTGCTGCCGCCGCGCTGCGGACGGTCGCTTGCAGGCCGTCGCCGGTGCGGTGCCACGTCAGCACCTCACCATCGGAATCCACGGTCGGAGCACTGGGCACACCGAGCTGGGGATCGAACTCGTCCGCCGAGACCGGTAGATAGTCGTTTCCGGTCGTGAACCCCCGTGCGCCGCGGCCTCGGCGAGAATCGGTGCCGCCGTCGGCGGGCGGAACGAATCCAAGGTCACCGGCAACGAAACAACCCGGAGCGACGGGGTCGGCCGAATCGCGCACGTCGGCTGCGGTGAAACACGCGTCGACGATGTCGGCGCGTACCCACGGTTCACGTTGCGCCGCAGGGACAAGCAGCGCGGCGGCGATGCCGATCAACACCAACGCGGTTCCGCCGTGGCGTCGATCGCGCAGCAACAGCACCCACAACAACGTCGTGGCGACTCCGATCGGCGCGAGCGCACGCCACGGAAACTGCACGTAGCCGGCTGGTCCGGGTGCCAACCACATCAACGGTCGAGGAACGACGACAAAGCCGAGCCACACGATCGTTGCGCCGACGAGCGTGCTCGCGAGCGCGGCCGCGGCGATGCTGCGTTCGTGGGTTCGCTCGACGGGCAAGGGCTTGGTGCGTCGGCGCCGAAGCAGCAACGTTGCGGCGACGAACGGAAGGGCGAGTGTGACCGGGCCGAGCGCGAAATTCTCGCCGCCGCAGAAGTACAGCCAGCAGTCCTGCCCGACGTCGGCAAGGTACGGAGGATCGTCGTACCCGCGAAACCCGTTGCGCCACGAGCCAATGAGGTCGCCAGCCGGAACGGCATGGCCGACAACGGCGTCGTCGGTTGCCAGCATGTGTCGCTGATCGCTCACCCACACATCGGACAGCTCGAGTTGTTGGGGAAGCAGGAACCACGCACTGAGCGCCAGTCCCAAAGCGCCGCTCACGACAACCGCAACGACTCCGGCCCTCGATCGAACGTACAACGCACGGCCGGCGACCAGCGCGACGAAGACGACCGCGATCACCCCGCTGATCGTGTGCGACAACAACAAGCCGGCGACGCCGACAACCGCGGCGCCCGACCACCGACCGTCGAGGCCGGCAGTCCACATCCCGACGACGAGGAGCGGCAGGAAGACGAACGCGAATGACTCCCCGAGCGCGCCGCGGACGTGCACATCGAACAGGTGGTACGGGAGGGCGAGGTAGACGATCGCGGCGCCGGTCACGAGCGCTCGGTCACCGCCGAGCCGGCGGGCGGCCCACGCCATCGTGATCGCCGACCCGGCCGCCGCCGCGACGAACGCCAGGTTGACGCCGAGTACCACATCGTCGGTCGCCATCGCGATCGCGGTCGCGACGCCGAACGGAATCGGCGGGTAGTACCGGCCGAACGCGCTCCCGCTGCCACCCCGTGCGTCGGGAAGCAACTGCGGCGGAATGTTGCCGTTGTCGACCTCGATCACGAGTTGTGCCGTGCGCGAGTACGGGTCGGTCCCTTCGTGGGTCAACAGCGCATGATCGGTGATCCAGACGCCGTACAGCAACGCGACGACGCCGGCGACCAGCACGAACGGTCCGACCCGTTGCGCGGCCTGGACCGCCCGGCTGACGAGGTTCTCGACGCGGTCGTCTCGACCTTCGTTGGTGGGGTCACCCGCTCGACTCGCGGGGTCGGCGTCGCCGGTCGCGGTCCGATCGCGCATGAGGCCACGACGCTACCGTCGCCCGTAGGCTCGTCGCGTCCATGACCGAAGCCATCGAACTCCGATGAACGACCTGCACGCGGGGCCGCCCGAATCGGCGCGGTCGAGCGCGCCGCCGTCCGAGGTCGAGCGTTATCGCGAACTCGACGGATTGCGCGCACTCGCAGTGATCGCAGTGTTCTTGTTCCACATCGTCCCCGCAGCGCCCGCGCTGTTCGCTCGGGGCCCGGATGTCTCGTTCGAGTGGTTCGGTTCGACGATCGTGCCGCCGACACGCGTGTTCGACTACGTGTTCCACCTCAACGTCGGCGTTCAAGTGTTCTTCGTGCTGTCGGGTTTCTTGATCACGTCGATGTACATCCGGTCTTGGTTCTCGGGCCAAGCCACACCCGCCGCCCTGCCCTATGCATTCCGGCGAGCGGCGCGCATCTTTCCCGCCTACTGGCTCGTGCTCTTCGTGGGTGGCGTCACCTGGTTCGGTCTCGGCGAGATCGACTTCGCGTCGCGCTCCGCGATGATTCGTCACGCCACCTTGACGTACCTGTACTTCCCGGAACGTTGGGTCGCGGAGTTCGGCGGAGTCGACTACGGCGGTTTGTCGGTGTCGTGGTCGCTCGTCGCCGAGGTGACCTTCTACGCGTTCGTGCCGCTCTGGATGGCAGCCCTGCGCTGGCGCGCCGGTTCATCGCGCCGCGCAACGGATCCGTTGGCGTTTCGGCGAGCGATGACCATGGCCGCGGGCTGCATCCCGATCGGGGTGGCGTGCGTGTTCGTGTTCACGTACCACACACCGTGGGCGACCGAAGTGCCGCTCGGCGGGCTGATCACCGTGTTCGGCGCCGGTCTCGTGTCGCTCGGCGCAGGGATGGTGCTCGCGGTCGTCGTCGCCGGTTCGAGGCCCGCGGTGCAGCGCCGGCTGGGCGAACTCGGCACGCGCACGGGGTGGTGGTGGGGTGGTGCCGGGCTGCTCTTCATCGTGTTGGCCTGGCCCGACTTCCCCTACCTGCAAGCGTCGAGTGCTCAGCAGACCTGGCAACGGCTGATGCAGCCCATCATCGCAACGCTGCTCGTGACGCCGTTGGTGCTGGCCCCGGGCGCACGAACCGTCGTGCACCGGACGTTGCGCCACCGCGGCCTGGTTTGGATCGGGACGATCTCGTACGGGATCTACCTATGGCACACGCTCGTGATCGGCAAGTTGGTCGAGGATCATCCCATCTTCGACCGTGGGTTCTGGGGCGCGTCGGCGATCGTCGTCGCAGCGGCCGCAGTGACCTTGGTGCTCGCCGCCGCCAGTTGGTACTTGGTCGAACGGCCCTTGTTGGCCTGGTCACGTTCGCGTTTCGGCCGGTCGAAGGGCCGGGGACCGAGCCCTACACTCGCCCCTTCGTGAACGGGACCCACGCCGATCCGGCGAACGCCGGCACTGCCGATCCAGCCGACTCGACCGAGTTGGGCTTGTCGACGGCTGCCGGCGATCTGGTCGAACAGATGCGCGCGCTTGCCGCCGAAGCGGGCATCCGCACCGTCTCGATCCTGGCGTGGCGTGACCTCGACGATCCCGAAGCGGGCGGGAGCGAAGTGCACGTCGCTCGCGTTGCGGAACTGTGGGCGAAGGCCGGTCTCGACATCACGATGCGAACGTCACACGCGCCGGGGCACCCTCAGGTCGCTTGGCGCGACGGATATCGCGTGATCCGCAAGGCCGGGCGATACCTCGTGTTTCCCCGTGCGGCGTTCAGCGAGATCAAACGGTGGCACGGCAACCGTGACGCGCTCGTCGAGATCTGGAACGGCGTTCCCTGGTTCTCGCCGGTCTGGTGCCGCGGCCCGAAGGTCGTCTGGCTCCATCACGTGCACGACACGATGTGGGAAATGTCGCTGCCGCCTCGTCTCGCATCGCTCGGACGCGCGCTCGAGTTCAAGATCGCGCCGCCGTTCTACCGGTGGACCGACGTCATCACCTTGTCCCAGTCGTCCAAGCGCGAACTCCAGGAGAAACTGGGGTTGCGGCCGCACAGACTGCACGTCGTGCCCGTCGGGATCGACGACATCTACTCGCCGGGCGGGCCGAAGTCGATCGACCCGCACGTCGTCGCCGTCGGTCGCTTGGTCCCGGTGAAGCGTTTCCACGGACTCGTCGACGCGTTGGTTGCCGCGAAGCCGCGGGTACCCGCGCTGCGCGCGACGTTGGTTGGTGACGGCTACGAACGCGACGCGCTCGAAGCGCAGATCGCGGCGGCCGACGCCACCGGCTGGATCACGCTCGCGGGCCGGGTCTCCGAAGAGGAGAAAATCCGGCTCTACCGCGAGGCGTGGGTCGCGGCGAGCGCATCGGCGCACGAAGGCTGGGGCATGACACTCACCGAGGCCGCCGCGTGCGGCACCCCGGCGGTCGCGACCCGTATCGCCGGGCATCAAGACGCCGTTGCCGAAGGCCGGAGCGGACTGCTCGCCGACGATGATCAAGGCTTGGCCGAGGCGCTCGTGCGGCTGCTCAACGATCGCGAGTTGCTCGATCGGATGACGAGGGGCGCGCTCGAGCACGCGCAGCAGTTCACGTGGCCCGCGACGGCCTACTCGACGCTCGCCGTGCTTGCGGCCGACGCCCGTCGCCGCCGCGGGCTGTGATCGAACCACCGACCGCGACGCAACGCACCGGCCGGCGCGAACGGATCGGGGGCTACTCGCTGCTCGGACTCCTCGCGTACGTGCCGGCGATCCTCAGCGACGTCGGCAAGGTGTCGGCCGACACCAAGTCTTACTTGTACCTCGACCCGGAACGCCTCGTCGCTCGCGCGCAGACGATGTGGGATCCCAACGTCGGGTTGGGCACCGTGACGCACCAAACGATCGGGTACGTGTTCCCGATGGGGCCGTATTACGCCGCGATGGAACGGCTGGGCGTCCCCGATTGGCTCGCGCAACGTTTGTGGCTGGGTTCGTTGGTGTTCGCGGCCGCACTCGGAATCCTGGCGCTCGCACGGCAGCTCGGCCGGGCCGGACCGGGCGTGGTGGTTGCCGCGCTGGCGTACGCGTGGAGTCCGTATCTGTTGCACTCTTCGGCGCGGCTTTCGGCGTTGCTGATGCCGTGGGCGGCGCTGGGGTTCTTGCTCGCCCTCGCGATTCGTGCCGTGCGCGAGGGCGGTTGGCGCGCGCCGTTGGCGTTCGCCCTCGTCGTGCAGATCGTCGGCGGCGTCAACGCGACGTCGTTGGTATTCGCGGGTGTTGCGCCGGCCTTATGGGTGATGTGGGCGTGGCTCGGTGAGCGAAGTATCGGTCTGCGCTCCGTGCTCGGTGTCGTGGCGCGGATCGGCGTCTCGTCGGTCGCAATGTCGTTGTGGTGGATCGCGGGGCTGTCGATACAAGGGGGCTACGGCATCAACGTCTTGCGCTATAGCGAGACGGTTGCGGTCGTCGCGCGGACCTCTGCACCCAACGAAGTGCTGCGCGGGCTCGGCTACTGGTTCTTCTACGGCCGCGATCGCCTCGGCCCGTGGATCGAAGGTTCGACGCCGTACACCCAGAACTTGTCGTTGATCGTCATGACGTACGGACTGGTCGCGCTCGCGATTGGCGCGGCGGTGATGGTGCGGTGGCGTCATCGTGGATTCTTCGCCTGGCTGCTCTTGGTGGGCACGGTCGTTGCCGTCGGCGCGCACCCGTACGACAGCCCGAACCCACTCGGTTCGTTGTTCAAGGCCTTTGCGACGACATCGACCGCGGGTCTCGCGCTGCGGAGCACGCCGAGGGCGGTGCCCTTGGTGACCTTGAGTCTCGCGATGTTCCTCGGCGCCGGTGTCGACGCGGCGGTCGGTTGGTTGCGGCGGCACGCTCGCCCTCGACTCGCCGTTGCGACACCGATGGTGGTCGGTGGACTCGTCCTCGGGTCGTTCCCGGCGCTCTGGTCGGGTTCCCTGTACGGCGAAAACCTGCTCCGCGACGAGGAGGTCCCCGCGTACTGGTACGACGTCGCCAACGCGATCGACACAGCCGAGCGCTCAACTCGAGTGATCGAAATTCCAGGCGAAGACTTCGCGGCCTATCGGTGGGGTGTCACCGTCGACCCGATCACGCCCGGTCTCATCGAACGTCCTTACGTTGCTCGCGAACTGATTCCCTACGGATCGGCCGCGAGCGCAGACCTCCTCAATGCACTCGATCGACGTCTGCAGGAGTCGAGTGCGGATCCGGACGGCTTCGTCGAGGTGCTCCGGCGCCTCGGGGTTGGAACCGTCGTGGTCCGCAACGACATCGAGTGGGAGCGGTACAACCTCGTCCGGCCGCGCGAACTGGCGGCGTTCCTCGAACGCGTGGAAGGGCTCGGTGCGCCGACGGGGTACGGGCCTGTGCTCGACCCGGCCGTCGAAACGCCCAGCTTCGGAGTAGTGGATGGGATCGACGAGCGGTCGCTGCTCGGGCCGGTCGGTGCAATGCCGCACTCGGTTGCGGTGCTCGAGGTCGACGACCCGCAACCCATCGTGCGGGTGTACCCGGTGGACGGTACGACGATCGTCAGCGGCGACGGCGAAGGCTTGGTCGACGCGGCCGAGGTCGGCCTCGTGGCCCGCGATCGCGCAGTCCTCGAGTCTGCGGGGCTCGACTCCGAAGCACTCGACGACGCCATCGCCTCGGCGGGTCGGCTGGTCGTGACCGACTCCAACCGTCGTCGCGGTCGACGGTGGAGCACGCTGCGCGACAACGTCGGCGAAACCGAGACCGCTGGGTTCGAACCGATCGAGAATGACCTGACCGACGCTCGACTGCCCGTGTTTCCCGACGCGGACGACGACGCCGCGTCGGTGGTCGAGTACCTCGACACGGGTGGCCCGATGATCGCGACGATCGCGGGTACGGGGACTGGCAACCCGATTGCCTACACACCGGAGGACCGTCCGGCCCGGGCGTTCGATGGCGATCCCGCGACGTCGTGGAAGACCTCGGCCTTCGATCGCGCCGTCGGGGATCGCATCGAGATCACGTTGGTCGAACCGATCACGACCGACCGTGTGACCTTGGTGCAGGTCCGCAATGGTCCGGTCGATCGGTCCATCACACGGGTTCGGCTTCGATTCGACGGCGACCGAGCGATCGACGTCGACCTCGACGACACGTCGCGCTCGATCGACGGCCAGACGATCGCGTTCTCGGAGAGCAGCTTCGAGCGTCTCTCGATCGAGGTCCTCACGACGAATGCCGGGGACGGTCCGCTCTACAGCGGACAGTCGGCCGTCGGGTTCGCCGAGATCGTCCTCGCCGACCGAGTACGTGGCGTCGTCCGTGCACACGAGGTCGTTCGGCTGCCCGTCGATCTCACCGACCTCGCTCCGACGAATGCTTCGGTGAGCTACGTCATGTCCCGGGCGCGGATCGCTCCTGTCCCGCCGCGCTACGACGAGGAGCTGTCGCTCGATCGCCGCTTCGACGTCGCCGGTTCGACTGCGTTCGCGTTGCGCGGAACGGCGCGCGTCAACCCGAATCCGTACGACCGGCGCCAACTCGACACGGTGCTCGGCATCGACCTGCTCGACGGGGTGCGGGCGGTCACCGCGAGCAACGTGATTCCTGGCTGTTGGACGTGTTCGGCCGCCCTGGCGTTCGATGCCGATCCCACGACGGCGTGGATGCCTCCGATCGGTGCAGTGCGGGACAGCTGGATCGAGATCGAACGGGTTGATCCGTCGCCTGTCGATCGCCTCGAGCTCACGGTCATTGCCGACGGTCGTCACTCGCTGCCGACCCGCCTCCTGATCGATGTCGATGGTGACGAGGTGGTGGTCGACGTGCCGACGATCGAGGAATCGGACACGGCGAATGCCACCGCCACGGTCTCGGTCGAAATGCCGCGCGCGTTGACGGGCCGGCGCTTGCGTATCTCGGTGCAGGAGATCGACGCTCGGCAGGGATCGAGTTACTACGACAGCGCGCCGCGTGACTTGCCGGTCGCGATCGCCTCGACGGGCATCGTCGCCACGAACTGGACTCGTCGCAGCCTCGACCTCGGCGGGTGTCGCCACGACCTCCTCGCGATCGACGGGGAGGCAGTCGGTGTTGTGCTCCGCTCGTCCGATCGGACGGCGAGCGAATCGCCGCCCGAGCTCGACCGGCCGGAGTTCGTGATCTCGACGTGTGGCGACACGCCCATTGCGCTCGCTGCGGGAACGCACACGGTGACAACCGCACGCGGCGTCGATACCGCGATCGACATCGATCGACTCGTGATCGAACCTGCGACCCACTCGACCGTTGTATCGGGGGCTCCCGACGAACCGAGCCGAGACGTACGAGTCGTCAACGACGGGCGCACCTCGATGACCATCGAGGTCGCGCAGGGTGCACGAGCCGCATGGCTCGTGCTCGGCCAGAGCCACAACGCCGGTTGGCACGCACGCGTCGACGGCGTCGATCTCGGCGCGCCGACCCTGATCGATGGGTACGCGAACGGCTGGATCATCGCCGCGAGTGATGCGACCACCGTGGTCGAGCTGGAGTGGACACCGCAACGGCGCGTGCGCTGGGCACTGCTGATCTCGGGCGCGGCGTGCCTGGGTGCCATCGCAATGCTCATCGCGATGCGCCGTCGGCACGGTGCGGTAGCACGCGGGGCATCCGACCATCCGACGTTCGGCGGGGGTCTGTGGCCGCTCGGCGACCGGTCGCGGCATCCGTGGCCGTGGGCGCGGGCGTCGGGGGTCGGCGTCGCACTCGGTGCGGTCACGTTGGTCGTCGTGCCCCTGTGGGTCGCCGCGGTGTTGGGGCTGCTCGCCGTTGCGGCGCTGCGTGGACGTCGGACGATGTTGGCGCTGGCGGGGCCCGCGGCGGCGCTCCTGGTCGGCGTGTTCATCGCGGTGCAGCAGGCCCGCTGGAAGTACCCGCCGATCTTCGAGTGGCCGACGTTGTTTCCGAGAGTCCGCCCGCTCGGTTGGTTGGCGGCGGTGGTACCGGCGTTGGTCTGGGTGGTCGATCGACTGCGAGGGGAGCACGATGCCGTCGCGTCGGCGCGCGCCACGACGCAGAGCCCGGCACACGAGCCCGACCCGCGAGGTTCGGCTGGACCCCCGCCCACGAACCCCGGGTAGGTTGCGGCCCCGGTGGCCGCCCGGGGTGGCCCAACGGGAGGGACGTCATGATCGATACGCCTTGGCTGGGTGACACGTGTTCGCTCGTCGACGCCTTTCGCGCCGGTGACCGGTCGCCGCTCGAAGAACTCGACGCAACGCTGGCGGCTGTCGAACGCAGCACCTTGAACGCGTTCAGCTTCATCGACGCCGATCGAGCGCGGGCCGCTGCGACGAACGCCGACGTGACGAAGCCGTTCGGTGGTGTCCCCATCGGCGTCAAAGAGCTCACGAGCGTTGCCGGGTGGCCGGCCACCGAAGCGAGCCTGGTGTTCAAGGACCACATCGCCGAACGCTCGAGCACCATGGTGGGACGACTCGAAGCTGATGGCGGTGCCGTGCCCTTCGGGCTCACGACCAGCAGTGAGTTCGGCGGCGTGAACCTCACCTTCACGAAGTTGAACGGCGCGACGTCGAATCCGTGGCAACCCGATCACACGCCCGGAGGCTCGAGCGGTGGTGCCGCGAGCGCCGTCGCAGGTGGACTGTGCACCATCGCTACCGGTGGCGACGGTGGAGGCTCGATTCGTATTCCGGCCGCGTTCACGGGAACGCTCGGCCTGAAGAACACCTACGGCCGCATTCCCAAGGGGCCGAACATGGTGATGGCGTCGCTCACCGCGGTGAGCGGGTGTCTCGCTCGCTCGGTGCGCGACACGGCTCGCTATCTCGACGTGTGCAACGGCTTCGATCGTCGTGACCCGTACTCGTTGCCGCGGGTCGATGGTTGGGAGGCCGGACTCGGCTCGACGCTGGAGTCGCTGCGCGGGAAGAAGGCCGCGATTGCACCGACACTCGGTAGCGCCGTGGTGCACTCCGACCTCGTCGATCAGGTGACGGCTGCGGCGGAGTGGTTGGCGAAGTACGTCGGTCTCGAGATCATCGACATCCCGGTGAAGACTCCGGAACTCTCGTTCGAGTGGGCGATGTCCGGCCTCTCCGAAATCGTGATGGAACTCGGCGATCGCTATCCGGAGTGCGAGAACGATCTCACCATGGAGATCGGATTCGGCTTGAAGATCGCCCACCAGATGTACGACATCAAGACCCGAGGGCGCATCGAAGCGCAACGTGTCGCGATGAACGAAGGGATGGCGGCGATCTTCGACGAGGTCGACTTCGTCTTCGCGTCCACCAACCCCGATATCGCATTCTCGAAAACAGGCCCGTTGCCGCAGGAAGTCGAGGGGCAACAAGCCGGTCTCGGCAACAACGGCGCGCTCACGATTCCGGCCAACATCTACGGCAGCCCGGCCATCTCCATTCCGATCGGACTGTCCCGGGGTCTGCCGATCGGCTTGCAGGTCCTCGCACCGCACCACCGGGAGGCGTGGTTGCTCGATCTCGCTCAGGTGTTCGAGCGCGAACGCCCGTGGCCGCTCGTTGCTCCGGGTTCGCCGCTCTGATCGGGCGACCGATGCGCGCGAGACCGACTCGAATGCCGATCCGCCGGCGACGAGGCCGGAGGATCCAATCGGCGACCGGCTACCTTGCGCCACAGCGAAAGGACGATCGATGACGTTCACAATCCTGCACGAGGATGGCGAAGTTGCCGTCGCGGGACCGACCATCGCGGTTGGCGACCTCGCCGCGGCAACCGGTTGGGAGCTCAAGGCCGAAGGGTTGTGTCGGGGCGACGTGTGCGTTCCCGTCCGTGATCGTGCCGCGCTGGTCGTCGACGACGCCGTTGCCATCGAGGCGCTCGGTGCAGCGTTGCACCGTCCCGTGGTCGTCGACGCCGATGCGGGCGTCGCGGCGATCGGGGCCGACCCCGTTGCGGTGGGTACGGCGTTGCGCGACCGCCAGGCTCCGGACTTCACCCTGCCGACGCTGAGTGGCGAGCAGTTCTCGCTGTCCAGCGTGGGCCGCAAGAAGAAGGTGCTCATCGCCTGGGCGAGTTGGTGAGGCTGCCGCTATGACCTGCCCGGGTGGCAGGACTTGTACGCCGAACTCGGCGAGCTCGGTTTCACGGTGATCGCAATTGCTCTCGACGAAGTCGAGGCGGCACGGGAATGGATCGAAGCCGCCAACCCGACCTATCCGTGCGTGATCGACGTCGACCATCGAGTGGCTGAGCAGTACGGCATCATCAACGTTCCGACCGCGATCTGGATCGACGAAGACGATCGGATCGTGCGCCCGCCCGACATGACACCGGTGAACGACTTGTTCAAGGACTTCACGGGCATCGAGAGCGAAGTGCACCACAATCAGCTCCGCGCGTGGGTGCGCGACGGCGAACTCCCGCTCAGCCTGGATCGGGTCGCCGAGTTCCAGAACCAGCCTTCCGCCAACGACCAACTCGCGCGGCTCCACCGCCGAGTCGGCGCGTGGTTGCACCGAGCCGGACACGACGAGGCCGCGGCTCCGCACTTCGAGCGTGCGCAGACGCTCGCACCGTGGGACTGGACGGTGCACCGCGGAGCGATGCCGCTGACCGGACGCGACCCGTTCGGTCCGGAGTTCTTCGATTACGTCAAGAACTGGAACGAGGCGGGCGCACCCGGATACTCGTGGGGGAACTCGGCGTTGCGCCGCGATCTCGCGACCGAGGAATGACCGGAGCGAGCGAGATCCGGCGCTCGCGCACCATCGACCTCGACCCGCCGACGCTCTACCGGATTCTTCGGCTTCGGGCCGAGGTGTTCGTCGTCGAGCAAGACTGCGTGTTCAACGATCTCGACGGACGAGATCTCGAACCCAGTACCGAACAGTGCTGGATCGAACAAGACGGTGACGTCGTCGCGACCCTACGAGTGATCGTGGAACCCGATGCCTCTCGTCGCATCGGTCGCGTCGCCGTGCGAGCATCGTTTCGTCGCCGAGGTTTCGCCGCGGCGCTGATGCGTGCAGCACTCGACATTGCGGGTGATCAGGCGGTCGTGCTCGACGCGCAGTCACATCTCTTGGGTTGGTACGAGCGTCTCGGCTTTGTCGTCGACGGCACCGACTTCATCGAGGATGGCATCCCCCACACTCCGATGCGCCGCGCCTGAACGGCGTGGTCGACAGCCCTCTTGCCTCGTCGGGACGTCGGAACCCGCGGGAGGGTCGGGGGTCAGAGCGTAAAGGTGGCGGCGGCGAGGTCGCGTCCGTTCACTCCGACGACGAGGCGGGCAGGTCCGGGTGCCCAGCGGCTCGATGGAGCGCGGGGGAGTCGGTGCGTACGGCGGATGCGAGCGTCGGTCAACGGATCGAGCGTTCGGGTCATCAGCCGACCGCGCGCGTACCGCCAGGCGCCGTCGTCGTTGCGATGCTCGATGCGATACTCGACGAGGACGGGAACCGCCCTGGTCTCGTTCGACACGACGCGCGCGCTGAAGTGCAGTGCAGTCCCGAACGCGGGGGCGTGGTCGTCGTCGATCGACAGGTCGACGACTCGCACCGCTACCGAGGGTGCGAAGCCTGCGATTCGTAGCGCCGTGTCATCGCGCGACTCGACGAGCGGCCGCAGGCCGCGCTGCACGGTCGACTCGATGTGCGACCCGCCTTCGGCCAGCCAGCGTTGCGCGGTGCTCAACGCGAGGGTGGGTCGGGTGCGGGCGAGCGCCGCAAGGCCCTGGCTCACCGATCGACGAGCGACAGCCGAATCGGTCTCCCGCAGCCGATCCAGTTCGAGAATCGTTGCGGTGGGGTCGGCGAAGGACACCTTCGGAGTGCGCTCGGTCGAGGACGGTTGCATCGCCAACCGCAACCCCGATCGGTTCCGGCTGATTCCTCCGGTGCGGCCGGCGGGGTTGTCCGTCCCACCCTGGGACCTTGCGCCGTCGTGTCGGATTCGGGTCGGCAGTTGATTCCGTCCCGGCTGGAGCGTGCACCTACGCGATGATGGGGAGTGCTGCAGGTGCGAGATCTTTCGGTCGAGGTGGGCGGACGCCTCACGCTCGAGCACGGATCGTTCACACTGCACGCAGGCGACAAGGTCGGGCTCGTCGGTCGCAACGGGGCGGGCAAGACCACCATGCTCAAGGTGCTGGCGGGCGATCGGCCGGCGGCCGCAGGGGTGATTTCCCGGCCGAAGGCGTTCGGGTACCTCCCCCAAGATCCGATGCCGCGTGGTGCTGGAGTCGAATCGACCGGTTTGAGCCACGTCTTGTCGGGCCGGGGGCTCGACGCACTGGCGCAACGCATCGAGAAGATCCAGGCCGAGGTCGCCGAAGACCCGTCGGACCGCAACATTCGTCGGCTTGCCAATGCCCAAGACGAGTTCGAACGTCTTGACGGCTACGCCGCCGAGGCCGAGGTCCGCCGGATCGCCGCCGGATTGGGGCTGGCGAAGGATCGGCTCGATCTGCCGATCGAGGCCTTGAGCGGGGGCGAGCGACGCCGGGTCGAGTTGGCCCGCATCCTGTTCGCCGGGAGCGACGCGTTGATGCTCGACGAACCGACGAACCACCTCGACATCGACGCTCGCGACTGGCTGTTCGAGTTCTTGCGGACGTATCGCGGCGCGCTGCTGGTCGTCAGCCACGACCTTGCGCTGCTCGATCAGTCGATCACGCGTGTGCTCCACCTCGACGAGGGCGAACTCGTCGAATACAAGGGCACGTACTCGCAGTATCAGAAGGCGCGCGTGCTCGACGAGGAACGTCGCCGAAAAGTGGCAACGCAGCAGGCCTCAGAAATCAAACGCCTGAGCGATCTCGCCGACAAGATGCGCGGGCAGACGGCGACGCGCGCGCGTCAGGCCAAGTCGCTCGATACTCGCGTGGCTCGGCTTGAGGCAAGCAAGATCGAAAAGGTCAAGAAAGCGAAACAAATACGGGTCAAGTTGCCAACCCCGCCGCGGTCGGGGGTCACCGTGCTCACCGTCGAGGACCTCGCGAAGGCCTTCGGCCGCAACACGGTGTTCGAAGACGTGAACTTCACGCTCGGGCGCGGCGAACGCATGCTCGTCATGGGGCTGAACGGCGCCGGCAAGACAACGTTGCTGAAGGTCCTCACCGGCGAACACGAGGCCGATCTCGGCGGCCACCTGCTCGGTCACAACGTGTCGATGGGCTACTACGCGCAGGAACACGAAACGATCGTCGCGGGCCGAACCCTCATCGATCACATGCGCGATCACGCAACCGACCTCACCGATCAGCAGCGCCGCGATCTCCTCGGTATGTTCGGGCTTCCCGGCGACATGGCGTTCCAGGACGCCGCAACGCTGTCGGGTGGCGAGAAGACCAAACTCGTGTTGGCCACCCTCACCGGCGGCAGTCACAACCTGTTGTTGCTCGACGAGCCGACGAACAACCTCGATCCGCCTTCGCGCGCCGCGGTTGGCCACGCGCTGCGGGAGTGGAAGGGCGCGATGCTGCTCGTCAGCCACGACACCGAGTTCGTGACCGAACTCGCCCCGAACCGCGTGCTGCTCATGCCCGAGGGGACCGTCGACCACTGGTCCGACGACTATCTCGATCTCGTCGCGATGGCGTGAGCGGCGGTCGCACGATGCGGGGCAGGATCGATTTACCCGTCGGATGCGGTGCATGTCGGCGAACCTGACGTTATTGTCAGGTTCGAGCCGGGTCGCTCGATGTCGTCCGGCCGTACCAGGGGGGATGTGCATGGGTACCGAACGACGTACCACTCGCAGGGTGCTTGCCGGGCTCGCTGCGGCCGCGTTGGTGTTCGCAGCGTGTGCGGAGGAAGACGAACCCGAAGGCGCACCGACGACGGCCGACGACGGTGGTACGACGGTCGCGCCGACCGACACGACCATCGGCGAGTTGACCGACAGCTTCCGCGGCGTCACCGCCGATTCGATCAAACTCGGTTTCGCGGTCGTCGACTACGAGTGCATCGCGCCGTTCATCGATTACAACCACGGTGATCAAGACGCGGCGATCGATGCCGCAGTCGAGTACATCAACGACAACGGCGGAGTGCTCGGTCGTTCGATCGAACCGGTGAAGCGGGTCTATTGCCCGATCGACCCGACCGCACCGAACGGAGCACAGGCGGCCTGCGCCGGATTCACCGACGACGACGAGGTCTTCGCGGTGCTTGGTGTCTTCATCGACTTCAGTGGCGAGGCGCAACTGTGTCTCACCCGCGACAAGGACACGATCCACATCGGCCACGAGCTCGAGCAGCGGTGGATCGACGAATCGCCGCCGGGGCTCATGCTCACGCCCGATATCACCGCCGAGAAACGCATCGACGTGTTGCTCAACCTCCTCGACCAAGAGGGCACCCTCGCAGGCAAGACGGTTGCGGTGATCACCGATCAAGACACCGAGGCGCGGGCGAACGCCGCGGTGGAACGGTTCGAAGACAATGGTCTCGACACTGGTTCGACCGCAGTGTTGAACATCGTCGACGAGGACACCGCACAGGCACAGACGCAGCTCGACAGCTTCATCGAGCGTTGGAAGAGCGAAGATGTCAGCGCGCTGCTGCTCGCCGGTGGGCGAGTGGGTGCCGAGCAGTTCGTGACGAAGATCAAAGCTGCGTTCCCCGACATGTTGTTGATCTTCGACATGCCGTCGGCAGCGTTGGGGGAGGGCCAGGGTGCCAAGGAGGCCGGCATCGACCCCAACCCGTACCAGGGAGCCTTGACGGCCGAAGGGCTCACGGCACAAGAGCGCTGGGAGAACAAGAACGCCTCACTCGAACAGTGCGTCCAGGTCTATGAGGACGCAACGGGTGAGACCGTGCTTGCACCCAACGACGTCGAGGTCGTCGACGAGCACCAAGTCCAGCAATACGTCGCGGTGGCTGATTTCTGCGGAGAGCTGATGATGTTCGAGCAGATCGCCGAGAAGGCGGGCGCCGACCTCACGAACGATTCGTGGACCGCGGCGGCCAACGGGTTCGGTGTAATCGACCTGCCGACAACCGACTCGGCCACGATCTGTGAAGGCAAGTACGCCGCCGACGACGCGTTCCGAATCGTCGAGTTCGACGAGGACGCGAGCGACGTCGGTGACTGGGCTGCCGTGACCGAGATCGCCGACGCCAGCGGCGGATTCTGCGGCTGAGGCCTGACACGTTGCATCAGTGATTGCGATCGGCCCCGGGCCTCGGCCCGGGGCCGTTGTGCGTCCGCGGGGAATCGTCGATCAGCCGCCGCTGTCGCTTCGGTCGATCGCCCGCCGGTCGGTGCCCAGATAGCTCGCGACGACCAGCGGATTGTTACGGATCTCGGCCGCCGTGCCCTGCGCGATGATGCGACCGGACTCGAGGCAGTAGACGCGATCAGAGATCGACAAGATCATCGGCATGTCGTGTTCGACGATGATCAACGTCGCGTCGAGTTCGGCGCGCAGGTTGACGATCAGCGGGCCGAACGCCTCGGCTTCGCGTTGGGCGACGCCTGCCGTCGGCTCGTCGAGGCAGATGACCTTCGGACCGACCGCCAGCACCGAGGCGAGCTCGACGATGCGACGCGTGCCGGTCGACAACTCGGAGATGTGACGTTCGGCGTAACGCCCCAGGCCGAGAAAGGCGATGAGGTCATCGGCGTCGTTGGCACGCGTTCGTGCGACCTTCGTCGTCGGCGGAAGCATGAGCAGGGTTCCCCAGAAACTGGTGCGATGCCTCGCCTCGAGCGCGAGTTGGACCGTGTCGCGGACGGTGAGCTCGGGGTACAAGGTCGCGGCCTGGAACGTGCGTCCGAGCCCGAGCCGAGCGCGCCGATGCGCGGCCGCTGCGCTGATGTCGTGGCCGAGCATTTCGACGGTTCCGGTCGCAGCAACGAACCCGCCGATCGCGTTGAGCAACGTCGACTTGCCTGCGCCATTGGTACCGATGAGCCCAACGACCTCGCCGGGGCGGGCGACGAACTCGACGTCATCGACGGCAACATTGCCATCGAAGCGAACTGTGAGCGCCTTCGTTCGCAACGCCGAACCGTCAGCGTTCAACGAGTTCGCCGCGCGGTCGACGACGCGAAGGGCCGCCGGTGCAACGTTCGACGGCTTGATTGATTCCGCAGGCAGGCGGCGTTCGTACCAACGGAGCAGCGCGTCTCTCGCAGCGATGCCGACCTGGTGGAAACCGCCCGGGAGATAGAGCACAACGAGCAGGAGCCCGATTCCGGACACGAGGAGCGGAACCGTGTCGTTGTCGGGGAACAGCGTCGGCAGCCCAAAGATCCACAAGGTGCCGGTCACAGCGCCGGATACGCTTCCGAGCCCTCCGATGACCACCGCCGAGACGAGTTGAATCGAATCGGTGACGCGGAAGTAGCGCGAGGTCGCGTTGAAGGTGGATCCTGCGCCACCGAGAAGTCCGCCGCCGAGTCCGGAGATGAAACCGCCGATTGCGAACGCCGTCAACTTCGCCCGCAGCGGCGACAACGTCATCGACGCCGCGGCGTGTTCGTTTTCGCGAACGCCGATGATGATGCGACCCACACCCGAGTTGCGAAGGCGTGCGACGACGACGAGTACGACGATGAGCACCGCGAGGACGAGGTAGTAGTACGCCCGGTTCTTATGGGTGAACTCGAACGGACCGAGATCGATCCGGGGAATGCGAACGGTCGAACGCCCGCCCGTGAAGAACGGCCGCTGGAACAGGTACGTCTGGGCGGCGACCCCGAAGCTCAGCGTCGAGACCGCGAGCAGGAGCCCGCGCACCCGCAACGCGCTGAGTCCGACGAGAACGGCAATCAGCGTGGCAAACACCGCACCGATCACGATCGTTCCGGGCCATTGCAGCGGGACGAGACCGCCGTCGACCAGACGCGTGTTGCCGACACCGATGTCGACTCGCAACCCGCGCCCGAGGGTGGCCGCCGTCAACGCGCCGATGCCGGCGAAGGCCATCTGGCTCAACGACAGCTGTCCGGCCCATCCGGTGAGGACCGTCACCGACACGGCACAGATCGCGAACGCCAGAATCGCGGCCCACGTCAGGTGGCGCGCACTCAGATCGCTGGCGACAGGACCGACCATTGCGAGAACGACGAACAGCAGCCCAGGAAGCCACGGGAGCAACCGGACCCACCAGATCGTTCGGAGCCGCACCGGTATGTCGGTGAAGCGCGTCGCGTGCTGGAAGGCTTCCCCGCCGGATTCGGCCGACCGACTCTGTTGGGCGACGAGACCGAGCACGGCGATGAAGATGATGAACTGCACGAGTCCGGTTTCGCTCGTGTAGTTGAAGGTCAGAACCTGGTCGACGACTCCGATGACGATCGCGCCCAGGACCGCTCGCGGAAATGAACGCATCGATCCGATCAGGGCCGCAGCCAATCCGCGGGCGAGCGTCGCGGCGCCCAAGAACTGCAGCTGGTTCGACTTGTCGATCGAGGCGTTGAGCGTGACCGCAATCGCCGACACGCCGCCAGCCATCGCCCACACCGCAGGCTGTACCCACTTCGGGTTGACGCCGGTGAGGCGGGCGAGGTCGCGGTTCGTCGCCGCCGCCCGCACCGCGACGCCGAAGGTCGTGGCGCCCAATGCCCACCACAACAACGCCATCACGGTGGGCGCAACGATGAGCACGAGGAGTTGCGCGCCCGAAACGGACGCCCCGGCAAACTCCCAATCGACGCTGGGAAACGGGGTCGGATAATTGCCTTGCAAGCTTCCGGTGCGGTACTCCGGGAGGCTGATCGCTGCCAAGATCGCAAGTTGGCCGATGCCGATTGTCGCCACGAGCGAGGTGACCCTCGGCCGATCCGCGAGGCGTCGGATGATCAGCTCGCTGGCACCACCGGCCATTGCGCCGACCAGCACGATGCACACGAATGCGATCCAGTACGGCCAACCACGCGTTCCCGCGGTGATCGCCAACAACGCCGCGCAGGGCACGCCGAGATCGCCGACCGCGAAGTTGATGACCCGACTCGATCGGTAGACGAGGATGATGCTCATTGCGATCAGGGCGATGACGAGCCCGCGGACCAACCCGAGGAACAGCAGGTTCGATGTGAAGAGTTCGAGCGCGAGCATCAGCCGCCCTCGGTTCCGAAGAAGACTGCCCGCGCCAAGTCGTCTCGGTTGGCGAGTTCACTCGCTGCCCCCTCGAACCGAATCGCACCCTTTTCGAGGAAGATGGCACGATCGGCGATCGCCAGGGCGACGTTCAGCGACTGTTCGACGATGATCATCGTCTGGCCGCGTTGCTTCAGTGTGTCGACGACTTCGAGCAGGCGCTCGACGACAACCGGTGCAAGGCCGAGGCTCAGTTCGTCGATGAGCAGGATCTCGGGTTCGTGGATCAGGACTCGAGCGAGCGCGAGCATTTGTTGTTGGCCACCGCTCATGCTGCCGGCGGCCTGGGCGGCTCGTTCGCGCAGCTCGGGAAAGATCTCGAAGACCGCGTCGATGCGGTGGCGCTGCTCGACGCGGTCCTTCGACGCCAACCGTGCGCTCACCTCGAGGTTCGTCCGCACCGACATGCTCGGAAACACACCCTTGCCGCCGGGCAGCTGCATGATGCCGAGTCGCGCTCGCGTCTCGGGCGCGACGTAGGTGAACGTCTGGCCGTTGAGGCGCACGACACCGCGCTCAGGAATCGCGAGCCCGCTGATGACGCGCAGGATCGTGCTCTTCCCTGCACCGTTCGTACCGAGCAGCGCCAACGTCTCGCCCCGTCGGACTTCGAAGTTGACGTCGAAGAGCACCTGCACGTGCCCGTAGGAAAAGTCGACGTTCGCGAGTTGCATGACAGGGAGTTCGGCGTCGATTGCCTCACGACGGTCGCGCTCGTCGAGCTCCTCGCGCAGTTCCTGCACGACGAGCGACAAGTCGTTGCGAATGAACCGAGCGCCGTTGACGAGCATCGCGCCCCCGACGAGGCTGGTCGGGATGCTGAGCAACATGATCGTTGCGCGCTCGCCCCAAGCATCGACGAAGAAGCCCGACATGATTCCACCGAGGAACCCGCCGACGAAGAAGATCCACATGGTGCTGTAGGCAGTTCCCATCCCGCGTATGCGATACGGCACGACGGCTTGGAGTACCGGGCCGACCATCGCGAACGCGGTCGTCGTGAGCACGGCTTGCGGTATGCCGAACGCGACGAACGCCACTTTGTTCTCGACGGTGAACTGCAACGGCGCGAGCAACGCCGAGGGAAGGATGATGAAACCAACCGATCGGAGCGCCTTGGCAGGATCGCGCCGATACAAGCGATCGAAGTAGCGGCCCATGAAGGGGAGCGCCGGGAGGGCGAGCACGCCGATGAGGCTGCCGACGATGCCGCGCTCGAGTGGACCGTCCATGCCGAGTTGTTCTTCCATGTAGAAGTTCTGGATGCTCGGTACCGAGAACAAGCCGAAGCCGAGCGCACAGAACGCGACGAGGACCGAGCGGATCGTGCGGATACGCCGGAGTCGTTCGAAACTCGCCTCCATCGAGATGGGGACCGGCTCGGCGTCTTCGATCACCTCGCCGAGCACGTCGAGTTTCTCGTATTGGCCGCGCGGCGGTTCGCGCAGGGTGAAGGCCGCGATGCCGACGACGGCGACTGGGATGCCGAGTAGATACCAAGACCATCGCCAGCCTTCGGTGCCGCCCGCGATCTCGGCGATCCCCGCAACGAGGACAGGAGCCGCGAGCGCGAACCCGTGACCGATCGCGTTGTTCATCGCGCTCAAGCGTGCGCGGACACCGATTGGATACTGATCGGCCATGAGCGATCCGTGAACGGGGATCGTGTTGGCCTTCGCGATGCCGGTGAAGAAGCGAGTCCAGAACAGCATGAACGCGTTGAGTGCGACGCCACTCATGAAGACGAAGCCCCCGAACAACAGGCTCGAGACACCGACAATGGGCACGCGACGGATGCGATCGGCCAGCCAACCCATCGGTACCGCGCCGAGTACGAAGAATGCGCTGGATGCGCTGGCAATGAAGACGAGCGCGCCCTTGCTGACGCCGAAGGTGTCGCGGATTTCGGGGGCGAGCACGCTGAGTGCAGCACCCTCGAGCTCATCGAGGCTGTTGAGCAGCGTGAGGACGATGAACGTTGCGGCGCCGCCACGAGCGAACCCCTCGCGTAACGTCACTGGTTCGCTGTTGACTCCCGGGAGCATCTCGTCGGGGAACAACACGTCGTCGCGCTCGGCACGTGCGGCGTGACGGGCTTCGTCGTCGGCAAGCACTCCCGCGGCGATCGTGGCGACGTTGACCGCGATCGAGTTGCGTTCGGTCTCGTCGCTCGCGTCACGCGCGTCGCTCACTCGTATCCCCCCGGGTGTGCCGAGTCGATCTCGATCGACGGGCGGAGCAGAACGATCCCTGACACGCGTGTCAGGTGAGATCGAGGAGCGCTACGGTGCGCGCGATGACCGACCCGAAATCGTTCTTCCTCGGCGCTGAGATCGCCGATTACCTCGTTGCGCACGGCACGCCGCCCGACGCGGTACAAGCCGGGTTGATCAACGAGACCGCAGCGCTCGGAGGGATCTCCATGATGCAGATCTCACCCGAGCAAGGCGCGTTCATGACGCTGCTGACTCGGGTCCTCGGGGTCGAGTTCGCGGTCGAGGTCGGTACGTTCACGGGGTACTCGGCGCTGTGCATCGCGCGAGGGCTTGCGCCCGGCGGGCGGTTGATGTGCTGCGACGTGAGCGACGAGTGGACCCGGATCGGTCGGCCGCATTGGGAAGCCGCCGGAGTCGCGGACCGTATCGACCTGCGGATCGCGCCTGCGATCGACACGCTGCGCGCGCTGCCGGAGACGCCCACGATCGATCTCGCGTTCATCGATGCCGACAAACCGAACTACGCCGCGTACTACGAGGAGATCCTGCCCCGGTTGTCGCCGCGGGGCGTGATCCTGGTGGACAACGTGTTGTGGTCGGGCGCCGTGGTAGATGCGGCAGCGAACGATGACAACACCGTGGCGATCCGTGCGTTCAACGACAAGGTGGCCGCCGACTCCCGTGTGATGGCGGTGATGATCCCCCTCGGCGACGGCCTCACCCTCATCACCCCCGCGCCCACCGATTCCGTTGGGTTCTGACCCGATTGGGTGACGGTAAGCGTCACGAAAACGGGTCAGAAGTCGGAAATAGGCCGAGTGTCGCTGGTGAACCGTTACATTCCGCGCATGAGTTTGTAGATCGGCGCCATCTTCTTCTTGGTCGACTCGGGGAGCGGAACGAGGTCGCCGAGAAGGCGAGCACCCCACACGATCTGCGCGGTCCGTTCGACGAGTTGCGCGAGCTTCAAGCAATCGGCCGGATCCTTGCCGACCGTCAACAGCCCGTGGTTCGCCATCAGCACCGCGGCGCGATCGCCGACCCATTCGCTGACCTCATCGCCAAGCTCCCGGCTACCGGTCATCTTGTAGGTCGCGACCGGTACGTCACCGCCGATGTACACGTCGACCTCCTCGATCACGCACGGGATCGGCTGGTGTGTGATCGCGAACATCGTGGCGAACATCGCGTGACAGTGCATGACGGCGTGGATGTCGTCGTGCTTGCGCAGGCACGAGAGGTGGAGATCCTTTTCGGTCGTCGGGCTGCGTTCGCCGGCGAGCACGTTGCCGTCGATGTCCGTGACGACGAGATCGTCGATCGTCATCGTTTCGTAGGGCAACGAACTCGGTGTCAACACGACGTTGCCGTCGGGGAGTCGGGCGCTCAGGTTCCCCGCCGTGCCCTCGACCAAACCGTCGCTGATCATTGCCTTCGCAGTGGCGAGGAGTTGCGCCTTGATCTCGTCCGCAGTCATCGTCATCGTGGTCACTGCAACACCTCCGGGTTGACGCAATGCACCGGCGATTCGCCGTCGAGCACCCGGATGACGTCGGCGGCGATCATCGCAGAGTGATTGGACTCAGTGTCGTACGTGGCGCCGCCGATGTGCGGCGTGAGCACGACATTCGACATCGCGCACAGCGGGTGATCGACGGGGAGATTTTCGCCGACGAAGTGATCGAGCCCGGCGCCGGCGAGATGGCCACGCTGGAGCGCGTCGGTGAGCGCGTCGGTGTCGTGGAGCGACGCTCGTGCGCTGTTGAGGAAGATCGATCCAGAGCGCATTCGTGCGAAACGTTCGGCATCGATCAGGTTCGCGGTTTCGTCGTTGACGACTGCGTGCATGCTGACGACGTCGCACTCGCCGAGCATCTGGTCGAGATCGTCGAGGGTGTGGTGTGTCGCCTCGGGGTTGTATGGGTCGTAGCTCAAGACGTTCATCCCGATGCCCTCGAGCCGCCATTTCGTGGCCCGGCCGACTGCACCGAGCCCGACGATTCCGGCCGTTCGGCCCGAGAGTTGCCAGGCTCGGTAGCGCTGGTAGGGGATGACTCCGTCGGCATAGACCTGGCCGGTTCGCACATCGAGGTCGCCCGCGACGACGAAGCGGTTGACTGCGAACAGCAATGCGAGGGTCATCTCCGCAACGCCGTCGGCGTTGCGTCCGGGCGCGCGCAGCACCGGAATCCCTGCGGCGGTCGCGGCGGCGATGTCGACGTTGTTTGGGTCGCCTCGGCAACTGCCGATGACGCGGAGTCGCCGCTCGAAGACGGGGCCTTTGACGCTGTCGGATTCGACGATGAGCACGTCGGCGCTTTCGAGGTCGATTCGCTCGGCGAGCTGTTCGGCCCGGTAGAGCCGGAGCGGGCGATGATCGATCCAAGGGTCGAGCACGATGTCGCAGCGAGCTTCGAGTTGTGCGAGTCCGACCCCGCGAAACGGTGCGGTGATCAACGCCCGCGGCGTGTCGACCGGTCTGTTGTCGTGTTCCACCACCCGAGGAGTTTCGCAGACCGCCGGACGCGGGTCAGATTCTGCGTTCTGACGGCGTGAGAGGCCGGAAGCCCGCGCCGATCTGGGTGAGAAGACGCGATGCGGGCTCTCACCTCGTGTTCTGACCGCGCAGGAGGCCGGAAACCCGCGTCCAAACGGGTCAGAACACGAGTGTGGTGGTCGGGGATCGATGTCCGAGGGGCGTGCGAAGATCGCGTTGCCTTCGTGGTCGGGCGTCGTTTTCGACCTCCTCGCCGGGTGCCCGGACTCGCGGTCTCGCGCCGCCTCCCAATGCGCTGCCCGAGTCGAGGAGAGCCAATGCCGACCGAACGCGACCCCGCAACCAGTGCCGCGACAAATCGCCGCACGGCGTCCCAAGCACCCGCGCCGCCGGTGGATCGGCGCGCTCCTCGCGACGCCTGGTGCGACCTTTTTTCGTACGCCGCAGGTCGTCATGGCGCGTTCTCGCGCGCGGCTGCGAACCGGCTCGATGTCTCGAACGGGATGCTGCGGCGCGCAATAGAGGCGGGGCGCATTGCGCGTGTGCACGAATCGGCCTTCGTCGTCGCCGGTTCGTACCCCAGTTGGGAGCGAGCGATGGTCGTCGCCTGCGACGCGTTCGGCCACGGCGCGGTCGCGAGCCGTCGTAGCGCGATGGCATTGCTCAACGTCGCAGGATTTCCGCGTCACGTCATCGAGGTCACCACAGACCAGCACCGCAAGGCGACGCGTGCGGGCATCGTGGCGCATTCGACGAGTCGGTGGCTTCCCGAGGACCTGACGGTCGTCGACGGCGTCCCGACCACCGATCCGATTCGGACGTTCATCGACTTGGGCGCCGACCTTTCGGTGGATCGGCATCAGGAACTGCTCGATGTGCTCGAGCGCGACCGACTGATCGTGCGTGCCGATCTCGATGAGCGACTCGCACGAATCCGTGTTCAGGGCCGCAACGGGGTTGGCTACACGGGGCGGTTGCTCGACCATCGGCCAGTCGTGCACCGCAATCCGACGAATGCGTTCGAGCGCAAGTTCCTGCGGCTGCTCGAACGGGCGGGGCTTCCTCTCCCGGCGTGTCAGGTCGCGATTCAGCGCCCTGATGGGGAGATCGCTCTCGTCGACTTCTATTGGGCTGAGTTGTTGTTCGGAGTCGAAACCGATGGTCACGTCGCGCACGCCACACGTGAAGAACGTCGCCGCGATGCACGTCGCGCCGCCGCATTGCTTGAACTCGGGATCGAGTTGATTCGATTCACCTGGGAGCAGGTCCGGCACGAGGAGCGTGACGTCGTCGCCAGCGTGCGGCGGCACTTGGCGCGCCGGCAACAGATGGTGGCGTCCGGCAGGGTTGCCGTCACGCCGAATGCCGGGGCCCAACCCAACTCTCATCGAGCCGGGTAGCCGGCGCGACGGCGCGTTCTGACGGTCTTGCAGATCGGTTTCCCGCGCCCAGGCGGGTCAGAACCCAGAAACTCGCTACTGTCCCGGCGGTTATGGCGGTTCATTACGAGCGGGATTCGGAGCACGTCGTGCTCATCACGATCGACCGGCCCGAGGCGCGCAACTCCGCCGACTTGGAGCACTTCAAACTCCTCCGCGAAGCCTGGGACCGCTTCCGTGACGACGACACCGCCTGGGTCGCGATCATCACCGGGGTCGGCGAAGCGTTCTTCTCCGGCGCCGACCTCAAGCGTTACATCCCCGAAATCACACGGCTCCAGCGTCAGATCGCCGAGGAAGGCCTCACCGAAATCGACGGCTACCGGATCGATGACGGCACCAAGGCCGTCCTGCGCAACTACCCGCTCGACAAACCCGTCATCGCCGCAGTCAACGGGTTCTGCACCGCGGGCGGCATGGAGATGCTCGGCGGCACCGACATTCGGGTCGCGTGTCCCGAAGCGCAGTTCGCGGTGATGGAGCCCAAGCGCGGTCTGTTCGCCGGCGGCGGCACCACCGTGCGGTTGCCTCGCCAGATTCCCTGGCCGCTGGCGATGGAGTTCCTGCTCTGCGCCGATCTCATTCCCGCCGAACGAGCGCTCAGCATGGGGTTGCTGAACGCCGTCGTGCCCCGGGCCGAGCTCCTCGACCACGCCCGCGCCTACGCCGAACGCATCGTCGCCAACGCGCCGCTCGCGGTGCAAGCCACCAAACACTCAGCGCTGAGCGGCCTGTACCACGACGAAGAAGAACTGCAGCTCGTGCGCGCCGCGCTCAAGGAGTTGCGTGACATCGACGCGCTGCCCGAGGCCGCCCGCGCCGTCATCGAACGACTCGCCAAGGAGCTGCGAACGAGCTTCGAACGTGAAAGTCGCATCAGCGGTCGCATCTTCCAGACCGACGACGCCAAAGAAGGCCCGGCGGCGTTCGCCGAGAAACGTCCGCCCGTCTGGCGAGCACGCTGACGTGAGTCGGCTCGACGAACCGATCTGCATCGTCGGGGTCGCGACCCACACGGTCCGCGATCGCGATGCACCCGAGCCCCTCGATCTGTGGGCCGACGCGATCCGCGCCGCCGCGCACGACGCGGGCAACCCAGCGTTGCTGCGCGACGTCGACTCGTTGACGACGACCTACTGCCAGACCTGGCAGTACGACGACCCCACCGCGCGACTTGCCGACGAGTTGGGCATCGAACCGCGTCACCGTCACTATCAACCGATCGGCGGAACGAGCGGTCAGCAGTTGGTCGACCTGGCGGCGCGCCGGATTCGCGCGGGCGAGTCCGACATCGTCGCGATCGCCAGCGCTGAAGCGCTCGCGACGCAGGCCGCATCGCGCAAGCGCGGCGAACAGCGGGAGTATCGGTTCAAACCGGAAACCAAACGTCCGTTCCCGTTCGAGGCGCCGCTGCACCCACAAGAGACCGCGGCCGATCTGCTGAGCGCGCTCAACGCGTTTGCGCTGTTCGATTCGGCACGCCGCGCGCATCGCGGCGTCGCGCTCGACGATCATCGCCGCGCCCTCGCCGAGATGTTCGCGCCGATGAGCGAGGTCGCGGCGCGCAATCCCGACGCCTGGTTCCCGACCGCGCGCACTGCCGACGCCATCGTCGAGGCACGGCCCGACAACCGGATGACGGCGTATCCGTACACGAAGTACATGGTGGCCGTCATGGACGTCGACATGGCTGCCGCGGTCGTCGTGATGAGCGAGTCGGCCGCCAATCGGCTGGCGATCGACCGCGACCGCCGCGTGTATCTGCGGGGCAGTGCGTATCTGACCGATCCGGTCTACGTCGCCCAACACCGCGAACTCCACCACAGTCCCGCGATGCGCCGGGCCGCGCAGTTCGCGCTGAACACGGCCGGTGTGCACCTCGACGACGTCGCGCTGCTCGATATCTATTCGTGCTTCGGGTCGAGCCTGTTTTTTGCCTGCGACGCACTCGGTATCGCACCGGACGACTCGCGGGGCCTGACCGTCACCGGCGGGTTGCCGTATCACGGTGGGCCGGGAAGCGGGTACATGGTGCACTCGATCGCGGCGATCACCCGGCGACTGCGTGAAGCGCGCGGCTCCGCTTTGGTCAGCGGGGTCGGCATGATCAACACGAAGCACACCTTCGGCGTGTACTCCTGCGACCCGCCGAACCGAACCGTCGAACCGCCGACCGCCGCAATCGACCTCGCCGCCGAACAGACGCGTCTCGATGACGAGAACGGCCCGATCGACATCGTCGACGACTACACGGGCGAAGCGACGATCCTCGCGCTGACCGTCGTGCACGGTCGCGACGGCGCCGCCCGGCACGGCATTGCCGTGGTCGAACTCGACGCCGAGCAAGCGGGCAGCGCGTCGACGCCACGTCGCGCGTACGCCCGATTCCTCGACCCCGACATGCTCGTCGCAGCCGAACAGCGCGAGCTCGTCGGCGCCCGCGCGCACCTCGTGCCGCACCCGTTCACCGGAGTGATGGGGGAGCAGTCCGGGCATCTTGCCCGGCTGGTCTGAGGTCTGCGGGTGGCTGCATTGACAGGAGCGACACCCCTTCCGTAGCTTTCGGCGCTATCTTCCGCTGTGACCCGGGTCACAGGGGTCGCCAGCATCATGAGGGATCAAGCAACGACGACCGCCGGAACGTCGGCGTCAAGAGGGGGAACCCGTGATCACACGGACTCGCACACACCGCGCCAAGTGGATTGCCGGCGTGCTCGGATTGTCGCTCGTCGCGGCCGCTTGCGGCGGCGGTGATGATGACCCGGAGCCGGGGGCCACGAACAAGCCCACCGTCGTCGAGCCCGACGTCGGCAACGAAGGCGACCCGGTCTACGGCGGCGAGATCCGCTACGGCCTCGAAGCCGACACGACCGGCGGTTACTGCCTCCCCGAGGCCCAGCTCGCGATCTCGGGCATCCAAGTGGCTCGCACCGTCTACGACACGCTGACGATGCCGAACGCCGATGGCGAGATCACCCCGTACCTGGCCGAGTCGGTGGAATCCAACGCGGACTTCACGGAGTGGACGATCAAGCTTCGTGATGGCATCACCTTCCACGACGGCTCCCCGCTCGACGCCGACATCGTCCGCGACAACATCATCTCGTGGACCGGTGCGTACGAAGGCCGCAGCCCGCTGTTGCTCGCCTTCGTGTTCTCGAACGTCGAGACCGCCGAAACCGTCGACCCGTTGACCGTCAAGGTCATCGCCAAGACGCCGTGGCCGTCGTTCGAGTGGTTCCTCTGGGGGAGCAGCCGGTTCGGCATCGTTGGCCGCGCCCAGCTCGATGACCCGGAGAACTGCAACACCAACCTGATCGGTACCGGCCCCTTCAAGTTCGTCGAGGCGGTCACGAACCAGCGCATCGTCGTCGAGAAGAACGATGACTACTGGCAGGTCGACGCCGACGGCAACCCGTTGCCGTACCTCGACAAGATCACCTTCGTGCCGCAAGAGGGCGAAGCCGACCGCCTGACGGCGCTGAAGGCCGGCGACCTCGACATCATGCACACGTCGTCGCTCAACAACATCGCCGACCTGCGTGAGACGGCCGAAGATTCAGGACTCAAGTTCGTCGAGTCGAACAAGTTCGGCGAGGTGGGCTACCTGTTGCTGAACGGCACGATCCCGCCGTTCGACAACATCCTTGCCCGCCAGGCCGTTGCCCACGCCCAGGACCGCCAACTCGGCAACGAGACGTTGAGCCAAGGCCTGAGCACGCTGGCGCAAGGCCCGTTCGCCCCTGGGAGCCCCGGATTCCTCGAGGACGCGGGCTACCCCGAGTACGACCCCGAGAAGGCCGAAGAGCTGGTGGCGCAGTACGAGGAGGAGACCGGTGAGAAGCTGGCCTTCACGTACACGTTCAGCTCCGACCCCGAAGGTGTTCGCACGGCCGAGTTCTTGAAAGAGATCATGGCCGAGGTCGGCATCGAGGTCAGCCTGAACCCGGTCGGCGACCAGTCGACGCTGATCAACCTGGCGATTGGTCGGGCCCAGCAGGCGATCGGTTGGCGGAACCACCCCGGCGGTAACCCGGACCTCCAGTACGTCTGGTGGCACTGCGACAACGACCCGCCGGCGGCCTGCGACAACCCGGTCAACTTCGGTGGCTGGAACGACCCCGAGATCAATGCTCTCCTCGAGCAGGGCCGCGCGGCTGCCACTGCCGAAGAGCAGTTGCCGATCTACGAGGAGCTCAACCGCGAGTTCGCCAAGAAGCTGTGGAACCTTTGGTCGGGCTACACGCTGTGGTCGATCGCCCAGCAGACGAACGTCAACGGTGTGTTCGGTCCGCCGCTGCCCAACGGCGACAGCTACTCCGATGGACTGGCGACGGGTCACCCGACGCTCGGCCTCTGGGTGGCCGAGGGCTGACGGATTTGGTACGAATCTGAAGGAGACACTCAGGCAACTGGTCGGGAGGATCGTCAGTGAGAACGCTGCTACGACGGCTTGCGCAGGTCATCGTCGTGCTGGTCGTCGTCACGTTCTTCACCGCGATGCTCACCGACCTGTTGCCGGGTGATCCGGCAACGACGATTGCCCCATTCGCGACCGAGGAACAACGCGACGAAATCCGCGAGGCGTTAGGTCTCGACAAGTCGCTGGTGCCGCGGTATCTCGACTGGGCGGGCAACTTCTTCACCGGCGATATGGGCGAGTACTACGCGGGAGCCGGCGTCAAGGGCGACGACGTGTTTGCGCGGGCCAAGGACAGTGTCCCGCGGTCGCTCCTGCTCGTGCTCTACGTGCAGGTGCTCACGTTGCTGTTCGCGATTCCATTGGGCGTGTTGACGGCCTACAAGGCCGGGTCGACGTTCGATCGGAGTGCGAACGGCATCGTGTTCGCGCTCGTGGCCCTCCCGACGTTCGTCTTTGCGGCCATCTTGAAGTTCTGGCTGGGCGTTCGTCTCGACTTGCTCCCGACGATCGGTTACGTGTCGCCGGGCTTAAGCCTGGTGGAACACATGAAGACGATGGCGATGCCGGTCATCGTCATCACCGTCGGACAGGTCGCGATCTACTCGCGACTGCTCCGCAGCGACATGGTCGCGACGCTCCAGGAGGACTTCATCCTCATGGCGAAGGCCAAGGGCATCCCGAACCGGCGGATCCTGTGGCGTCACGCGCTGCGCCCGTCGAGCCTGACCCTGTTGACGGTTGCCGGGTTGAACATCGGAGCACTGATCGGTGGCGCGCTCATCGTCGAACGCATTTTCACGACCGGCGGCTTGGGGAGCCAGATCTTCGACGCAATCAACCGTCGTCAATACGTTCCGCTGCAAAGCTTCATCGCCATCGTGGCGGTGCTGTACGTCGCCGTGAACTTCTTCGTCGACATCTTGTACCGCGTGCTCGACCCGAGGATCCGCAATGTCTGATGCCGCGGCGCCGTTGAGCGCAGAACCGGTCAACGAAGATCCGGTCGTCTACAAGAAGGGCCTCGGTATCACGGCCTGGCTGGGAATTGTGTGGCTCGGTTTCATTTCGGTCGCAGCAATCCTCGCTCCGTTCTTGCCGCTCGATGACCCGAACAAGGGAATCCGCAACCCCAAGAAACTGAGTTACTTCCAAGAGGGGTTCATCTTCGGCACCGACGAAGGCGGACGCGACGTGCTGTCTCGCGTCATCAACGGCGGATCCGCGTCGCTGACGATCGCACTCATCTCGATCACCTTCGGGACGCTCGTCGGCGGTTTGGTCGGACTCATCGCTGGCTACTTCGGCGGCAAGATCGGCGCGGTGCTGTCGTCGATCTTCGACATTCTGTTGGCGTTCCCGCCGTTGTTGCTGGCGCTCACGCTCGTGTCGGTGTTGTCGCCGGCGACCGAGACGGAGCCCCCAACTCGTTTCGAACGCATTCTCATCGTCGCGTTGGCGGTCGGCCTCGTGTCGATCCCGATCCTGGCGCGGATCACGCGGGCTAACACGCTGCAATGGTCGCAACGCGAGTTCGTCATGGCCGCGCGGGCGCAGGGTGCCAAACCGCTTTCGGTGATGTTTCGCGAGGTGCTGCCGAACGTCGTGCCGGCGATGCTCTCGATTGCGTTGCTCGGCGTCGCCACCGTGATCATCACCGAGGGCGGTCTCGCCTTGTTCGGACTGAGCGTGATTCCGCCGGACCCGTCGTGGGGGTCGATGGTCGCGTCGCAGATCGACGATCTCAACATCACGCCGCACGTCTGGATCGTGCCGTCGGTCATCATCTTCCTGACCGTCATGAGCCTGAACTTGCTCGGCGATGTTGTACGCGATCGGTTCAGCGTCCGAGAGGCGGCGATTTGAGCGAGGACACGCGCTTTCGGGACGCGACCGATGCGCCGCTGCTCGAGGTCAAGGATCTTCGAACGTCGTTCAAGACCCCCCGCGGACTGGTCAAGGCCGTCGATGGCGTCAGCCTGACACTCGAACGCGGCAAGAC
>SXIR01000140.1 GCA_005772765.1 Actinomycetota bacterium
AACGGCGGCAGCGGTCGCGATCGCTCCGATGGCAACGAGGGGCCGCCGTCGTGCCCGCTGGATCGGGATCACATCGCCGGCAACGGTCGCCGGGCGGCTCAGCCCGACGGCGTGATCGGCGATCGCTCGGAGTTGCCGTTCGACATCGTCAGATTCGTTCATGGTCGACCTTCAGTCCTCGGCGGAGCGCAACGAGCGCTCGATCGCAGTGCGTTCGAACCGACGATGCGGAGAGGCCGAGCAGCTCACCGACTTCGCCGTAATGCCACTGACAGCCGTGGACTCTTCATCGGCAGAAGAAGACTCCTCCTCGGACAACTCAGCCTCAAGTTTCCCACTGCGAGAGGTCTTCAACGGGGCGCGGCAACCGTCCTTCTAGCCAGTCGGCGCACGTCCCCGGACTGAAGTCGGGCGACTCGCACTCGATGACCCAGGAGAGGTAGTCGTTCGGACCGCCATTGAGGTAGGGCGGTGGCGACACGGGTTTGAAGACTGTCGGCAGCCGTTCGGTGAGGGACAACCCGTTGAGAACGTATGCGAACTCCTGCACGACGTGCCATGCCAGCTCATGCTCAATGTCGAGAGTGAGCTTCAGCCACCAGCCGGAACTCTCTACACCCTGACTGATGGGTTCGACGGCCGGGACGCGGTGCAGGTAGCCGAGAAGCGTCATGAACGCTCGATCGTCCATCGTGTGGTTCTCCCTTTCGGTTTCAGCACGTCTTCGGGACCGTCCGCGTTTCGAGCCTCTGCGGTCCAAGGACGGCGGAACGCTGCTTGACGCAGGATGGCGGAGAATCCACGTTCGATGTCGTCCTAATCGGTCGGCCCGAGGCACGCGTCGAGGCGGAGCGCCCAACCCTCATGGGCAAGTTCGGCGGCGACCAGTAGGTCCCGAGAGTCGATGAGGGCGAGGTCCACGGCGTCGAGGAGTCGTTCGAGATCGCCCGCCGCGAGCAGGACGATCGCCGCCTGAATACGCTCGGAATCGCGGGCCTGGCTGACGATCCACTCGACTTCCTCGGCATTCCCCTGAAGCGCGAAGTCCCGTTCGATCCTGCGGCGCAGGCGAGCCGTAACCCCGGCAGTTGAAGCCACCCAAACAGTCTGCCCGCCAAGGTCGCCACTCGCCCTGGCAACGAGTCGTTGAATCCGTATGCGTTTCTCACTTCTGGTGTGCAATGTTCATGGGCATCGGCATAGGTCCGTCACGGACGACGCCATGACGATCAAGCGTCAAGAGATCGGCTCCTCCACGAGTCGCGTCACCGACAAGACCCCGAGACTGCGGCGCAGCGCGCTCGTTTCACGGGCGTAGGCTCTCGACCCAGCGATTTGGACGGCCGTGAAAGTGGTCCCGAAGCCTGTCCTCAACGTGAGAGGCTGACCACACTGCCGCGCGTTCGAGCTTCGCACACTCCTCAAGAGACGCAGGCACTTCGAACCATTCGCCTGTCGATCTCACTTCCCAGTAAAGAGATAGGGAGCCCGTCAGTGTGTCCTTCTTGAAGAAGATCTCCGGCGCGCGATCTTCAACGCGCATCGTCCCGATCGCTGTCCAACGCCCGCTCTTGATCGCACTGTCCATGACGTCGATGCGAAACAGTATGGGCGCTGATTCGAACGCATCGACGCTTGACCGAGTCTCGTCGGCATGATCGATCCGGTCGAAGAACTCGATCAGCGGAGGATCGATGACACGACCGTACCCGACGAGTCCCTCACCTATATCGATCGCGACCACCAGACCCGCCTTCACTCTCATGGCTTTGCCCCTCGCCCGAACCGGCGAACAATCGAGTCGTCGAAAACTTCGTCGAGAAATCGCTGAACTTCTATCGCGTCGACGTCTGGTCCGATCGTTGACGACTCGTCAGTGTGCATGTCAAAGGCTGTCCGCTCCTCCCCTACGCGGAAACCAGGTGGACTCAACGCCACGTCGACAGAGTTTGGAAAACGCAAGCGTCAGAAGGAACAGCGCGGTTCCCGACATGAGCCCACCGCCCCATCGCACGATATCCACGACTGCCAGATAGTCACCCCGTTGGTTTTCCGACGGGGCATCGGGCCGCCGAGCCAGTGGACGATCCGAGCGGCGGATGCCGCCACAGCCACGAACGCTCCGGTGGCGATCGTCGAAGCCGCACAAATGACCAAGCCTGAGACCCTGGCGTCGGACGTCGATCCTGTCACGCTTCCACCGTAGGCCTGATGATCGAGCGGTCGCCGTCGCGCGAATCTCAGTATGTGGTTCTTGCTTCAGCCGTGGACGAGAAATGCACAGACCCGTTGGCGCTCGGGCAACGCCGCCAACAATCCGGCGAGCGCCGGTTCGACGTCGGGAAGCCGATCGATGCCCGGAAGATCGCCCGGCGCCCACCGTCGTCGACGGCGACCCACCCGAGAACGGGCGACGCGATACACGTACCCAGCCGGGTTGGCCATCGGCCCGACGCGGCTCCAGTGCTCCCAGGCGTACTCGAATGCCTCGGCGGTCGCATCGCTTGCTGCCTCCGGTCCGGCCAGACCGACCAAGGCGCGCCGGACCCGTGGTTCCGCCTCGGCCATGAAGGTCGAGAAGTCGAGGTCCGGCGCTCCGGTCGCGTCATCCATCGCTGTCGACCATAAAGCCCTCGACCTCCCCCACCCTGCGACACGAAATTGCGCGTTCTGACCCACGAGGACGCGGGTTTCCGCGCCCTCCGGCCGTCAGAACGAGAAGTGGCTGGCTTTGGCTCAGTGCGAGTGTTATGGTTCAGCTCACTCTGAGAGGAGGGCATCATGACTAGCCCTACCGCCATCGACAGCCCCACGACCGGCACGATCAGCATCGCGGACATCCGCGCCGCTGCGCCGAGCTCGTTGCGGCTCCAGCGCCCCCTCCCCGATCGCTACACCCTCGCCACCCCCACCGAACTCGAGGCGATGATCCGCGCCGCCAAAGCCGAGCTCGGCACCCGCCTCTGCATCCTCGGCCACCACTACCAGCGCGACGAAGTCATCCGCTGGGCCGACGCGACCGGCGACAGCTTCAAGCTCGCCCGCTTCGCCGCCGACTCCGAAGCCACCGACATCGTCTTTTGCGGCGTGCACTTCATGGCCGAGTCCGCCGACGTGCTCACGGAAGACCACCAGCGCGTCTACCTCCCCGACCTCAACGCCGGGTGCTCGATGGCCGACATGGCCGACATCGATCAGGTCGAGGAGTGCTGGGAGCAGCTGGCCGAGGTCGTCGACATCAACCGAGTCGTACCGATCACGTACATGAACAGCTCCGCTGCGCTGAAGGCGTTCGTCGGTCTGCACGGTGGCGCGGTCTGCACGAGCAGCAACGCACGGGCCGTCCTCGAGTGGACGTTCGCGAAGGGCGAACAAGTCCTGTTCTTCCCCGACCAGCACCTCGGACGCAACACCGGTTTCCAAATGGGTTACGACGATCGCGACATGCGCGTCTGGGATCCGAGGCACGACCTCGGCGGACTCACCGTTGACGATGTACGAGCGGCGCGATTCCTGCTCTGGAAGGGACACTGTTCGGTCCACCAACGCTTCCGTCCCGAGCACGTGTACGCGGCCCGCGCCGAGCACCCTGGGATGGAGATCATCGTCCACCCGGAGTGTGCGCACGATGTCGTCGAGCTCGCCGATCGAGTGGGCAGCACCGAACGCATCCTCGACTGGGTCACCAGTGCAGCACCGGGAACCGTCATGGCAATCGGCACAGAGATTCACATGGTGCAACGATTGGCACGAGCCAACCCGGACAAAACCGTGGTCTCGCTCGACCCGTTGATCTGTCCGTGCTCGACGATGTTTCGCATCGACGAACCGCACCTTGCGTGGACCCTCGAACAGATCGTTGCCGGCACGCCGACCAACCAGATCGTCGTCGATCCGGTGACCGCCGAATGGGCGCGCGTTGCGCTGCAACGCATGCTCGACATCACCTGATCCTCGTCAGCGCGATCCTCGTCGCCGACGTCGACGAGGTGCTTCAGGCCGCGTCGACGAACGGCGCGTGCTCGAGGATTGCCCGACAGACACGGTCGAGACCTGCGTCGACTCCCGGGGCGAGTTCCGCATCGTCGGTGATCGTGAGCCTCGCGAGGCCGGGGACCGGCTCACGCACCCCGACCGCGGCGACCGGAGCACGGAACCAGAAGAAGTGGGCGTAGCGCCGCGCTCGCTCGGCGTCGACGACCAACGACGACGGATCCCGCAGCCCTTCGCGCAGCGCGGCAACGAACTCGACCTCCGACGATGCGTCGTTCGTGAATCCCTTGTCGCGATAGTGCACGAGACCAGCGACGATGACCGGCTTGCCTCGCATCGCGAGCTCGAGGCCGGTGGTCGAGGTGTAGACGAGGCCGATGTCGCAAGCATCCATGAGCGGATACGAACTCGTCGTGTCGTCGGCCGCAACGATCGAGACGTTCGTCGGCAGCGCCGGCCATTGTTGTTCGATGTATCGCTGCAACGAGTCGCGCGTCGCTTTCATCGGCAACCGCACTTCGGAAGGGTGCACGCGAATGACGAGCCGATGGGCAGGCTGTTCGGCGAACTCGTGGATCAAGCAATCGACCCATGCGCGAATGTCGGCGAACGCAGCGTCGCGATCGAGCACTGCGGTATCCCAGGTGATGTTTGTGAACGCAACGGCGAGTCGCGCCTCTGGACTGCGCTTCTCCACTGACCACTCCGTGTTCGTCCAATACTGGTCGAACGCGACGCCGCGGCGACGCACGTCGAGGTAGTCGTCGAGCTCAACTGCTTCGTCTGGGAGCAACGGTCGGTCGTTCGCAGCCCATGCGTCCTCGCCGAAGTCGTAGAAACCTGCGGGGAGCTCGCGCGAGAACACCAGCGTCTCTTGTCGAAACGCGCGTTCGTAGGTGACCACGTCGATACCGCGCCGGCGGCACACGGCCCAGGTCACCGCCTCGAACAAGAACAGTCCGTTGAGCATCACCACCGTGTCGGGTTCCCATGCATCGAGCGCGGCCTCCACAGCCACCGCGATGCGTCGCGCCGAACGGAGAAAGGCTCGCGTCGTCAGCCCGGCCAACGGATCGTGACCGATTTCGCCGGCGCACAAGAACCACTTCACAGGGATGTCGACGAGTCGACCCAGTGGGAGCCCGTCGAACTCGACGTCGAGGAGTTCGCGACGGCCGAGGGTGTCGATCTCCGGCCATGCCGCGTCGCTGGGAAACCGATCGGCAAGTCGGCGAGTGACGAACCCGTGCGCGGCCAGCGAGGTGTCGACATAGCGAGCGCACGATCCGCACGGCATCGGCGGCGCCTCGTAGGTGTTGGCTCGATCGCAGATCTCGAGTCCCCCACCACACGTGAGGAACTGCACGTCGGCACCGCGCTGCGTCAACGCCCGCGCCAGCACTGCGTCGTACTGCACATGTGCGGCCCAGTCGCGCGGCGTGACGAAGAGCACCCGCGGACCGTCGCCACCCCGAGCCGGCGGACCGAGCCGGCGCGCACGGCGTTGCTCGGGAGCTTCCCCGATCGTGCGCAACATCAACTCTGCGCCCTTGCGTGCGGCGACGCCGAGCGCGAACGAATCGGGCAAGCCCATCAGCGTCGGCCTCCACGCGGTCGGCGGTCGAATCCCTTTCGGGCGAGAACACGGCGAAGCACTCCGAATACCCCGATGCCGTACGCCCAATGGCAGGTTGCCATCGCGACCGCCGCGTGCGGAAGCGACACGCCCGGATCTCGAGCAACCGACGCCGACGCCGCGCTCACGCCGGCGCCGTACAACGCGAGGGGAAGTGCTCCGTGGAGCGGGCGGCGCATCACAACACCTGCCACGACCGATCCCACACATGCGGCAACCATGATCGGCGGCACCAACGGGCGCCAGGTCGGCAAGGTGCGATGCTTGGTCAAGGTCGACACTTTGCCGACGCCATAGTTCCGGTACTGCCGGGCCAACCCTCGCCACGACTCTCGGGGGAAGTACCACGAGACGATCGTCGGATCGAGCACGATGCGCCCACCCGCACGCGTCAGGCGAAAGTTCAACTCGTGATCCTCGGCGGCCCACTGCAGCTGCTCTTCGTCCCAGCCGCCCAGCTGCGCCAAGGTCGCTTTGCGGTAGCAGCCGAGGTACACCGTGTCGACGTCTTCACGTTCGCGTGAGTAGTGAAACCGGCCGGGTCCGACACCGAACGGCGATGACGTGACTGCCGCGACCGCTCGTCCGAAGACGGTTGTCCCGACTGCCCGCATCGCACCGCCGACGTCGTCGGCTCCCGACTCGAGCAATACCGCGACGCAGCGAGTCACGTAGTCGGCGGCGTACAACGCGTGCGCATCCGCCCGAACGATGACTTCGCCGATCGCCGCGCGCCAACCCACGTTGAGCGCAGCCGCCGCCGACATCTTCGGGTTGTCGATCAGCTCAACGCGGCCGCCGTAGCGTTCGGCGAGATCCCGCGTGCCATCGGTCGAACCTCCGTCGACCACGAGGATCTCGACGACGTTGGGGTAGTCCTGCCCGGCCAATGAGTCGAGACAGTCGCGCAGGTAGCCGCGTTCGTTGAGGGTCGGCAGCACGATCGAGACCGTCGGTGTCGAGCCAACCACGCCGAGGCGGGCCCGAACGCTCAGATCGGTCGGCGCACGGCCGACGCGATCAGGTGAGGACTCCTGCTCACCATGACTGACAACCGCGACCATCTTCGACCTCCGGACGCGCCGGAACCCTCCGGCGTGGCTGGCGCGCCCTTCACTCCCATCGGCCCCGACGATCTGGGCCTGAACGATCTGGGCCTGAACGATCTGGACCGGAACGATCTGGGCCCGAACGATCTGGGCCGGCGTGGACGCGACGCGACCTCTGGACACGACGGCTCGGTTCGACCGGTCGCGCCCAACCGCGAGCTCGCCCGCCGGACGATCCACAACGGAGCGGTCACGGTCGCCGGGAACCTCTGGGCCGCGGTCATCGGTGTGCTCACCCTGCCGCTGACCCTGCGCGGTCTCGGCACGGAGCAGTTCGGATTGTGGGTGCTCATCGTGTCGATGTCAGCGACGAACGGGTGGCTCTCGCTTGCCGACCTCGGTGCGCGCACCGCGACCGTGCGTGCGATCGCAGCCCCGCTCGCCGTCGGTGACCGACGCGAGGCCGGGCATCAGCTCGGTGCCGCGTCGTCGATGATCGTCGGCATCGCACTCCTCGTTGGGTTGGTTGTCGCAACGCTCGGCCGCGTCGCGCTGCCACAGCTCTTCAACGCGCCCGCGGCGCTCACTCCTGCGGTGCGCGCTGCTCTCGTCTGGTTTGCGCTCCAGGCGGGCGTCGAACTCGCTTCGACGGTGCTGCACGCAGCCATCGAGGCAACACAACGGGTCGACCGATCGCGCGCGTTGCATGCGCTGCGGGTCACCTGTGTCGGCGTTGCGGTCGCGTTCGTCGCAACGACGACAGGCTCGATCGTCGCGGTCGCACGCGCTGCAGCGATCGCGTCCGTGGTGGTTTCGATCGTCACGCTCGTCGTCGCGTGGCGCACGCTCCCTTTCCGGCTCCGACGGGGCGGCCGCCGCCGGATTGTCGACTTGGTCACCTACGGGATGAGCGTGGGCGCAATCAACATCACCGGCGTGCTCCATCGCACCATGGATCGACTCGTGATCGGGGTGACCTACGGGCCCCGCCAGGTCGTGTTCGTCGAGATCGCAACGCAAATCACGAACGGCGCCCAGACCCTGCTCGGCGTCGCACACTCGCTTACCTCGGCGGCACCGCACCTGCACGCCCGTACCGACGGCGATGGCCTACGCGCGTTGTTCGTGCGCGGAACTCGCCTCACGATCCTGGCCTCGATTCCCTCGCTTGCGATCGCGGCGATCCTTGCGGGACCGATCATCGAGGTCTGGATGGGCGCAACGTTCCGCGACGCAGCCGGGCTCACGGCCGTTGCCGTCCTGGGGACCGCACTGGCCGTTCCCGCCCAGGCGGCGTCGTTGATCCTCCAGGCGACCGGTCACGCACGCGCCGTGTTGCGTCCCGCTGCCGTTGCGGTCATCGCCAACCTCGGGATGAGCGTCTTGTTCGCTCGCTGGTTCGGTGTTGTCGGCGTCTTCGTCGCAACCGCGCTCACAGCCGCTGGTCTCCTGTGGCCGTTGGTGCGCCCGGCGCTCGCGGTGACCGGAGTCGACGCTTCGGAGTTCTTGCGGCGCGGTGTGGCGCCGACCGCTGTACCGGCGATCGGCGCTGTCCTCGGTGCAGGCCTCGGCATCCCATTCTCGGAGCCGGTACTGGCTCTCGGGATCGGAGCACTCGGAGCGGGTCTGCTCTGGGCGGTCGCGACCTGGCGATGGGGCCTGACCGCTACCGATCGGGCGACGCTGCACCGTGCACGATCACGCGCCAACGCCGATGTCACACCGTCGATGTGAGCAGCGCAACAATCGCGTCTTGATCGTCGGGTTCGAGACCAACCGACGACGGCAAGTTGATCGAACGGTACGACACGTCTGCGGCGACCGCGCCGCCGATCACCGCGGCATCCCGGTAGGGCGCGTGCTCGCGCAGCGGCGGCCAGAGCGCGCGCGCTTCGTATCCGGCCGCGTGGAGCACGTTCAGCGCTCCGTCGCGTGTGTCTCGGTCGCGAACCCGAACCGTCGTCAGCCAGTGCACCGGGTCGACATCGTTCGGCCAAAACGGGCCTGCGACACCGGTTCCTTCGAATCCTTCTGCGTAGCGACGCGCAATCGCACGCTTCGCGGCAACGATCTCATCGAGGCGTTCCACCTGCGCGAGTCCGATCGCCGCAGCGAGGTTGGTCAGGCGGTAGTTGAAGCCGGCCGCGTCGTGGCGATACTCGAGGCCTGGCAACTTCGCCTGTGTGCTCAGATGACGAATGCGGCTCAACAACGCCGCGTCGGAGGCGACCACCATGCCTCCTCCGCCGGTCGACAGCAGCTTGTTGCCGTTGAACGAAAAGACCCCGACGGTGCCCAACGTGCCGACGGACTTCCCCGCAGCCGGTCCGCTGGTCCATCCGCCCCCGAGCGACTCGGTCGCATCCTCGATGACCGCGATTCCGAGTTCGTTCGCTCGTTCGACGAGCAGATCCACCCGGGCGACATGACCGGCGAGGTGGACCGGGATGATCGCCTTGGGGAGCGCCTCGCCGGTCGCAATCCGTCGATCGAGTTCGCTGAGCACGAGCGAAACGTCGAGGTTGCCGGTCTCGGGCTCCGAATCGATCAACACGACCCGTGCGCCGCAGTGCACGACCGGATTGGCCGAAGCGATGAACGTCAGGTCCGAAACCCACACCTCGTCGCCGTACCCGACGCCGAGCGCGATGAGCGCGAGATGCAAACCGGCGGTGCCCGATTGAACCGCGACCGCGTAGGGCGCGCCGATCGCAGCTGCCAACGCCGCTTCGAAATCACCCAGGAATCGCCCGAACGACGACAGCTGGTTCGCCGAGAAGCACTCGTCGACATACTGCCGTTCGTTCCCCAGAAAACTTGGGGCACTCAACGGGACGCGAAAGGAGTACGCAACCATCAGCACGCGGTGGTCATCGTCGGTCACGTTGCGACGGCATGCAGCGCATCGTACGGGACGGCATGATCGCCAGCTGCCGGCCGCCGACGATCAGGCAGCCTGTCGAGCGGCGCCCGCGACCGCATCGCACACATCCGCGACCTCGGCGGTGCGCATGAGCGGGTCGATCGGTAGCGACAAGACCGTTGCCGCGGCCTTCCGAGCGTTCGGGACCTCTGCGTGCCAGGTGTCGAAAACCGGGTGTTCGCACGCTGGGCGCGGGTAGTGCACACCCGTACCGATCGCAATGTGTTCCAGGACCGCGGCGAGCCGGTCTCGCTCGGCCGGTCGCACGACCATGCGGTGATGTACGGCCCCGGCCTCCCAGGGAACCAGCAGTCCGGGCGGTAACGCCTGGACGTAGTGGTCGGCCAGAAGATCGGTCGCCTCGTTCCAGTCAGCGAGATGCGCCAACTTCACCGACAACAAGGCTGCTTGGATCTCGTCGAGCCGGCTGGCCCACGCAAGCTCCTGGTGGGTGCCTTCGCAGCGACCGTGATCGCTGAGCCGGCGCACTTCCTCGAGCAAGGCGGTGTCGCGCGAAACGACCGCGCCTCCGTCACCGAGTGCGCCGAGCGGCAGATCGGCCGCAAACCCGAAGCACGCTGCGTGTCCGACCGACCCCACCGGCTCACCCCGCCAGGTTGCCAACGGCGCATGACTCACATCCTCGATGACCCACAATCCCTCGAGCCGCCATCGCCGGAGTTGATCGAACGGAACACAATGGCCGTAGAGATGCACTGGCAACACCGCGCGCGTGAGATCCGTCTGCACCTCGGCCACCGACGCTGCGCTCAGGAGCAAGGAGGTCGGCTCGACATCGGCGAACACCGGGGTCGCGCCCACCTGCAACACCGCCTCGGCAGTCCCGACGTCACAGAACGCGGGAACGATGACTTCGTCGCCGTTTCCGATCCCGAGGCCCCGTAGCGTCATCGCGACCGCGTCGGTCCCCGACGCGCACCCCACAGCTCCGGCCGCGCCGTGTGATGTCGCGAGCGACTCCTCGAAGTCGCGGCTTTCGCGGTCGGCGACGAACCGTGAGGCGTCGAGGACCCGGGTCAGCGCCAGTTCGAGTTCGCCTCGCACCGAGTCGTGCAGACGGGCGAGGTCTTGCAATGGAATCCGGTACACCGATGATCCTCCGTGATCAGTGGTCAACGACCGTCAGAGTGGAACACCGACCGCAGCGTTCGACCCATCACCCGCAGGTCGAACCGCAGACTTTGGTGCCCGAGGTAGAAGAACTCGTACTGCAACTTCTCGAGCGCGTCACGCTCATTGCCGGCGTAGCCGTACTTCACTTGCGCCCAGCCGGTGAGCCCGGGACGCACCAGGTGGCGCAGACCGTAGAACGGAAGCTTCTGCGACAACTCGTCGACGTAGTGCGGCTGTTCGGGCCGCGGGCCGACGAAGGACAGATCACCTCGCAACACGTTCCACACCTGGGGAAGTTCGTCGAGGTGGGTACGGCGCAAGATTCCGCCGAACCTCGTGATGCGAGGGTCGTCCTCGGTTGTCCACTCGTTGGCCATCCGACCGCCGTCGGGGCGCATCGTGCGAAATTTGAGGATCGAGAAGCGCTCACCGTGCGCGCCCACCCGAATCTGGGCGTACAACAGCGGTCCGCGATTCCCGAACCGATTCCCGATCGCGACGAACGGAATCGCGGCCACGAACGCGACGCACGCGGGAACGGCCACCGCGAGATCGAGGAGGCGCTTCACTCGTCCGTATCGGACTTGGTGCACCTCGCGGATGTCGAACATCAGCGACAGCCGTTCGAGATCGGAGATCGGCAACTTGCCGAGCCACTCCTCGTAGAAGGCACACAAGGTCCTCACGCGCACACCGGCCTCGTGCAACGCGGACGCCTGGGCGACAACGGCGGTGTCGTCTTGCGCTTCACGCCCCAGAACGAGGACGGTGGCCTTGCTTGCGATGACAAGGTCGACGAGCGGTTCGTCGCCTGGTCGACGCGGGCGCACCTCGGCCGGATGCGTACGTTCGAGCAGACGAGCAGGTCGTTCCGGCGCGAGGTCGATGTCGTCGGCGAAGAGGGCCGCGTCGGCGTCGGAGCCGACGAACACCACTCGATCTCGTCGTTCGCTTGCGTCGTCGAAACGTCCGACGATCCTGGCAAGGAGCCAATACCACCCGGCCAATCCGGCAGCGCTGCCGAAGACCACGAACCGTGGCAGGACCGGCGTGCCGACGACGAGTTGGGCGACGGATACTCCGATCGCCGCAACCACCGTGGCACCGACTGATGCGAGCGCACGACTGGTACGCGCCGCGTCGGGCAGACCCGCTGCGTAGGCAACCAAACTCAGCAGCGCCGCATACCCGAGCGCCCACGCGAACCGAGTCGAACTGGTGAAGTCGTACTCGTAGCGAACCGCGTGCAACTTCGAGAGACCGAAGACGGCCGCGATCGATCCCAGATGGACCCCAATGAGCGCGACGCGACGAGCCAGCACGTCTGCATCATCGGCGGATTCGGGTGGCCACCGAACCCCGAACTGGCGTCCCGACTCCGGCACCACGCTGCGTGGTGTGACCCGACGCGAACCCGTTCCTGGTCGCCATCTCGTCGCGTCGTCCTGTCACGCAGCGCGGGGCCTCGGCCGCAGCCGGCTTCGAGGCGACGGTCGAGCCATCAAACGCCTGGCTCGGCCCCGGCCTTGTCCGCGAGGTAGAGCACGGCGACCAGGTTGCGCCCGATCCACGGAAAGGGGTCTTCGACGATCGCTTCGAAGCCGGGGAGCACATCTTCGGGCTCCTCGGCTTCTCGGATCACCACCACGACGTCGTCACTCCGGTCGTTCGCGAGGCGGGCGGCTTCCGCAACGCCTTCGTCGTCTACCGCCGTCAGCCACGCCCGGTCGGGCGAATACTGCGAGCCGAGATCCCGCCAAAGAAAGGGCAGCCTCGAGACCATCAGGTCGACTTCGAGTGCCTCGTAATCGCTCACGGCATCATGTGCCCGCGAGACTTCATCGATTCGGACGCGGAGATAGAGCAACCCGCACAGCGTCACGACAGCGCCGAGAACCATCGCGACCTTGCCGACGAACCCGCGCCCGACCGCGGTGACGGTCGCCACCACGACCAGGACGACGCCGGGCACGAAGAGGTACCGCCCGCCCCACTGGGCTCCAGGCATTCCGGAGTACGCCGTCAGCCAGATCGCGACGAATGCGACCGCCGACGTGAGGGTGAGCGCTCGTGTTCGTCGCTCGCCGAGCCCGGCCACCAAGCCGACGACGACCAAGGGCAACACCACCACGAGCCCGGGGAGAAACGACAGTCCACCCGCGAGCCGCCACGCGATTGCGCCGGACGCAACCACGACACCTGCGCCAACGACGAAGCGCTGGTGCCGCGACGCAGCGACCGTCGCCACCACGAGGCCGAGGACGAAACTTCCTGCCAGCGCCCGGTCGAATCCGACATCGGCGTAGTTCAGCCCGGCGAACGTGACCCAGGCGTCGTCGACTCGATCGACGAGCGAGCTTCCCGCGCGGCTGGCCGCGTCACCGGCGCGAGCTGTGCGCAACGACGCTCCCAAGACAATGCGTTCGAAACCGTCGTTGGCCACCCAGACGGCCACCGCGCCGAGCGCGCCGCCGACTGCGCAGCGCACTGCGTCACCATGTCGCTGGTCGACGACACGGCGAAGAACCGCTGCGCCACCGAAGACAGCGCCGATCACGAGCAGTTCGGTTCGGAGCGTCGTGCCGACCCCGAACAGCGCGCCGACCCCGATCGCGCGCGCAACCGACAATCGTTCGGTCACGGGCCGTTCGAGGGCCACGATCGCCCAAAGCCCCGCGGCGAGCCCGAGGGTGTGCTCCCACAGATCCAACGCGTAGATCGTCACCGGCGAAGCGAGCGCGACGATCCAGTACGCCAACATCGGACGCGGCGCACCGAGACGTCGCGCCAGCGCCGACGCAGCGAACGCCGCCGCGATCGCGCCCAGCATTGGCAACGCCAACGTCAACGACTCACCGCCAAGGCGATACAGCGGTCGTGCGAGCCACACCATCGGGACGGTCGAGACTTGCTGGGCTCGGCCGTCGAGCAGTTGTGTGTAGTACAGCGGATGCAGCGACAGATCCGGATCTGCGTCCAGGGCGAAGTAGCCGACGTCGAAGTGCGCGTGTTCACCGGTGTCGACCGAACGAAGCACCGCAGCGCGGCTGCCCGTATCGCCGCCGAGATGGGCGCGCCCACCGAGCAAGGCGATCAGCGCGACATACGCAAGAACCGTCACGATCAGCCCAACGATCGGACGTTCCCACGAGCGGGGGCTCGTGACGACAAACGCCTCGAACTCGTCGACCGACGCGGCTGACGGGCACGAACCAGCTTCGGTGCCGGACGACTTCGTGAGATCATCGACGGGATTCACAGCGTGCCTCGTTCGTAGAAACGGATCTCGAGTGCCTCGCTGAAGAACTGCATCGGATCGGACTCGACCAAGCGGTACCCGCCCGGCGCGTAGGTATCGTCCGGATACGTGATGACGGCGACGGTGTCATTTGCTTCGCTGTCAATCACCGTTTGGGTGACATCGATCGCCGGACCGTCGACCGCGGTCAGCCACCGGCGCTCCGGTTCGTAGTCGGCGCCGATCTCACGAAACACATGACCAACCCGGGAGACGACGATGTCGGCGTCGACGGCGACGACACGGTCAGCGATCGCCGCCGCGTCGTGCGTGCGATCGATCGCGTGCGCGACGCCGTACCCGCTGACCCCGACCGCGAGCGTCGCAATACCCACTCGCACGAGCCGCATCGCGTCCTCGAGGACGACCGCACCGATCGCACCGAGGACGAGACCCGACGTCAACACATACCGCCCACCCCACTGCGGTGCGGCACCGCCGACATACTGCACCGTCCACGCGGCAGGAACGACGCCGATCGCTGTCCATCGCAGCCAACGATGGTGCGGCAGTCGGCCTGACGTCGTGCCGACCATCGCCATGGGGTTGGCCGGCAACAAGCCGGAGACGAAGGACAAACCGGTTCGCATCCGTACGCCGTACACGACGAACGCCGCACCGAGTCCTTCGAGCGCGTGCCGGCGAGCAGCAGGCCGGCCATCACCGCGTCGAGCGACGCTGCGAACGGCAACGGTCACCGCAGCAACGAGAACGCCACCAACGAGCACATCGACCGCCACATCGGCGTAATTGGCCCCGATCGCGGTACGGAGCCCCTCTTCGAGGCGCACGCCCACGCTGTCGCCCGCGGTGCCCGCCACGGCGCTCGCCCGCGTCGAACGCAACGCGTTGCCCAACACGGCGCGTTCGACGATCTCGTTTGTGGCCAACGGCACGAGTGCGCCGCCACTCGCCACGAGGCCGCGACGAAGGAATCGCCATGCCACCGTCAGCGCCGACGCCGATCGTCCCGAAGCAACCCGTTCTGTGCGCGCCATCACGATCAACGCCACGAACCCAAAGGCCGCGCCGTACAGGAACGCCTCGGTGCGAAGCGTGGCAGCGAGCCCGAACGACGCGCCCGCCATCGCGAGCTTGTGCAGTCCCGATCCGACGGTGCCGCGAGTTGCGTGACCCGCTTCGACGGCATGCACCGCGTCGACCAACGCGACCACGCCCCATGCCATCGCGGCCAACCCCAGCGTGTGCTCCCAGAGGTCCAGTGAGTACACGATCACCGGAGACGCCACCGCGGCGAGCCAGAACGCTCGGCGCGTCGAGCGGGCGCCGAGGCGGCGAGCCAGGGCCGCCGCAGCGAGCGCAGCAAGCGCGCCGCCGACGATCGGCAACACCAACGCCAGTCGATCGCCGCCGGCTTCGTGCAACGGGCGCGCCGCCAACAGCATCGGCAACGTCGTGACGTTGATCCACGCATCGTCGAACCGCTGCGTGTAGTACAGCGGGTGGGCCAACCCATCAGGGTCCATCGCTGCGGCCCAATAGCCGACATCGGGTCGCCACGATTCCTGACGTTGCATTGCATCGAGCGTGGCGAGCTTGCCGCCAGTATCGGTACCGAGCGATCCGCGTGGATCTGCGAGCATGATCAGGACCACGAGCAACGCTACGAATCCAAGAACGTCGAACCACCGCACCGCACGGCGGTGTTGAGAATCGAGATCGAATCGGATGGGAGTGGCGCGCGGCGCGGCCACCTCCGAGATGGAGGTCACCTGCTCAAATCGGCAGATCGGCCACCAACAGCAGGAGTCGGGGAATCGTGGCGGCGTCGGCGTACTCGGCAGCCCGAGCGATGAACCCTTCGGGTGGCGCCGGTTCAGCCATGTGCACGATGTGCATGCCGGCCTCGGCCAAAGCGTTGATGTACTGGGACAGAGGTCGGTGCACGAATGGCAGGATCACACCCGGAGCCAGTTCCTCCATCGCGACGTCTTCGACGAGATACGGCCCGATCCGCCAGTACTCCTCTTCGAGGATGTGATCGACGACCCAACCGCTCCCCGGGCACTGAATGAGCGGATGATTCAAGAAGAACACGAACCGTCCGCCCGGGCGAAGCACGCGTGCCGCCTCGTTGATCGCGGGACGGTGGTCGGGCATGTGTTCGAACACCAAACACGCGATCGCAGCGTCGAACGATGCGTCGGCTATCGGGAACTGTTCGGCGACGCCGCGTACGTATCGCGGCCCCCCGCCGCGCTCCTGGGCAACGTCGAGTTGGCGGATCGTCGGGTCGAGTCCGACGACGAAATCGGCGCCGTCGTCGACGACCCGTCGAGCGATCTGGCCCTCACCGCATCCGACATCGAGCACGCGACCCCGACCGCGCAACCAGTGACGAGCCAGCGGAACGATCTGCTCTTCGTATTCGGGATCGGCGCCTTCGGTGAACCCGTCCTGCCACCACTGCGCGTTCGCTTCCCAGAGATCGGGATTCACAGCTTCGGTCATGCGAGCAACGGGGCCAGGAATCGTCCGGTGTGGCTGTCGTGCAGCTTCGCGATCTGCTCCGGAGTGCCTTCACCGATGATCGTTCCGCCACCGGACCCGCCCTCCGGTCCGAGATCGATGATCCAGTCGGCGCACTTGATGACGTCG
>SXIR01000141.1 GCA_005772765.1 Actinomycetota bacterium
CAGCAGATGGCGGCATGGTCGCCCGCGGCGACGCCGAGTCGGGTGTGACCGTCGATGATCTTGGCGTTGCGACCGACGACGCTGATATCGGCGAGCAGCGCGGCGGCGAGCCCCGCGCCGACCGCGGGGCCGTGGATGGCCGACACGATCGGCTTCGAGCAGTTGATGACGTTCAGCACGAGATCGCGGGCCTCGCGCAACACGCGAAGTCGCGTCGCTTCGTCGGCAATGATGCCTTCGACCAGGTCGAAGCTGCCGCCCGCGCTGAACCCGCGCCCGGCACCCTGGAGGACGACTGCGTGGGTGTCGGGGTCGCGATCGACGGCGATCCAGACGTCAGCAAGGTGGCGGTGCACTTCGGGCCCGACCGCGTTGAGGTTCGGGCCGTCGAGCGTGATGCGCAGCACCTGATCGGCTGGGCGGTCGAACGTCAGATCGGGAAACTCGGCGTAGCGGTCCATCACCCGATCATCGCCGATTTCGGGTCCCGCCGTCACTCACGGTCACGAAGGCGCGCGCGACGAACGCCGAGTCGCGCGAATCCAATGGAAGCGGGTGTCCCCGTCGGGTTCGTGCAGCGTCACGATCTCGTCGCGGTCGAGCTGCCAGCCAGCATCGTCGAGCATGCGCCGATTCGCTGCGGGCGGGTGCCCGCCGAACCAGGTGTCGACTCCCAGCCAATGGTCCGGACCATCGCTGCGTTCCGATCCGGCCGACAGCGTCGCCACCAGATGACCGCCCGGGCGAGTCACCCGCGCCAACTCAGCCAGCGCGACCGGCTGGCGCTCGGCAACGAGGTGCGTGAGCGAGTAGAGCGCGACGACCGCATCACATCGCGCGGTCGCGATCGCGATCCTGACCAGATCGTTGCGCAGGACCCCGAGTCCTTCAGCGCGAGCAAGCCCGAGTTGCGCCGTCGAACGGTCGATGCCGACGACAAAATGACCGGCTGCCATCAACGCGGCACCCGTCGGTGATCCAGGTCCACAGCCCGCGTCCAGCACGAACGATCCGTCGGGCAACGTGCGGGCGAGCTGGCCCACCCACGCCTCCCTCGTCGGGTCGTCGAACGAAGCCGCCCAGTCGCGGTACCCCTCCCCGAGAGCGTCGTAACCAACCTCGACAATCCGCGCCGGGTCATCCACGAACCCGACGCTACGGCGGGGCTCGGCGCTGGTGCACTCCGTCTGCCAAGCCGAGCGTGGGCGCCTGACACCGACCTCGCGTCCCGCGGCCAAGCGCGCACTCCGCGAATGCCGTCATGACGACCGGACGGGGAGCGCCCCGTATCCTGCCCGGCGAGATGGGAACCGAGGGGGAGATGGGAACTGAGGGGAACGACGAAATCGACGCGGTCCTCACCGAGGATCCTCCCTCGTTCACTCCGGCCGACGCACTCGAGGCCGCCGCGTCAGCCTTCGCCATCAACGCCACCAGCGCGCGCAGCCTCGGGAGCGAACGGGATCAGGCGTTCCTGCTGCTCGACGGCGACACGCCCACCGCGGTGCTGAAGGTCTCGAACCCGGCCGAAGACCCCGAGAACCTCGACATGGAGGCGCTCGTCGTCCGCCACGCCCGGCGGGTCGACCCCGACCTGCCCATCGCCGCCCCACGCCCGCGACCTGACGCCACCAACGCCGACGACCCCACCACCTACCGGGCGTTGCTCACCCACGACCAACGCGATCACTGGCTCCGGCTCTACGACGTGTTACCGGGACACAGCCGCACCGACCCCACGGCAATGTCCGATCGTGCGCTCGGTGCGTTCGGGACGACGTCGGCGCGCCTCGGCCGGGCGCTGCGAGGCTTCTTTCACCGTCGAGCGCAGCGCACGATGCTGTGGGACATGCAACACGCGCTGCGCTCGCGAGAGTTCCTCCCCAGCGTCACCGACCGCACCGCACACGACCTCGCGGCCCGCACCCTCGAACGTTTCGAGCAACGACTCCGACCCGCGTGGCCGACGTTACGAGCACAGGTCGTCCACACCGACCTCACCCCCGACAACTCCTTGCTCGACGACGACGGTTTCGTCACCGGCATCATCGACTTCGGCGACATGAGTCATACGGCGTTGCTCGTCGACCTCGCGAGCGTGCTCGAGGCGCTCACCGATGGTCGGTCCGACCACGAACGTCTCCGCGCGGCGCGTCTCGTCATCGACGGATACCAACGCGTCACACCGCTGGAGCCACTCGAACTCGCGTTGCTCGGCGAACTCTGGGCCACGCGCTGCGCGATCTCGATCGCGATCAAGAGTTGGCGGGTGCAGCGCGAGCTCGAAGATTCCGCGTTCGCCCAGCGCAATCTCGACGACTGGGTCCAGGCCCTCGAACTGTTCCACTCCCTCGGCTGGGATCAGCTTGCGCGCGAGCTCGGCGCCGAGACGTTCGCAGGAGATCGTGCACAACTCGCGGCTCGTCGCGACGCCGCGCTCGGCCCTGCGATCGAACCTCTCAGCTACGACGAACCGCTCCACGTCGAGAGCGCAGCGGGCGTTTGGTTCACGACGACAACCGGCGAGCGCGTGCTCGACGCGTACAACAACGTGCCGTGCGTCGGCCACTGCCATCCACGGGTCAGCGAAGCCATCGCCCGCCAAGCGCGACGCGTCAACACGAACATGCGTTACCTCCACGACCGAGCCGTCGAGCTCGCGGAGCGGCTCAGCGCGACATTGCCCGACGGTCTCGACACCGTGTTCTTCGTGAACTCTGGGAGCGAGGCCAACGACCTCGCGTGGCGCATGGCGCTCACCGCGACGGGCAACGAAGGCGGACTCTGCACCGAGTGGGCGTACCACGGCATCTCGCACGCGATCGCGCCGTTCTCGCCCGAGACGTGGCCCGAACACCGACCCGCTCCCGTCGAGTCCTGGCGCCCCGCCGACGCCCTGCGCGGGAACTACCTCGACGAAACCGAGTTCGACGCAGCACTCCTTCGTTTGCAGCGACGCGGGCTCGACCTCGCGGCGACGATGCTCGACGGCGTCATGCAGAGCGACGGCGTCCTCGTCCTCGAACCTGCATACGTGCGCAGGCTCGTCGAGCGAACGCACGCGGCCGGCGGCCTGTGGATTGCCGATGAGGTGCAGGGTGGACACGGTCGAACGGGCGAACACCTTTGGTCGTTCGAACGATTCGGCATCATCCCGGACTTCGTCACGATGGGCAAGCCCATGGGCAATGGCCATCCGGGTGCCGCGGTTGTCACCCGTCGCGACATCGCGCAACGATTCCGCGACGACACCATCTTCTTTTCGACGTTCGGCGGCAATCCGGTGTCGGTGGCCGCCGCCATCGCGGTGCTCGATGTGCTCGACGACGAACGAGTCCTCGAACGCACCCGCGTCGCGGGTGAACTGCTCCGCCGCGCCGTTCGCGAGATTGCGGCCGACGCGCCCAGCATTGGCGACGTGCGCGGGATGGGGCTGGCCAACGGCATCGAGATCGTTCGGCCTGGCACCACCGAACCCGATCCCGACACCACCGCAGCGTTGAAGAACGCGCTCCGCCACCACGGCGTGCTCGTCGGATCGTGCGCGCGCGCCGAGAACGTCCTCAAGGTCCGGCCCCCGCTCGCGTTCACCGCGGCCGAGGTTCCGGTCTTCGCCGATTCGTTGCGCGCTGCGATCGCCGACGTGGTCGACCGATGAAGATCGCAGTCGTCGGCGGCGGCCAATTGGGCCGCATGATGGGGTTGGCGGGGATCCCGCTCGGGATCGACTTCGTGTTCTGCGACCCGGCGGCGAATGCCTGCGCGGGAGCCGCCGGGCCAGTACACGTGGGACCGCTCGACGATCCGGCCTCGGTCGCCGCGATCGCCGACGGTGCTGACGCCATCACCTACGAGTGGGAAGGTGTGCCCGCATCCACGCTCGAACCGTTCGTCCATTCCCACTTCGTCGCGCCGTCGCTGCGGGCGCTCGCCACCAGCCAAGACCGCGTCGCCGAAAAGCAACTTGCGAATGAACTCGGACTCGGGACGGCTCCATGGATCGCGGTCGACGATCGCGCGGGACTCACCACAGCCATCGAACGGGTCGGTACTCCCGCAGTGTTGAAGACACGCTCGGGCGGTTACGACGGCAAGGGACAACATCGCATCCTCTCGATCGACGACGGCGACGCGGCGTGGACAGCGCTCGGGCCCGCCGGCTCGCTCGTACTCGAGGGATTCGTCGCGTTCGACCGCGAGTTATCGGTCATCGCGTGTCGGGGGCGCGACGGCGCGACCGTCGTGTGGCCGATCACCGAGAACCATCACGAGCACGGCATCTTGCGCGAGTCGCGCGTGCTCGACGACGCGCGCACGCAAGCACGAGCGACCGCCATCGTCACGACCCTCCTCGATGAGCTCGACTACGTCGGGACGTTGTGCATCGAACTGTTCGAAGTCGCCGGCGAGCTGCTCGTGAACGAGTTCGCACCGCGCGTGCACAACTCGGGCCACTGGAGCATCGACGGCGCCGAGACGAGCCAGTTCGAGAACCATGTTCGTGCGATGCTCGGCTGGCCGCTCGGCCGCACCGACCCGCTCGGCGCCGTTGCGATGCTCAACTGCATCGGCGCGCTCCCGGAACCGTCCGCAGCGCTGGCAATCGGGGGCGCACATCTCCACGATTACGGCAAATCGCCCCGGCCAGGCCGGAAAGTGGGTCACCTCACGCTCGTCGCGCCCGATGAGAACACGTTGCAGGAACGCCTTGTCGCGGCCCGGGAGGTGATCGCGGCAACGGCGAGATGACACGCGGGAGGTGACGTGGACGACGAGGAATGGCCAGTCGACCCCGACGCCGTCGTGGTCAGCGACGAACCGACCGAGGGTCTCGTCGCGACACCGGTCGACGACGACCGCACGCCAGATCAACCGGCACCGCACGAATCCGCCGACGCGACGGCTGCATCGGGAACGCCACCTGACGACACTGGGCCCGACAGCACTGGGCCCGACAGCACTGGGCCCGACAGCACTGGGCCCGACAGCACTGGGCCCGACAGCACTGGGCCCGACAGCACTGGGCCCGACCTCACCGGCAAC
>SXIR01000142.1 GCA_005772765.1 Actinomycetota bacterium
GAAACGACGCCTCAACAATGCTGGGCGAGTTGCCAGGCGCGCAGGGTGAGCGACGTCATCGTGACGGTGCCGAGATCGTCGGTCGTCTCGACCCGACGAAGTTGCGGGTACAACTCTCCGTCGACCGGCCAGTAGAGATCCCAATAGCGATCGCAACGAATCGGACCGGCCACGCCGTCGTCCCAGATCTCCACCGTGAACTGGGCCGGCAACCAGCGGCCATCGGGTCGCAGATGCCAGCGATCACATCGCATGATCTCGAGCAACGAGTGCTGGCGGCGCGTCGCCATCGTGATGCGGCCCTTGCGCACCCGAAACGTCGCCTGATGTGGGTCATCGTGGAGCAACACCAACTGGCCCAGTGGGTGCGGCGAGTCGTCGAGACTCATTGCGAACTTTCCCTCACCGCGATCGAAGTCGTGGCCCCAGAGTTGTCGTGACAACGCGCGCAGCTCTTGGATCAGCCACTCGCCCTCCGCCACGATCGGCACATCACGTTCGATAACCGCCTCGGCATCACCCGGTCCGACGAGCGCGACCGTCGCCGCGATCTCCTCGGTGCCCGCAGGCCCGAATCGGCACAACGCCGAAAAACCCCGGAAGTCGGAGGGGTACCGGTAACGCCGCGCGAACGCATCGCGGAGCAGTTCGCGGGCGGCGTCAGACGGAGCGGCCATTCCGGTTCAGATCGGCCACTCTGGCGAGCGTCGAAGGGCGATTGCCCGTTTCAGCACCCACCGGCGACGGCGGGGACGATCGACAGCACTTGACCATCGGACACCGCGGTGTCGATGCCGTCGAGAAAGCGAATGTCCTCTTCAGCGACGAACACGTTGACAAAACGTCGCAGTGCGCCCTGGTCGTCGAACAAGCGCTCACCGAATCCGGGGTGCGCGACGTCGAGCGCCTGCAGCAGCTCGCCGACCGACCCGGCATCCAGCGCGACTTCGGCCGCGCCGCCCGAGAGGTTGCGTAACTGGGTGGGGATCCTGATCGTGACGGCCATCACTGCTCCTCGATGTCGAACGCGGCGTGGAACGCCTCGATGTTGGGTGCGATCGTTCCGGTGGGGCCCGCGACCGGCACCACGGCGTCGAGCGTCTTCAAACCGTGGCCCGTGATGTACGCGACCACTCGCTCGTCGCGGCGAACGACGCCCTGCTCGGCGAGTCGTTTCAGGGTCGCGATCGTCACACCACCAGCAGTCTCGGCAAAGATTCCCTCGGTGCGAGCGAGGAGTTGGATCGCCTCCACCACCTCGTCGTCGGTCACCGCAGCCATGCCGCCGCCCGAGTTCCGCACGACGTCGAGCGCGAAGTACCCGTCCGCGGGATTGCCAATGGCCAAACTCTTGGCGATGGTGTCCGGCTTCACCGGTTTGATCGTGTCGGCGCCGTCGAGCCACGCCCGAGCGATCGGCGAGCACCCGAGCGCCTGCGCGCCGCTGACGCGCACGTTGGGCTCGTCGGCCAACAGACCGACTTTGTGCAGTTCGCGAAAGCCCTTGTCGACCTTGGTCAGCAACGATCCGCTCGCCATCGGCACGACCACGTGATCGGGGGTCTGCCAACCGAGTTGTTCGGCGACCTCGTACGCAAGCGTCTTCGATCCCTCGGCGTAAAACGGACGAACGTTCACGTTGACGAACGCCCACGGGTACGTTCCCGCCAACTCGGCGCAGAGGCGGTTGACGTCGTCGTAGTTGCCGTTCACCGCAACGACGTTGCCGCCGTAGACCGCCGTCGTGACGATCTTGCCGGCTTCGAGATTCGCAGGAACAAAGACGTAACTCTTCAGTCCGGCGTGCGCCGCGTGGGCAGCCACCGAGTTCGCAAGGTTGCCGGTCGAAGCGCAAGCCGCCGTCTTGAACCCGAACTCGAGTGCTTTGCTGAGGGCGACTGCGACCACGCGGTCTTTAAACGAGTTGGTCGGATTGAGCGTGTCGTTCTTGATCCAGACCTCGCCGAGGCCGAGTTCGGCGGCAAGGCGGTCGGCGCGCACGAGCGGCGTCCAACCCGCGCCGAGGTCGACGGCAGCGTCGACATCGCTCGGCAGCAGATCGGAGTATCGCCAAATCGACTCCGGCCCCTGCGCGATCTTCTCCGCACTGATCGAAGCGGCGATGGCCTCGTAGTCGTACACAACTTCGAGGGGGCCGAAGCACCACTCGCACGTATAGATGGGCGCGAGGTCGTAATCGTGACTGCACTCGCGACAACGCAGATTCGTTGCATGACTCATGATGGAAGTCCGGTTCCCTTTCCGTGTCGGTGCGCTCGTGATGCAGCGCCTCCGAGCGGAAACCGCTGGGAAGCATCTCATCGGTCAGGCATTGGCACCTGGTGCACGAGATCGCTCTCGTGCGCTGGTTGCCGCGGCGTCGTCGGGCCTGTCCCTCGGCCGCTCTGGATGAGCGCAGATTGTGTTTCTCTGGCAGCGACACCGTAGCAAACCGACCAGTCCGGCCGGCAAGCCCAGCGGGATCGGGAATCTCATCGGCCAGAACGCGGGAATCTCGCCGACAAGAACGCGGTTTGGGTCGGCCCGTATGCTCCCTGATCCGATGTCCGCTCCTGGCACGGCGCCCGAGCCGTCGGTGTTCGAACTCCTCGATGCGGCCCGGCGCGCCAACACCACGATTTCGGTGTGCTTGCCCGCCCGCAACGAAGAGTCGACGGTGGGCCACATCGTCGGAACGATCCGGCGCGAGCTCGTCGACCGACTTCCGCTGGTGGACGAGATCCTCGTGCTCGACGACGGTTCGACCGACGCCACTGCCGCGGCTGCGGCAGACGAGGGCGCCAACGTGGTGGCTGTCGCCTCGGTACTGGCCGATCTCGGGAGTGGCCACGGCAAAGGCAACGCGATGTGGAAAGGGCTCCACGCGAGCCGTGGCGACATCGTGGCGTTCGTCGACGCCGACATTCGCAACTTCGGGGCGCACTTCATCACGCGCTTGATCGCCCCGCTCCTCACCGACGACTCGCTCGTCTTCACCAAGGCGTTCTATCGACGGCCGTTGCACGGCGAACCGAGCGGCGGAGGTCGAGTCACCGAACTCATGGCCCGCCCGCTGTTGTCGTACTTGTTTCCGAAACTCGCCGACATCGTCCAACCGCTGGCCGGCGAGTACGCGGGACGTCGCCACGCGTTCGAACGGATCCCATTCGCGCACGGTTGGGGCGTCGAGTTCGCACTCTTGGTCGATCTCTGCGAGCGATTCGGGCGCGAGTCGATCGCGCAGGTCGACCTCGGCGTGCGAGAGCACCGCAACCGACCGCTCGACGAACTGGGCGCGCCGGCGATGGCGATTCTCGCGACCGCGCTCCGTCGGGCCGGCCTGCAACAGGTCGCGCCGGAGATCACCGAACTCGTCCGGTTCGGCGACCAACACGACATCGAACGAGTCGCGGTCGAGTTGCGTGAACGTCCGCCGATGATCGAGGTCGCCGAGTACCGAGCGAAGTTCGGACGCTCGCAAAGCGCCTGACGCGCTCGACGCTTCGTCAGGCTCGGCCGAGCATGGCGCGGACTGCTTCGATCGCGGCCTCCTCGCACAGCAACGTTGCCTGCGTGAACGCTTCGCCGGGCGACCAGGCCCGATCGAGCAGCGTGTAGATCCGCGTCGAGTCGGACTCGATTGCTGTGCGGACGTCGGCCACCGCCTCGCCACAGATCACCGCCCGGTGCGCGACGTCCCATTCGTCGGCTCGCTCGAGCACACCGCCGACGACCTTGCCCACGAGGCTCGTCGCGTCGAGTTTGCCTTCGCCGGTGATGACCAGGTCGGCCCTCTCCAGCGCGTCGTCGAGGCCAACGATGTCACCAACGACATCGAGGCCGGGTTCGAGTCGGGCGCCGAGCGCGGCGAGGCCACCGGCAAGGCCGCCAGCCGCGCCGCCGTGTTCGAGATCACGTACTTCGGCGCCGAGCCGATCGCGGTAGGTGGCGGCAATCGACTCCAAGCGCCGGGACAACAACTTGACCTGTGCGGCGGTCGCGCCCTTCTGGGGTGCGAACACGGGTGCAGCATCGGCGAAGCGCGTCGTGACATCGCAGGCAACGACGACCTCGACCGGCGGCAGCTTCCAGCCCAGGGCTTCGACCGCGGCCAATCCCCCGTCGGTCGTGGCACTGCCGCCGACCGCGACGACGATTCTCTTGCACCCGCCGCGTGCAGCGGCACCAATCAACTCGCCCGTCCCTCGCGTCGACGCCCGCAACGGGTCGTTGTGGCCCGCGACCAACGCGAGGCCGCTCGCTCGCGCCATTTCGACCACAGCGGTGCCGTCGCGCAGCACCGCGTAGTGGGCACGGACGGGATCGCCGAGCGGGCCCGTGACCGAGATCTCCCGCAGCGACCCGCCGACCGCGGCCAACAAGGCGTCGATGGTGCCCTCGCCGCCGTCGGCGAGCGGGAGTTCGACCACGTCGTCGGCACCGGCGCGCCGGGCTCCGGCCGCGATTGCTGCGGCTGCGGCCGCGGCGGTGAGCGACCCTCGGAACTTGTCCGGGCACACCACAACGCGCATCTCCCGAGCCTACGGACCCTCACCCCACGACCCGCCACACCCTGCAAACCAGGTGCGTCGATAAGGCCCGAATTTCGGGTCCTATCGACGCACCTCGTTTCGGGGGTGGAGTGAACGGGAATAGCGTGCGGAGATGAGTGCGATCGCGGATCGAGCCCGGGCGGTCGTGACCGCAGCCGAGACGGAGTTGCTCGCGCTCTCCCATCGAGTGCACGCCCACCCCGAGTTGAAGTTCGAGGAGGAACGCGGTGCCGCCTGGGTGGCGGGCGTCCTCGCCGACCACGGCCTGCCGGTCGAACTCGGCGCATACGACCTCCCGACCGCGTTCGTGTCGCGAGTCGGTCACGGACCCTTGCATCTGTCGATCTGTGCCGAGTACGACGCGCTCCCAGCGGTCGGCCACGCCTGCGGCCACAACATCATCGCGGCTGCCGCAGTTGGCGCGGGGCTCGCCCTGGCGCCGCTCGTCGACGATCTCGGGATCACGCTGTCGATCTTTGGCACCCCGGCCGAAGAAGGCGGCGGCGGCAAGGTATTCATGATCGAACGCGGCGCATTCGACGACGTCCACGCGTCGATGATGGTGCACCCCGCACCAATCGATGGCCTCCGCCCCCGCGTCAGCGCCGTGTCGCACTTCCGGGTCCGGTACACAGGGAAGGAATCCCACGCAGCGGCAGCACCCGAGATCGGCATCAACGCGGCCGACGCGTTCGTCGTCGCCCAAACCGCGATCGGACTGCTGCGCCAGCACCTGCGCCCCACCGACCAGGTGCACGGCATCGTCGTGCACGGCGGCGACGCCGCCAACATCGTGCCCGCGCATACCGAAGGCGACTGGATGGTCCGCGCCCGAACCATCGCCGAGCTACAACAGGTTCGCCCGCGCATCGAGCAGTGTTTCCACGCCGGCGCCCTCGCAACCGGAGCACACGTCGAAATCGAAGACGACTGCCCCGTGTACTCGCAGATGGACCATCATGATGGTTTGGTCGAGATCTATCGCGAGGTCACCGAACCGATGGGGCGGCGCTACGACCTCGGCGACATGACGTTCTCGACCGACATGGGCAACGTCTCGCTCGCAGTACCGAGCATCCACCCGACGATCGGCATCGAGACCGCCGGTGCCGTCAACCACCAACCGGAGTTCGCCGCCGCATGTATCAACGCCTCGGCCGACCGCGCCGTGCTCGAAGGCGCATTGGGAATGGCTCTGACCGCGGTTGTGGCCGCGACCGGACCGCTGCGCAACGAACTCATCAGCCGCCGCTGAGCCGCGCCGACTACCTGGTTCAGGTCGTGGCGACCGAACCCAAGATCACGAGGCACTGCGCGTCGGCCGCTGCAGTTGCGGGCGCGGGGTCGGGGAACGCACCCACCTCGACGTTGTCGCCGACGAGGGTGGCCAACTCCGCGGCTTCGCCCTCGAGACCTTCCTTGCAGGCCACGAGATCGCCGGTACGCGGCTCGGCGTCACGCGGGTCGGCGGCGCTGGTGTAACCCTGGCCTTTCAGCGCTTCGGTCATCGCGCCCGCAACACCCGGTTCACCTCGCCCGTTCAGCACCTGGATGCGGATCTGGTCGTGGGGCAACAGGTCGGTGTTGGGCTCGGCGGTCGTGGTGGTGCCGTTGGAGTCGTCCGAGGTCGACGTCGTGTTCTTGGGCTCGATGGCGGTGGACGAGTCCGAACCTGGATCGATGACGTTCAGGAGCACGACGCCGACGAAGATCGCAGCAAGGATGAGCACGATGCCGCGCACCGTGCTGTTCGCCGCTTCAGCCGCCAGCGCGCCTCCCGCGCCGTCGCCGCGTGACGCCTTGGTTCGGTTCGGTCTCGGACCTCGGGGCTCGGCCATACCTGCATTCTGTCGCATGGGCGCAGCGCATGCGATGCAGGACACCGCAATGCCGCGAAAGGATCAGGGTTGACGGGAGACGCGGGGCCCTTCGACCCGGGCCCGACGGCGCTCGTCGCGCTGGTGACGCAGTCGCATCACGGTCAGCGGGTCGTATTCGTAGGCGTCGCGCCGATCGATCAGCGCCGCCAGCAACCGGCGGTACGTCGTGGCCGAGGTGGCGAAGCGAACCCGGATCTGCGATTCCTTGGGTCCGGGCAACGTCCACCACTCGCGCTCGAAGTCGAGCATCGCCTGTTCGCGCTCGGTCAGCGTGACCGCGATCGCGTCGGCGGTGGTGGGCATGTGCGACATCGAAGTGCGATCAAAGCAGACGCGCGACCACAAACGGTGGATTTCGGCGGCGAACATTTCGAGATGCACCGTGCTGCACGCTCGATGCCGAGCGTTCTGAGCCGGGTGTGGGACTCGAACCCACCACCTACGCATTACAAGTGCGTTGCTCTACCAGATGAGCTAACCCGGCGTGTGACCTCGCAAAACTAGTGGTTGGTCTCGCGTCGCTTCCGTGCGATCTCGTGGCACGCGATCGCCGCAGCGACCGACGCGTTCAACGACTCGGTCGTCGCGACAATCGGAATGCGAGCAATGACGTCACAGCGTTGCTCGACGAGGCGCGACAGGCCGCGGCCTTCGCTGCCGACCACCACCATGACCGACGCGTCGGCGACCGCGAGCCGATCGATGTCGGTCGCGCCGTCGGCGGCGAGGCCAACGGTCCAGACGCCATGTCGCGCGGCGCGTTCGACAGCACTGGCGATTCCGCTGACCGGCGCGATCGCGAGATGTTCGACTGCACCGGCTGCCGCCTTGGTGACCGCCGGCGTGATTCGTGCACTGCGGTGGCGCGGCAGGACGACACCCGTTGCGCCGAACGCCGCAGCGGAGCGCAGGATCGCGCCGAGGTTCCCGGGGTCGGTCACACCGTCGATTGCCACGATGAAAGCGTCGGAAGCGGTGAGCAACTCGTCGAGGTCGGCGCTCGGCAACGGGGTCGTGAGCGCGACAACGCCTTGATGGCTGTCGCTCTTGGCGATCATGGCCAACTTTTCGGGCGGGACCATCCGCACGGTCGCCCCGGCCAACTCGATGATCTCATCGATCACCTCAGCGACTTCGACCGCGTTCGACACGTAGACCGTTCGGACCTTGCGACGACCGACCGTCAGGAGCTCACGCACGGCATGGCGACCTTCGACCTGTTCGCCACCGAGGCCTTTGGGTGCCTGATCTCGATGCTCGGGAGCTCCGGAACGTCCGGGCGCCCCGCGGCGGCCCGGCGGACGGCGGCTCACGATCGATGCCAGACAGTGCCGGTGGGCGTGTCTTCGAGCACGATCGAACGAGCGGCGAGCTCGTCGCGGATCGCATCGGCTGCCGCGAAGTCGCGAGCGGCCCGCGCTTGGTCACGTTGACGCACCAGCGCATCGATCTCGACGTCGTCGGATCCCGCCGCGGCGCCGTCGTCAAGGGTGATTCCGAGCGCGTCGAGCGCGTCGACGACCTTGGCGAAATCGGCCGCCGCGTCATCGAGTCGACCCTCGTCGAGTGCAGTGTTCGCGGATCTACGCCACCCCGCGATCACCGCCACCGCATTCGGGGTGTCGAAGTCGTCGTCCATCGTGTCGCGGAAGCGGGAAACATCGCCGACCGACACCGCCGGCGCGCCAACGGCACGCAACCGACGCGCGAGCGCGTCGTAGCCGTCGATGGTCGCTTTCGCCGCGGCCAGGGCGTCGTCGTTGATCTCGAGTTCGCGACGGTAATGATGCTGCGCGACGAGCCACCGGAACGCTCGCGGTCCATGAGCATCGATGGCGTCGGAGAGCAAGCGCATGTTTCCGAGCGACTTGCCCATCTTCTCTCGACCGACCATGACCATGCCGCCGTGCAACCAATAGTTCGCGAACGCGTGGCCCGCGCCTTCAGCTTGGGCGATCTCGTTCTCGTGATGCGGGAAC
>SXIR01000143.1 GCA_005772765.1 Actinomycetota bacterium
CGGCACAACCGCGACGTGCTGGCGAAGAGCTGCTCGGTGCACCACCAGTACTCCTCGAGCGTCTCACCCTTCCAGGCGTAGACGGGAACACCCGACGGTGCGTCGACCGTGCCGTTGCGGCCAACGACGACGGCGGCAGCCGCGTGATCCTGGGTCGAGAAGATGTTGCAGCTGACCCAGCGCACGTCGGCACCGAGGTCGACGAGCGTCTCGATGAGTACGGCGGTCTGCACGGTCATGTGCAAGGAGCCGGCGATGCGAGCACCCGTGAGCGGCTTCGATGCGCCGTGCTTCTCGCGCATGGCCATCAGGCCGGGCATCTCGTGCTCGGCAAGGTCGATCTCCTTGCGGCCAAAGGTCGCCAGGGAGAGATCGGCGACTTTGAAGTCACCGGAAAGGTCCGTACGGGTCGATGCCGTCGTGGTCATGGATGAACTCCTTCGTCAATCCCTCGCGGTCGAGGGAGCGCGCCGAAGCACGCTGGCTTTTCGAAAGAGTCGGCCCGGATCACCGGGTGACAGCCACAACGGACCCGACTGCGACCGTGACTCTACCCCCGACACCCCCACCGCCCCCAAGCCACGCGGGCTGTGGCGCGACAGGCAATACGGAAGCAGGGCGGCCACAGAATCCGCCGGGAACCATGATGAATCGCCTTGATCCGCAGTGCGAGGTGCCGTACCGTCCTACCGATGCGCGCCCGATCCATCGCCCTCGTTGCGACCGTTACGTTCGCCATCTCGGGTTGCGCCTTCATCGAGCGCGTGCATATCCATCCGACCGGAACGGGCCTCAGCACAGGTGGGGTCGTCCTCGACGGAACCGGCCACCACGCGGCGTTCGCCGTCGTGGCTCCCGTCGCCGGTACCGGCGCGTTCCACGCTCGTGACCTCGCCGTGCGCAACTTGCAGGTTGGAAACACCGAAACGATCGTCGTCGATCCCTTCGCAAACGGTCGCAACCACTATCTCGTCGTCACCGATCTCAGCGCGGACGCTCGCTTCGTCGCATTCCAAGCCTTCGACCGCCGGCCCGGCGGCATCGTGCAGATCTTCGTCTACGACCGCCAGACCCAGTCGTTGGACCGCGTCTCGCGAGGAATCGCCGACGCGGCTCCGAACGGGTCGAGCTTCGAGCCTTCGCTGACCGACAACGGGCGGTACGTCGCATTCAGTTCACTCGCATCGAACCTCGTCGCGGGCGACACGAACGGAACGAGCGACATCTTCGTCTTCGACCGAACGACGCGCGGGACCGCGCGTGCATCGACAAACGCGGCCGGCGGGCAACGACCCGGATCGAGCACCGACGGCAGCATCTCAGGCGACGCCAGTGCAGTCGTGTACCGCTACCAGCCAGGTTTCGGCGACCCGCCCATCGAAGGCGACTACATCGCGGTGCAAGGGTTCATTCCGTGGTCGGGCCCTAGCTCCCTCGACGCACCAAAGTACGACGAACCGTTCAGCACGGGGGGAACCGGGGTGCACCCGACGATCAGCCACAATGGGAGGTACATCTCGTACGCGTACCGGACCGCGCAGAGCTGGCAACAACCGACGCACTACTTCATCACCAGATACGACCGAACCCTCGGGTTGTACACCGACATCAGCCGCACGGCAGGCGGGTTGGTACCGACGGCCGATTCCGTGCACCCCACGATCAGCGACGACGGGACGCGAATCGCCTTCTTCAGCGCCGCGACGAACCTCGTCCCGACCCAAACCGACGGTGTTGTGCATGTCTACGTTCGCGAGGTCGACCGGCAGCGCACGCGACTCGTCAGCAGCGGGTTGCTGCTCGACGTCGGCAACGCTGACAGCGGAACCACCGAAACCGACGGAGACCGCCCGCCGTCGATCTCCGATGACGGGCGTTACGTCGGATTTACGTCCAATGCGACAAATCTGGTGGAGCCCCCCGCGGGCGACGCCGGTCTGTACGTGCGGTCGACTGCGTTCATCACGGTCGACTCCGCTGCGCCGAGTGCATTGCCCGACGGCATCACCACGGTCGTCACGATCACCGGTACCGGGTTCCAAACCGAAACCCAATGGGGACTCTCGGCCAACGACCGCAGCCGCTGGACGCTGCTCTCGAGCGCCACCATCGACGACGACACCGCCACGATGACGATCCGAATCCAACCCGACGCGACTCCCGGCCCAATCAACATCGTCGCCATCAACCCCGGCAACTCCTGGGGGCCCTACACCGGCGCCGCCAACTGGTGCCTCGGCTGCCTCACCATCACCTGAGCCGTACGATCACCCGAGCCGCACGATCACCCGAGTCGCAGCGCGAAGGCGGGCCCACAACGCGAACCGGCGTCACTCGCGCGCGTCATGCCGTGCGCGAGTGACGCCGGTTCAACAACGTTCGGGTCACGGCTCCCAGACGTAGGACACCATGATTCCCATCGCGCCCGCGATCGGTTCGTCGTTTTCGTAACGCACCGTCACGTTGAGGTTCTGACCTGCCACCACCGAGACTTCGCCCGAACACGCTGAGATGGCGTGCAACATCCCCTCGACGTAGGTCGGCGTCGCGAGGCACACGGTCGTCGCGCCCTGCTTCAGCGCAACGTCGATTCCGCCCTCGTGGAAGTGCCCGCCGGTCGCGACACGGGTGCCGTTGCGGGGTGCGGTGTAGTTGATCTGCTTGGTGAACACGCTCCCCGGGCCTCCGGTACCCGGAACGTTGAACTCCGAGTCACCCCAGCAGTTGTCGACGTCGTAGTAGTACGACTTCACGGGTCGCTTGTTCGTGAGGTTCGTGACGTAGTCGATCTCGTATTCGATGTAGTACGTCTTCGACGAGTTCGACATGTTCATGACGTGCCACAGCGCCGACCATGCATCGGACGCGCCGACTTCGTACACGTACGGGTCCGGCAACACCAACGGGGTCTTCTCCATCCCTCCGCCGCCGAATCGGTTGAACGGCAACGTCGGGCACAGCGGGTCGGGTCGGCTGAGATCGAGCGTCACGATGTGGTGCAGGTGACCATCGTTGTGTCCGACCGAGTTGCCTGCCGAGTCGATCAGGTCGAACCGCATGCCGGTGATACCGATGTGGCCCGGCGGACGAGTAATCGAGGCACTCGACTCGTTCTGGTCACCAGGTTGCCCTTCCGGCGCGAGGTTGAACGGGCCGATCGTGTAGGCGACGGTGGTGACCCCGGCTGCGGTGTCGTCATCGATGATCGTGCCGAATCCCGTGTCGTCGGTGATCGTCGCATTGGTCGCGTTGGTGAGCATGAGGTGGAACTGCTCGTCCGGTTCGTCGGTCGTGTCGGCGTAGGTGGTCACGATGACCGGCTTCTTGAACTGACCGGGCGAGAACGTGATGAGCTTCGTCACCACCTTGAAGTCGGTTCCGGCGGTCGCACTGACCGGCATCGTCGATGCGGTCACGGTCACGGTGCTCGCGGCCGGATCCGCCAGCGTCACCCAGAACTTCACGCTCCGAGGCTTCGTGTCGTCGCCTTCGAACACCGATGCATCGCCAACACCGAGCTCTTGACCCGCGTTGGGATCGTCATCGAGGATCGTCACGACACCTTCATCGTCTTCGACCGTGAACCCACCCGTTGGGTTCGACAACATCACGTGGAATCGTTCGTCGCCTTCGTCGACGGTGTCCGCGTAGATGCTGACCGCGACGAACTTCTTCACGACGCCGGGGTTGAAGACCACCGTCTTGGGCGCCGTGAGCACCTTGTAGTCGGTACCGGGCGTTGCGGTTTCCGACATCAGCGTGTATTGCACGCTCACTGCGGTGGCCGACGGGTCGGACAGCGTGAGCGCCAGCGCACCTGAACGCAGGGAGCCAGTGTCGCCTTCGTGCACCGAGGTGTCGCCAATCGTGATGGCGTTGGTAGCGGCACTTGCCGGGCTCACGCCTGGCCCTGCACCCGGAACGATTCCGACCAACGCCCCGAATAGGCCGACGATCCCCAACCGCGCGGCGATCTTCATTCGTATCAACTCTGCCCCCGTTGTTCCGGTCCCCATCGCTGTGGGTCCTCGGCGCCTGTGTCCCCGATCGGGATCGATCCCGAACCGGTCGTGACCCTATGGGCCCGATCCGTTCCCGATCAACCTCGCCCAGAAAATTTTCGCCAGTACCGGAACTCTTGACGGGGGCGGGAACGACTCCCTAGGGTCGCCGCACTGTGCGCGGACTACGAAACATCCCACTTGTCCTGATCTTGGCCGGGTTCGGATCCGGATGTGCCTTCATCGCTCGGGTCGACGGCGGCACGCCGAACCCGTCATTTCCCGCCAACCCGGCCATCGACCTGTCCATCAGCAACGACGGGAGATTTGTCGCATTCGAGCGGGACCAGGGGACGAACGAGCTGGCGCGGATCTACGTGCGCGACCAGCAGAGCGAAACCACCGAACTCGTCTCGATCGCGCCATTCGGTGGCACTGAGTTCGAGGCCGTCCAGCCTGCGATCAGCGGCAACGGGCGCTGGGTCGCCTATACCGCATTTCCCTTCAGCGAGGACGACACCCGCGCCGACGTGTTCTTGTTCGACCGCACCAACGACGTCACCGTACGCGTCACCGACCAGTCTGGCGGCGTCAGCGCCGATTCCGGGCAACCGGTCGTGGCCGTCGACGGCGCCAAGGTCGGGTTCATCTCGCACGCGACCAACCTCGTTGCCAGCGACACCAACGGTGTCGCCGATGCCTTCGTGTGGACTCGTGCCAGCGACGTAACCGCGCGCGCCAGCATCGGCGAGGGCGGCACCCCGCTGACGAACGCATCCTTCGATCTCTTCATGAACGACAGCGGTCGCTACGTCGCCTGGCGGGACGCGTTCTCGCAGATCTACGTCCGCGACTTGGTCGTCAACACCACCGACCACATCAACCCGGAGTTCGGCCCCGGCGGTCCCTTCTCGACGTTCCGTCCTTCGGTCTCCGAGGACGGCCGTTACGTCGGATTCGACGGCGCGATCGAAGCGACCGATCACCGGACATTCCGGTTCGACCGCACCACCGACGTCTTGATCACCGCCAGTCTCACCACCGGCGGCTCCCCCGCAGGTGAAAGCTTCGCCGGCCAGATTTCTGGCGACGGCACGATGATCACCTTTACCTCCGACGTCGCCGCCACCCCCGCGGACCTGAACGCGGGCGTCGACCTCTACGTGCGCGACCTCGCCGCCGGAAGGACCAAACTCCTGAGCAGCGATCTGCTGCTCGGTGACTGGTCCGGCAACGTCCGCGACGAGGACGACTCACCCGTCGTGCTCAGCCGCGACGGCAACTACGCGGCCTTCGTCGCCGAAGGCAGCGGGCTCGTCGACGGGCAGGGTTCGGGCGTGTACGTCCGTGCGACGCGTCACGTGACGGTCACCAGTGCGATTCCGAACACGATGCCCGACGGGCAGACGACGGTCGTCGAACTCGTCGGTTCCGGGTTCCGGCCCGATACCCAAATCGGCTTGTCGGGCGAAGCGCGCGAGCGCTGGAACATCACGTTGGTGCACTACCTCGACGAGAACACGATGCACGTCTCGGTACAGGTCGTTCCGGGCGCCGCGCCCGGCCCGGTCAACATCGTCGCCATCAACCCCGGCAGCGGCTGGGGCCCCTACTACGGTGCCGCGAACTGGTGCCTCGGCTGCGTTGCGATCACCTGACGGATCCGGGCGACGGGTTACAGGGCTGCGAGCCGGTCCTTCAGGGTGAAGATCGCCGGCACAGGGCCGGGGTCGACGTCGTTGTCCAGCGCCAGGTAGCAGCTGACCCACATGCCGACGTAGATCAGGTCGAGGAGCTGAGCCAGGCGGGTATCCCCCGCGGCTCGTACCTCGAGCACCTGATGGACCGCTTCTTCGATGATCTCTCGCGTGATGGCGAAGCGGGGCTCGAGCCGTGCGTGCTCGAAGCCGTGACGCAGCTCGATCACCGTGAGCAACTGGCGAGTGACATCGCCGTGTTGGCCCCACGCGCAGATCTCGTTGTGATCGAGCTCCGGGTACGCGTGCCAATACGCCGGAGCTTTGGCGTTCTCGTTGACGTCGCACTTCCAGCGATACGCAGCAGCTCCGCCGAGCGCTCCGCCGCCGTAGATCAACGGGATCGTTCGCCCGATCTTGCGCGCCAGCTCGCGGGCAGCGTTGTCAGTACCTTCGATCGCTGGGCGGCACGCGTCGCGCCGAACGCGCAACTGCGCTTCGGCCGCGAGCAGCTCACCGTGCGCGTCGGGCAACAAACCCGAGCGCATCAACGCGACGAATACGGGAGCGATCAGCGCGCCGAGGGCGGCGCGCGGCATGAATCCGTCGGGACACGCGAGGTGCAGTCCGCCCGATGCCGTTGCGATTTCGGCGATCGGTCCGCCCTTCGCCACTCCGATGATGCGCGCACCTCGCTCGGCTGCGGCGCTCGCCATCGACTCGGTTTCTTCGGTACTGCCCGAGTACGAGAGCGCAAACACCAGCGAGCGCGGTCCGACGAACGCGGGAACGCGATACTGCTTGAGCACGGTGACCGGCACCCCGAGCCGATCGTTCGTCACCGCGGCGACGATGTCACCCGTGACGCCCGATCCACCCATGCCGCACAGCACCACGTGATCAATGTCATCGCAGCGCGGGAACAACGCAGGGTCGACCGCGCCGGCCGCGCGATGCGCGTCGGAGAGTTGTTCGGGCAGTCCCTCGACCGCAGCGAGAAAGTCGAGCGAGTCGATGGTCATCGACGGCTCAGAACGACGGAGCGATGCCCTCGGCGTCAGCCTTGGCCCGCAGCCGCGCGTCCTCGGCATCGTCGACGGTCGTCGCTTCGTCGATCAACATGATCGGGATGTCGTCCTTGACGTCGTAACGCCGCTTCAACCGGGGGTTGTAGAGCGCCGACTCGTCGGCGAAATAGAGCAGTGGTCCCTTGTCCTCGGGGCATGCGAGGATCTCGAGAAGCTTCGGGTCGAGGGCCATGGGACCTTTCTAGCCGACAGCCGGCGTCGGACACTGGCTGGAGGCGAGGTCAGGCCAACACAACGGCAAGGACCTCGGCCGTACGAGCATCGCACGCCACGCGATCAGCTGCTTCGAGGTTGAGTCGCAGCAACGGCTCGGTGTTGCTCGCCCGCAGGTTGAACCACCAGTCACCGAGGTCGACCGTGAGGCCGTCGAGCCGGTCCTGGGTTCCGCCGAATGCCGCCGCAACCCGTTCGATCGCGGCGGCTGGATCGTCGACCCGTGAGTTGATTTCGCCGGATGCGGCGTAACGCTCGAACGGCAACCGCAACTCCGAGAGCGGCATCGCGGCACGACTGAGTTGTTCGAGCACGACCAGCGCGGCGATCGATCCGCTGTCGGCCCGCCAGTTGTCGCGGAAGTAGTAATGCGCGGAATGTTCGCCGCCGAAGACCGCATTCGTCTCGGCCATGACCTGCTTGATGAACGAGTGGCCGACCCGGGTCCGGACCGGGTTGCCGCCACCTTCGCGCACCACCTCCGGCACCGTCTTGGAGCAGATGAGGTTGTGCACCACCGTCTCACCCGGGTAGCGATCGAGCATTCCCTTGGCGACGATCGCGGTGGTGATCGAACCCGAAACCGGTTCACCCCGATCGTCGACGAGGAAGACCCGGTCAGCGTCGCCGTCGAACGCGAGCCCGATATCGGCACCGCGATCGAGGACCGCGGCGCGCAAGTCGGCGAGGTTCTCGATCTGAATCGGATCGGCGGGATGATTGGGGAAGGTGCCGTCGAGCTCGCCGTACATGATCTCGAGATCGAACGGCAGTCCCGCGAACACCGCAGGAACAGCGAGGCCGCCCATGCCGTTGGCCGTGTCGGCGATCACCTTCAACGGACGCAACACCGCCGCGTCGACAAATCCCCGAACGTGGGCGCCGAAGTCGGCGAGCAGATCGCGGGTTTCGGTCGTGCCGGTGCGATCGGCGCTCACCAAGACGCCGTCGGCCACGGCCCGCTTGATGTGCTGGAGACCCGTGTCTTCGCCAATAGGAGCCGCGGCAGCCCGGCACAGCTTGATGCCGTTGTACTCCGCGGGATTGTGGCTCGCCGTGATCATCGCTCCCGGCGCGTCGAGCGTGCCCGACGCGAAGTAGACAACATCGGTCGAGCACAGACCAATGGCGACGACGTCCACACCGGCTTGCATCGCGCCGTCGGCGAACGCGGCGGCGATCGGTTCGGATGTGGGACGCATGTCGTGGCCGACCACCACGCGCGGGGCACCACAGAACGCGGCAAATGCGTTGCCGATTCTGCGAGCAAGTTCGGGATCGATCTCTTCGGGACACAGGCCGCGGATGTCGTAGGCCTTGAAGATCGCGTCCAAGTTGCGCGGTTTCGCGCTCACTGCGCCGTCACCTCGGGTCGTCGGCCTCCGACGGACCGGGATCGTCACCCGCGGCCGGGCGAGGTGGCCCGTTCGGTGGTGCAACGACGGACGGGTCATCGAACCCGGCCCCCGGTTCGGAGGTCGGCGCATCGTAGGTGGGCGCAGACGACATCGAACGGTTCATGGGGTCGGACGCCGGTGCGCTGTGTGGCGCGACGCCGAACCCGTCGACGCGGCCCGGCCGAACCCCGAGCGCGAACCACGCGGCTCGATCGGGTCGGCGCCGGACCATCCAGATGAGTCCGGCCACCCCCAGGAGCGTGCCGACGCGTCCGAGCCAATCCCACGACGTCGACCCGTAGCTGAGCGTGACGGTCTCGTCGGTCGGGACCACAACCATCATGTTGGGCGAGAGCCGCCAGGGGCCATCGGCGCCGCTGACCCTCCAGTTCGGGAAGTACGACGTGCGCACGACCACGGGGATCCCGATCTGGTCGACGCGGAACGACATCGTGTCGGTTGTCTCGACGACATCGGAGATCTCGACCGGCGGCAAGGCTTTGGGCTCGGTAGAGGCCAGATCACTGGCATCTTCGAGCCGCGACCACGCGGCCGGTCCGGATTCGGCGAAGGGGCGATCGATTTCGTCGGACTGCATCCACCACGGCGCCGCCGAACACTCCCAATCGTCGAGCGTGAACTGTTTCTCGGTCGGAAAACTCGGGTTCTCACCGAAACAGTCGGCCTGCGTGCCGCCAACCGGTTCGACCACGACCGGCTCGTAGGGCAGCGGCGCGACGAGTGCCCACTCGGCGATCTCGTAGACCTTCCACTGCTTCGGCGCGACGCCGTCGAAGTCGCCGATCGACGTCACGAGATCGAGATCGGGGTGCGCGTCCGCGCGTTCGATGGTCGAGGGGTTGAACGCCATGAAGTAGCGAACACCGAGGGCGCGCATCTGCCGCACGCCGAGGTCGAAACTCTTCTCGTGCGGGTAGTCGTTCGCGTACCGCAGGCCGCGCACGGGCTGTGACGGTTTCTCGGAGACATGGCTGATGGTGAGGAAGTGGTACGGCATGGTCGCCGAACTCTCGAAGTAGAGCCCTTCCATCGAGCCGATACGTCCGTTGGTCCAGTACGGCAGCAATTCGAGCGCGAGATCGCCGCCGTAGTTGCCGAACGCGCCGTCGTTGTCGGCCTTTTCTTCGTCGCGTCCGGTCTCCCAGAGCGCCCGACCTGGCTCCAGTGCGCCCATCGCGTCCATGAGCGCCTTGTACTCGGTCCAGCCGGGCTTCGATTCGTATCCTTCGAAGTTGTAGCGAGCCCAACCTTCGCCGACGCCCTTGTTTTCGGTGGTCCACCAAAACGAATACCCGCCCATCGCCAACGCGAACGTGGACACGACCGCACTCAGCGTGATCGCCCGCCGCCGGGCAACGCGTGGATGATCGTCGCGAAGGTGCGGAGGCATCTCGAAGGCTGGCGGCGTCCACGCCACGGCATCGGGGTCGGCGATCGCATCTCCTTCCGGATCCGCGGGTGTGCGGTGCGCCGCCGCGTCGCGCGCGGCTTCGACTTCGGCGATGTAGTCGAGTCGATCACCCGCTCGAATCCAGTCGGAACTACCGACCCAGAGGTAGCCGAGCAAACGGCTGAGTTCGGCGGCACCGATCGCGGCAGCAAAGCCGAGCAACAGCCAGTAGAACGGCGCGAACCGGGTGTTCCAGATGTGGTGTTCCGGCCAGACGACGAACAGCGCCCCGAAGAACGTCGCGCCGATCAACACGATGAGGGTCGACGATCGCCGCCACCAACCGCACAGGAACACGGCGACCATGACGAGCAACCACAGCCACAACGGCCGGGGGATCGACCCGGACGAGGTCCAATCGCCGTCCGGCGGGTCGACCGACTTCAGACCAAAGAGAAACGAACCCCAGTTGTGCTGCTTCTCGTACCGCATGCTTGCGGTCATGTGTTGCGCACCGACGAGCGGGAGCGTCCAGGTCGACGTCAACAAGAACGCAACGACCGCAGGCGGCAACGAGAGCCGCCACAATCGTCGCCACGCCGACCGCGATTCGGCCCGTTCGCTCGTGGTCCACTGCCCGTAGATCATCGCGACCACCAACAACGCGAGCACCGCGGCGAACGCGGCCACGACGATGTGGCTCGTCACGCACCCTGCGAGCAGCACGGCCGGGAGCCAGCCCCGCCGTCCGGTACGCAGGTACTGGGCGAGCGACCCGAGAAAGAAGAGCGCCAACGCCAACGCGATGGTGAAGCTGAACTCGCCGGCCATGGTCGACGCGAGGTTGCCGCCGTAGATCGTCCAACCGGTCGCGTCGGGCTGATTGTTCAGCCCGTAGCGCACTTCGAAGAGGTAGCGCACCGCAACGATCGCGAACAACGGCGGTGCGGGCCACGGGAAACGAAGCTTCGATCCGAAGTAGTAGGCGGCTGCCGGCAGCGCGATCGGGCCCGACACGACGACGATCTTGAAGGCCTGGTTGTAGCTGATGAACGGAATCAGGTCGAGCAGCGAGATGGCGAGCGCCGGCAACGGGAAGTAGAACTGCCCGATCGGAAAACCGCTGTACCAGTGCGGCGACCAGCCTTGGACCCGAAACGCCGAGAACCACTCACGTTCGAGGAACCACGGCCAATACACGTGGGCGCCCATGTCGCCGCCGTTGGTCGTGGTGTCGCGAAAGACGAGCGACTCGAATCCGCCGTTCTTCCAGCCGACGACGTGCACCCACGACGCGACGAAAACACAGCACACGACGACGACGAGCCAGCTGCCGTATCGCTCCCAACGAGAACGCGGTTCGACCTCGGGATCGTCGAGGGGGATCAACGCCACGGCGGCACGTTAGGCAACGTGCGCGTCGCGCTGAGCGCACCCACGTCCGAGGGAATCCGCCGCGCCGATGACGTCAGCGACTGGCGCGTGCGAGTTCGAGCACCTCGTCGAGTCCGATCTCGCCCGACTCGTCCGACCAACGGTTCACTTCGCATTTCGAACACCGTCGGAACATGATCTCTTCGCCGCCGATCCGCATGCGGATCGCGACGACCGTTGCCCCTGCACATCCTGTGCACGCCATCCCAGCCTCCCTGCCAGAACCGCTACCCCAGCCCGAAGGCTGCCTTGTCCCGAACGGATGGACTCGACGGTGCGAGCCAATCCTCCCGGCAGGGCTGTATCGGCGCCGAACCACCCGAACTTGAACCCAATCGTCACGGCCCCGCAGTTGCGTGACGGCCGTCGCAGTCCCCGGCACCGTCAGCTCGCGATACTCACGATCACCGTGAACAGGTTGAACCCCATGTGGAACGCGATCGGACGCGCCAATCCACCCGTCCGTATCGCAAGCCATCCGCACACCAGGCCGACCCCGATCAATGCGGGCAATGCGGGAAACGACTTCGGATCGATCAGGTGCACGACGCCGAATACCGCAGCCGACACGAGCAGCGCCGCACCCGCGGGCATCCGCCGTAACAGCGAGCGCAAGAGCAGACCTCGAAACAGGATCTCCTCCAACAGCGGGGCCAACACGCCCGCGGTGAGCACGAGCAGCAACAAGCCGACGCCCGACCCGTTGTCGATCTGATCGACCAGTTCCTGGCGCTCGCCGTCGGCCAGGTGGCTGATCGGCAACACCAGGATCCCGAAGCCGATCGAACTGGCAAAACCCGCAACGAGCGACAGGGCAATCATCCCGAGGTTGCGATCAGCGAACAGGCCCAGGTCCCGCACGACGCCATGACCCTTCAGCCGCAGGACGAGGGCTGCGATGGCGGCAAAGCCGGCGAACTGGCCGATCCCGCTCACGCCGTTCAAGAGCAGCTTCTCAGGGTCGGTGAGGTCTCCAGCGTCCCAGCCGGCGATCGAGATCGTGGCGGCGCCGACGAACGTCGCCACAACGATCCCGACGAAGAACACCACGAAGAAGTCGCCGATCCCCCACCGAATCGGTGGCCGAAACCACGCCGCTGGAGCAGTGCGCTGGTCGGGCAACGGCGGAACTGGAGGCATTTCGGCGGCGATCCCGGCAAGCTATCCGCCGACCGAACGGGATTCGCAGTAGCGAATGGGGAAACGGGACCTCGCGCCGTAGCATGGGCAACCCGTCGGGTCGACGACGACCCGTTGGATCCGTTCACTGGAGCGCCGATGAGCCGCCAACCGCAAGAGCCCTGGCGCCCTCCGGAGCCGCCGAGTCGACCGCCCCGTCAAGGTGCAAACGGCCCGCGCGGTCCGTTGGTCCCCGGGCCGCGCAGTCGATGGGCCCCGTGGGTGATCGGTGGACTCGTCGTCGTTGCGGTGATGGTGTTCTTGTCGGGTTCGTTGCAGCCCAACGACGGATCGACCGCCGAGATCACCTTCGCCGAGCTGCAAAACGCCGTGCGCGCCGATCAAATCGATTCCCTCGAGTTCGACCCCGACTCGCGTGTCATCACCGGCGAGTACGCCAAGGAGACCGACGGCGCGACCAAGTACACGTCGGTCGCGCCCGGCGACACGCTTCCCGACTCGTTTCTCGCCGACCTCGACGAGAACAAGGTCGACTTCGAGGGCAAGGCCCGCGACCAGGGCAACGTGTTCTTGACCTTGCTGTCATACCTGTTTCCGCTGTTGCTCCTCGTCGGCCTGTTCGTGTGGATGAGCCGTCGAGCGCAGGGCCAAATGGGCGCGGTCATGAACATCGGCCGCAGCCGCGCCAAGGTCTACACGACCGAAAAGCCGCGCACGACGTTCTCCGACGTCGCGGGTTACGAGACGGTCAAGGAAGAAATCACCGAAGTCGTCGACTTCTTGAAGCAACCTCAGAAGTTCCGCGAGATCGGTGCCCGCATCCCCAAGGGCGTGTTGCTCGTCGGTCCGCCCGGCACCGGCAAAACCCTCATTGCCCGAGCCGTCGCCGGCGAGGCTGGCGTGCCGTTCATCTCGGTGACGGGCTCGGACTTCATGGAGATGTTC
>SXIR01000016.1 GCA_005772765.1 Actinomycetota bacterium
AGCGCGGTGCCGCGATCATCAAGGCGCGGGGTCTGTCGTCGGCGGCGTCGGCAGCGAACGCCGCGGTGGACCACATGCGCTCCTGGGCGCTCGGAACGCCCGCCGGCGACTGGGTGAGCATGGGCATCTGCAGCGACGGTAGCTACGGCGTGGCCGAGGGTCTCATCTCCTCGTTCCCGTGCACGACCGCCGATGGCAAGTGGTCGATCGTGCAGGGACTCGAACTCAACGACTTCGCGCAGGCACGTCTCGATGCAACGGTCGCCGAACTCGCCGAAGAACGCGACGCGGTCGCGGCACTCGGCCTGATCTGATCGTCGGCCCGACCTGGGTTTTCTTCGAGCACATCGACCGTATCGATGACGAGGCGCGCGTCGTAGTGTTTCCCGCATGGTGACGTCGCAGCACACCACCGCGTGTCCGCTCGATTGCCCCGATACGTGCTCGCTGACGGCGACCGTGACCGACGGTCGTCTGACGAGCGTCGATGCGGGTCCAGGCAATCCGTTGACCGACGGGTTCATCTGCCAGAAAGTCAAACACCATCCCGAACGCGTCTACGCGCCCGAACGCGTGATGACCCCGCTCATCCGCACTGGTCCGAAGGGCGCAGGGGAGTTCCGGGCCGCGACGTGGGACGAGGCGCTCGATCTCGTCGTCGATCGGCTGCAAGCGACGATCGACGCGCACGGACCCGAAACGGTCGTTCCGTATCTCTACAACTCGTCGGCGGGAGGCTCGCAAGGCGCGCTCACGGATCGGCTCTTCCGACGTATGGGCGCGAGCCACGTCGAACACACCATCTGCGCGCTGACCAATGCCGTTGCCCGCATCTGCACCTACGGCGACCTGCTCTCGGCCGATCCGCGTGATGTTGTCCACGCTCGCCACATCATCGTCTGGGGCGCGAACCCAACCGTGTCGAACGTGCACTTCCCGCCGCTCGTCACCAAAGCCACGAAAGCAGGAGCGAAGGTCACCGTTGTCGACCCACGTCGCACGGGCATGGCCAAGCGAGCCGATCGTCATCTTGCCGTGCAGCCGGGTACCGACGTCGTGCTCGCGTATGCGCTCGCTCGCGAACTCGACGAGCGGGGTGGGCTCGCCGCCGATTTCTTGCGCGAGCACGTCGACGGGGTCGACGCATTCCTGAGCGCAGCACATGGGTGGACCCTCGATCGGGCCGCCGCGGTGTGCGGAATTCCAGCCGACGAGATCCGATCGTTCGCCCACGACCTCGCAGCGATCCGACCGACGTTCTGGCGCGTGGGTTGGGGTCTCGAACGCAATCGCAACGGCGGGAGCGGTTGCGCCGCGGTCTTCGCCCTTCCTGCCCTCGTCGGGAGCTTCGGTGAGCTCGGCGCAGGAGTGATGTATTCGCTCTCCGAGGCAACACCCCACGAGATCGACGTTCGCGATCCCGATACGCCGCCCGAGCATCGGCGTGCTCGACGCGTGAACATGAACACCTTCGGACAACTGCTCGTCGATCCGGGCGACCAGGCCGCGGTGAGATTTCTCTACGTCGAGGGCAACAACCTCGCGGCCACGAATCCCGCGCAGCGAACGGTGCTCGACGGGTTGGCGCGCGACGACTTGTTCACGGTCGTCCACGACCAAGTACTCACCGATACGGCCAAATTTGCCGATGTGGTTTTGCCCGCGACGACGCACTTCGAGGCGCGGGATGTTGCGGGGAGTTACGGGTCGTACACGTTCCAGGAAATCGTTGCGGTGATCGATCGGGTCGGCGAGAGTCGTACCAACAACGAGGTGGCCGCAGCGTTGGCCGAACGGCTCGGCCTTTCGCCGGATCGCTACAACGCCGACGAAGCCGTGACCATCGACGCCGCGGTGACCGACGGCGGCGGCGCGCGCGGCTCGCGCGAGCTGCGAGCCGAGGGCACGACGGTGCAGTTCCGCGACGTCATGCCCAGCGCTCGACTCCATCTCGCCAACCTGCCTGATCTCGTCGTGCCGCGATACGTCCCGCTCGACGACCCGTACCCGCTCACCCTGTTGACGCCGTCGACGCACAAGACCATCAACTCGATGTTCGGCGAGTTCCAGTCGGTCGACACATCGGTGCACATGCACCCTGATGACGCGACGGCTCGTGCGCTCACGACCGGTGACCCAGTCATCGTCCGCAACGACCGCGCCGAAATCGCGACCACCGTGTCGATCGACCCCGACCAGCGACCCGGCGTGGTGACGATGCCGAAAGGCCTTTGGCGTAAGGACTTCGCTGGCGGTCTCACGCCGAATGCGCTTTGCCCGGACACGCTCTCGGACCTCGGCGGCGGCGCCTGCTTCAACGACGCGCGCGTCGAAGTTGTGCGCGCCTAGATTCGCCGTCGTGCGACGAACGTGGACGCAATCCTCGCCGATCGGCGACCTCGTCATCGTGGTGGGTGACCACGGCATCGTCACCATTGCGTGGGGTGATCAACGACCCGATGCTGCGGTTGGTGCAGTTCCCGAATGCGACCACCGTGTTGCCGAACAACTCGACCAATGGTTTCGCGGCGAAATCGACAGCGCCGATGTCGAGGTCGACCTTTCGAACGTCCAGGGCTTCACGCGCGACGTGCTCGAAACGCTGCACCATGACGTGGGCCGGGGCGAGACCGTCAGCTACGGAGAACTCGCGGCGATGGCTGGTCGGCCGGGGGCCGCGCGTGCCGTCGGGACGATCATGGCGGCCAACCCGTTGCCGTTCGTGATCCCTTGCCACCGTGTGATCGCAGCGGGCGGACGAATCGGCGGTTACGGCGGCACCGCGGAGAGCGCCAGCGCCAACCTCGACATCAAGCGCACGCTTCTGCGATCCGAAGGCGTCACGGTCAAAGGCTGAAGGCTGCCTCGACCTGCGAACCGCACGGCTTCGCAACCACACATCGAAAGGATGCTCGTGACTCAGATCGGAACCGGGACCAAGGTGTTCGACGCCGCTGCCGTCCAAGGCGTATGGCGACGACTCGACTCGCCGCTCGACGTGCTCGAACTCATGGATACGGGTGCCGAAGGGGTCGTGGCGTGTGTCGCCGACGCCGGGGCGACTTTCCTCGCTCCGATATTCGACGATCTCACTGCCATTGTCTGTCTCTCGGGGACGCCGATGAGCCACATCGGGATCGTCAGCCGCGAGTATCAGGTGCCGTGTGTGATGGGAGCGATACTCGAAGCGGTTCCCACCGACGGAGATCTCGTCGAAGTCGACTGCTCGGGCGCGATCGGCATCGTTCGGGATGCGTCGTGAGCGGCGTGACGTCGGAGTGGGCGCAGTTGGACCGCGCCGAGGTGAACCGGCTGATTCGATACCACTCCCGCATCAGTTGGGGTCTCACCGAGCAACGCACCGCGCTGGAGTCGGCGCTGATTCCGATAACGGCGTACATCGTGATCGCATGCATCGAGTGTTACCGCCGTTACCCCGACATGATGCGCGAGATCGCTGCAGCAATGCCGCCCGAAGAAATCGGTCGCGCTGGTCGTACGGTGGGAAACGAGATCGACACCGTTCGGCTGTGGTCGATCGCGAACTTCCCGATGGTCGGCCGCAACGTGCTCGGCGGGGTCGGGATGCTGGATTGGGACGACGACGAACGGCGACTGGCGACCGTCTTCGACTTTTGGCGTCGGGCCGCGAGCGGCTACCGAGACCACGACGGTTCGTTGCAATGCGCCGACGCCGACGGTCGATCGACGCCGTTCGCCGATGACGTCGCGACGATCGCGCAAGCTTGTCAGCCCGTCGACGAAACCGAGCGTGCGCGCATGATGCGGTTGAACGCGCTGTTGACGAGCTACGAGTTCTTGCTGTGGTTCGACACGCGCGCTGGATATCAGGATTCCGGTCCGTATCCGCTGGGCGACGGGAGATCGTTGCTGTTGCGCCAGTTCGTCAAACTCGGTCCGTCGGACTTCGCTTGGAGCCACACGACCGCGACCGAGCTTCCTCACCAGTTCGTGCTGGGAGCGTTCGTGCTCGATGGTGTCGAGTTCGGCGTCACCGACTTCGGCACCGCGGTGACCAAACCCGAGGACTATGTCCCGCACGTCGTCGCGGCCGCTTGGTTCGATACGTCGGACGGATCGTTGCGTCCGATCGATCGCGACGGACAGGACGCTCTGGCGCTCGTCGCCAAGAGCGCGCAGAAGCAGCAGTACCGAATGATCGCCGGCATGACGCGCGAACAGAAGCTGCACGCTGGAGCGTACGTGTACTTCTCGTTCCTGCGTCCCTTCGCCAAAGTGGCGGGCATCGAGGATCGACTCGACTGGACGGTGCCACGCGACAGCATGGACCTCTACCCGTTCGTGTCGACGATCGAGGGCACTCCTGAAGGTCCACAACTCGACGGCGATACCTACTACGTGTCGATTCCCGAGTGATCGATGTGCGGTTTCCCGGCGGGCAGGTGCACATCCGCCACGGAGCGCGCGTCGCCTACCGGTTCGAGTTCGAACTCCCAGATGGTTCGGCGGTCGTGGTGGTGGACGACGACGACATCGTGCCGCCTCGCGGCCGCGACTTCGAGTGCCGCGCCGAGGGTCTGTGGTTCGCGGCGATCTGTGAGACCGCTGGCGAGCACTGGTCGTTCGGGCTGGAGGCCTTTGGCTTGAGTTTCGACGACGCCGTGGCGGCCGCAGCGGGCGGCTTCGGGGAACGGGTGGCGGTCGGGTACGACCTGGAGTGGGAGATCGCGCCCCGTGGGCGCCGCGAAACGAGTGCCTCCAATGGAGTCGGAGACCCGCCGACGGGAGCGGTGTTCGGAACGGTGCTCGTGGGGTCCGACGTGTACGACATCGATGGACCGGGCGAGTTCGCCCACAGTTGATCCGCGGCGGTACCGTCCGCGTGGATGGATCTTGCCAATTTCGAACCTCGTCAGATCGCAATCATCGTGTCGCGGGGCCGATGCGTCATCGGGTTGCTGTGCATGTTCTTGCCGTCGCTCGTCGCTCGCATCGTGTTTGGCCGCTCGGATCCGGTGATCCGCGCGATCACGCGGGTCTTGGGAATCCGCGACCTCGCGCTTGGCGTCGGTGCATTGACGGCCCTCAAAGAGCGCGAACAAGACCCCGAGTGGTTGTCGATGGGCGCAGCCTGTGACGGCTTCGACGCCATTGTGTTCTGCGCGTCGCCAGGACTCCCGCTGCGTGCGCGACTCATCGGTCTCGGGGCCGGAGCCAATGCGGCGTATCTCATGAAGCTGAGTCGCGACTTCGCGGCCGAGCGAGACGCAGCCGCGGCTGGCGGCTGACGACGCCGGTGCACCGCGCGATGCTCGACGAGGACGCGCTTGCCTTCGTTCGTGAGCGCCATCTCGCGACCCTCACGACGACGCTTCCCTCGGGTGGGTTGCACGTCTGTGCCGTGGGGTTCACCTTCGATCCGGATGCGAACGTCGTTCGGGTGATCACGTCCGATCGGAGTCGCAAGGTACGCAACGTCGAATCAGTGACCAACGCCCGAGCGGCGGTCGGTCAGGTCGATGGTCCGCGGTGGTTGTCGTTGGAGGGCCCGGCCCGAGTGTTGCGTACGCCGGCCGCCGTCGCGGACGCGGTGGCTCGTTACGAGCAGCGTTATCGCGCGCCGCGTGCGAACCCGGCGCGAGTGGTGATCGAGATCGCAGTCGAACGGGTGCTCGGTCGAGCAACCCCGTCAGTCGGCTGACCTCACCACTGCTGGACTTGGCTGTTGGTGTCCGACCACTTGGTGGAGGTCGTGCTACCGACCGCTTTGACCGCGGTGAGCACGATCACTGCGATCAGCATCACCAAGAGGACGTACTCGACGAGGCTGGCGCCTCGTTCGTCGCGTGTATCGAGCCCGAACCGCATGCTGCCTCCCCGCAGAATCCGTCAAAACGGACGATACGCCCCAAAAGGTATCGGAGTCCATTCGGCAGGTTCGATCCAGACGAAACGTCCGCCGGCGGTCAGGCGCCCGTCGAAGCATCGAGCACCCTGGCGATCGAGTCGGGACCCGTCGCCCCTGCACGCGCCTCGGTATCGAGCAGGTTGACGAACTCGTCGATCTCGCGCTGGGTCCGATCGGGCGACCACCCGAGTTCGGCGGCGATGATCGAGGCAACCCGAGGGGCCGCGGCTGCGGTTGCGGCGCGATCGAGCAGACGAGCCCGCGTCCTGCGGCTGAGCACGTCGTCGAGGGTGGTGGCCATTTCGTGGCGAGCGGCGTAGACCGCCTCGGCCGTCAGGTACGGAAGTCCCGGCGCGAGCGGTTCGGCGAAGGCCAGTTGTTCGCGTGCGATCGCCGACACCGCGGCGTGCTCGGTGCCGTAGCGACTGCGAAGGTGGTCGTCGGTCTCGCTGTCGTCGTGGTCGGCGCCGCCCTGCAACACGATGCGTTTGGTCGGCGACTTACCGCCGCGCCCGAGCGCTGCGACGACATCGTCGATTGTGTCGGCGGCCATGCGGCGGTACGTGGTGAGCTTTCCGCCGGTGACAGTCAGGACGCCGCTCGACGAACGCGTGATCGAGGCCCGACGAGACAGGTCGGCGGTGCGGGCAGACTCGGCACTCTTGACCAGCGGTCGTAACCCGGCCCACGTGCCCGTGACGTCGGATTCGTCGAGTTGCGCGTCGGTCGAGAAGTTGATTGCCGACAAGAGATATCGAACATCGTCGCCCGTGCACTGCGGTTCGTCGACGTCGCCGTCGTAGTCGGTGTCTGTCGTGCCGACGTAAGTGTGCTCACCCCACGGGACGACGAATACCGAACGTCGATCCTTGGGTACGGGGACGACCGCCGCGATGTCGTTGCGAATGCGCGACCACGGCACGGTGATGTGCACGCCTTTGGCCGGCCGGATCGTCGTGGTGCGGGATCCCTCGTCGAGCGAGCGCACGTCGTCGGCCCAGACGCCCGTTGCGTTCACGACATGGGTGGCTCGAATCTCGAACTCGTCGTCGTCGGCTCGCACACGAACGCCGACACAAATACCGCCGCCGTCTTTGAGCACGTCGACAACGTCGGTGCGATTTGCGATCGCCGCGCCGTGTTGCGCGGCGGTCTGTGCAATCGCGAGTGTCAAGCGCGCGTCGTCGGCGCGGGCGTCGTAGTAGAGGTAGCCATATGCGATGCGATCGTCGCGCAGGGTCGGGACGTGGGCCTTGGCGCGAGCGGTGTCGATCTTCTTGTGCAGTTTGCCGATGCGCAGACCGCCCGTGAAGTCGTACATCCACATCGACGTGCCGACGATTCGGGAAATGCGCCGATCGAAGAGTCCGTCTTTGCCTTTGAAGACCGGCAGCAGGAACGGCAAGATTCGCACGAGGTGCGGTGCGGTGTGCCGCAAGATCTGGCGCTCGGCGAGTGCCTCGTAGACGAGGCCGATCTCGCGTTGTTGGAGGTATCGCAAACCCCCGTGGATGAGCTTCGAGCTCTTGGAACTGGTGCCCGAAGCGAAATCGTGCCGTTCGACGAGCGCGGTGCGTAGGCCGCGGCTGGCCGCGTCGAGAGCGCAGCCAACTCCGGTGATGCCGCCACCGACGACGAGCACATCGAACGATTCGCCCCGCAGGCGATCGAGCATTGCGGATCGAGAGAAGGTCGACATCGCCGCCCAGGCTACGACTGGCCTCGGCGTTCTGCCGAGCCGCGGTCATTCTCGGTCCGGCGGAGGCGGTTGACGACCGGCGACCGGCGAGCCTCAAAGTTCGCGAGCGAGATAGATCATCGAGAATGGGTACTCGTGCACCGGGTCGCTGGCGACGAAGCCCAGCGACCGGTAGAGCGCGATGGCCCCTTCCCGCTGGGGTACGACGTCGAGGATCATGCGCGCGTAGCCCGAAGTACGGGCATGATCGACCAGGTCGAGCGCGAGCTGTCGTGCGGCTCCGCGTCGGCGGTGCACCGGCCGAATCCACATTCGTTTCATTTCGGCGGTGCTCGAATCGTGTCGTCGGAGCCCGGCACCGCCGATGACGTCATCGCGCGACTCGAGGACCAGATACGACCATCCGGGCTGGGCGTACACCGCCGCGAAGTCGAAACACTCGGGAAACAGCTCACGGGTCATCGAGCGCGGTACGGGTTCGCCGTAGGCCTCGCTTTCCGTCATCGTCGCCTCGACGTACTCACTGACGAGCGTGCGGCCGAGTTCGACGTCGTCGGGATCGGTGCTGTCCAGCGCGCGCACGTGCACGCCGACGAAACTACGCGGCGAGCGCCCACCCCGAGCGAGTGGCGCTGAACGCGGCGACAGCCAGCAGCAGCAACGCGAAGCCGTCACGCAGGCGATCGGCGGGCACGCGATCGGCGGTGCGCGTGCCGATGGCGACTCCGACCATCGCCGCGACCACGAAGGGCACGACGATGCCCCACTCCACGGTGTCGGCGTGCAGTCGCGTGCTGAGGGCGACGAGTGAGTTGATCATGATGACGAAAAGTGAGGTGCCGACGGCTTCGGGCATCGGGACTCCGAGCACGAGCACCAACGCGGGCACGATGACGAATCCGCCGCCGACCCCGAAGACACCGGTGAGCAGCCCGACGCCGAGGCCGACGCATCCCACGACGACGCAGCCCGGGAGCGGCCAGACGCGCGGTTCTCGCGACGAGGGTTCCCGCGGCGAACGCAACATGCTGGTCGCGGCCACGACCATCACCGGCGTGAACAGCAGCAACAACAGATCGGGGTCGAGGTCGTGCGCGAGCCAACCGCCGAACAACGCTGCCGGGATGCCTGCGACTGCGAAGACCAACCCCGCGCGTGGTCGGACCCGGCGGGCCCGCGCGTGCGGAATGAGTGCGATCGCCGACGACAGCGCCACAAGGATCGTCGAGGTCGCGGTCGCCGCGTTCGGTGCTTGCCCCGCAGCGAACACGAGCACGGGCAACGCCAAGATCGACCCGCCGCCACCGAGCGCGCCCAACGACCATCCGATGAGAATGGCGAGCGGGCTCGCGAGCAGCGCGCGCACGTCGAGCTCAGACCGCGTTCGTGGTGACGATGTCGCCGCCGGCGCCACCCCAGGCCTCGAAGCCGCCGAGCAAGTCGGAGACGTCGGCGAACTGGTGTGCCTCGAGGACACTGGCCGCCAAGGAACTGCGGTATCCGCCCGCGCAGTAGACGACGGTGGGGATGTGCGCGTCGAGCTCGCGGACGCGTGCTGTGAGTTGGGCGATTGGGATCAGCCGGGCCCCGGGAATCGCGCCGAGTCGGGTTTCGCCGGGGTTGCGAACGTCGACGATTTGGAGATGGGCGCGGTCGCGACCGTTGAGTTCGGTCGCGGTCAGGCGACTCGACGTCGCGATGCTGTCAGGGTGCGCAGTGAAGACCTCCGGCCAGCGGTCGAGATAGCCGACGACGCGGTCGAAACCGATGCGACCCAGGCGAACGCGCGCTTCGAGCTCGGAACCCGGGTCGGTCACGAGGATGATCGGAGTCGTCGGGTCGACGACGTCGCCGCTGTACTCGGCGAATCGCCCGCCGAGCCCGACGTTGCGTGACCCGCGCAAGTGGCCGTGCGCGAAATCGACGTGGTCGCGAGTATCGATGACGACGGCACCGTTGGCGCAGTGCTCGACGACGGTTTGCCAGTCCAGCGGCGTCGGCAAGTCGTGCTCGGCGAGCGCGTCGCGCACCTGGCGGTTGCGCGCCGCGTTGAACGGAAAGTACGGGGGAGCCGCGGGTTGGTCGGCGGTGACCTGGGCAACGAAGTCGACCTCGCTCAGATCGGCCAAGGCGTAGTTCGACCTGCGTTGCTCTCCGATGGTCGAGACGGTTTCGGTCGACAGCTGTTTGCCGCACGCCGAGCCTGCGCCGTGTGCCGGAAAGACCCTCGTGGCGTCGGGCAGCGTCAACAGCTGGTCTCGAAGCGATCGGTAGAGCAGCCGACCGAGTTGGTCGGCCGTCACGCCCGTCGAGGCAAGCAGATCAGGTCGGCCGACGTCGCCAATGAACAACGTGTCGCCGGTGAGGACGCCGTACGGGGTCTCGTCGCCAGCGTGCTCGCGCACGACGATGCAGATCGACTCAGGGGTGTGCCCCGGCGTATGGCGGATTTCGAGTTCGACCTCTCCGAGCGCCAACCGTTGGTCGTGCCGAAGGGTGTCGATCGGAAACTCCGTCACCGCACCGGGTCCGTACGAGATCACCGCTCCGGTCGCGTCGCGCAGCTCGAGGTGGCCCGAGACGAAGTCGGCGTGGAAGTGCGTTTCGATGACGCGTTCGATGGTCAAACCGTGGTCGCGAGCATCGTCGAGGTACTGCGCGACGTCGCGTTGCGGATCGACGACCACGGCGTGACCTGTCGATTCGTCGCCGATCAAGTACGACGCGTGTGACAGACAACCCAGGTAGTACTGGCGAAAGAACATCAGCGACCAGCTCTCAGGCGAGTTTCAGGAAGAGTCGTTCGACTTCGTCCAGCGGATACCCCTCGGCTGCGGCGCGCTCGGGATCTTGGAGACAGTGCGTCAGGCCGGCGGCCATGAGCTTGAAGCCGACCTGTTCGAGCGCCTTGTTCGCAGCCGCGATCTGCGTCACGACATCGCGACATTCACGCGCTTCGACGAGCATGTTCTGGATGCCACGCACCTGACCTTCGATACGGCGCAGCCGCTTCAGCAGGTCGGTCACGGTTGTCTCGGGGATTTCCATCCCTGCGAGCATACCCCTGGGGGTATTCTGATTCCCATCGAACCGACGCCGTCGGTTCGGCGGTGCCTACGGCGGCAGCGAGGTCAGATGACTTGGCCACGCTCGCCGGCGTCGTTCACCACGGCGAGTGCGGTCGCGGCCCACGCCTGCATCCCGCCGGTGAGATTGAGCGCGTTGCGGCCCTCAGCAATCAGGAACTCTGCGGCCCGCAACGAACGTCCCCCGGACCGGCAGATACACACGATCTGGCGGTCGGTCGGCACCTCGTCGAGTCGCTCGGGAAGCGAGCCGAGGGGAATCCATGCAGCCAGCGACGAGTGGCCTGCCGCCCACTCGTCGGCCTCGCGAACGTCCAGCAGGAAGGCGCCGTCGGCGACCAACGCCGCACCCGCATCCGGACTCACTTCGACGACACTCATGTCGGATCCTCACTTACTCGAGTTGTGGCGATGCTGCGCAGCAACGTGTAGTCAGCCTTGCCGTTCGGCGCACGCTCGAGCGAGTCGAGCACGAGCACGCGTTTGGGAACCTTGTACCCGGCGAGCGTCGAACGGGCAAAGGCTCGAAGATCGGATTCCGTTGCGCTCGAACTGGGTGCGACTTCGATCAGCGCGACGACCATTTCGCCCCAGCGGTCGTCGGGAACACCCACCACCACGGCGTCGAACACTTCGGGATGCTCTTTGAATCGGAGTTCGACTTCTTCGGGATAGATCTTCTCGCCGCCCGAGTTGATGCACGCCGAACCTCGCCCGAGCAGCGTGATGGTGCCATCGGAGTCGACCGACGCGTAGTCGCCTGGAATCGAGAACCGACGACCCTCGACCGTGCGAAAGGTGGCTGCGGTCTTGTCGGGATCCTTGTAGTAACCGAGCGGGATCGGTCCGCCGACACCGAGCATGCCGATCCGTTCGTCGCCAGGAACGATGAACGTCTCGTCGTCGGCGATCACCGCCATGCGTTCCGACAGGCGAAACGCTGCCGGCTTGATGGGCTCGTCGACCTTCACCTCGCTGCGGCTCATGATGCCTTCGGACGCGCCGAGCGAGTCGACGATCGTGATCGTCGGCAGGTGCGCCAACAAACCGCGTTTGCACTCGGGGCTGAACGTCACGCCCGACGAGGTGATCGCGACCAACGCCGACAAGTCGCGTCGCGCTCGACTCGCGTCGAGTTCGGTCAACAACGGTCGTGCGAACGCGTCACCGACGATCGTGACGACCTGCACCTGCTCGCGTTCGATTGCATCCCACACTGCGGCGGCATCGAGCCGCACGTCGTCGAGGAGTACCACGGTTCCGCCGCCCGAAAGCGTCGAGAGGGCCATGAACAACCCGGTGCCGTGCATGAGCGGGCACGCAGGCAACAACGTCGCCGCGGCCCGACCTTTGGCGATGGTGTCGGCGACATCGGGTGGTGTCGACCCGGGGCGCGCCATCTGCCACAACGCGACCGCGAGATCGTCGCTGCGCCACATCACGGCCTTCGGCGCGCCGGTGGTTCCGCCGGTGTAGATGAAGATGAGGTCATCACCGTCGGGTTCGCGATCCGGCGGCACCATCGCCGCGCCAACCGCGTCGCGCCAAGCGACCGACCCCTCGACGTGACCATTGCCGTCTCGTTCGACGCCGATGACGATCAAATCCGAGTGGCGTTGCGTCGCGAGCGCCACCGCGTCAGCGAACGTGTCGTGCACGATGAGGGCGGCGGCGTCGGAGTTGTCGACGAGGTAGGCGACCTCCTCGCCGGTGTAGCGGTAGTTCACGTTCACCGGAACCGCCCCGAGCAGCTGCGCGGCGAAGAAACCGATCATGTATTCCGGCGAGTTGACGAGCTGCAGCGCCACCTTGTCGCCCGGACCGACGCCCCGCTGCGCCAAGAACCCGGCGATCGCTCGTGCCTGGGAATGGAACTCGCCGTAGGTCAGCCGTACGCCGCCGCACACGATGGCGACGCGCTGGGGCGCGAGTGCGGCGACGGTGCGCCACGAACGAGCGAAGCTATGGCCGCCGGGCCCGATGTCGCGCGAGGGATTGCGTGCGTTCCGGCGCGCGGCAACGTGATCGGGCATCGTGCCCGAGGCTAGGGCTGGAGGCTGGGCCCGCCCGAGCCCGAAACGATCCGGCCGGTTCAGGTTTGGAATGCCGCGCTCGCCGTGATGCGTTCGGCTTCGGCCGCGGCTTCCGCGGCCAGCAGATCGATCACAGTCGGAGCGTGACGACTCCGTCGCATGACCAGCCCGACGAGCAGCGCCATTGGCAGCGAGCCGAGCAACCACACGAGGAGTGCCACCCCGTACGCACTCACTCCACCATCTTCGTCCTGCGTTGCGCCGGGTTGGTGGATGCTGAGGAGAGATTTGGTGCAGATCAGGCGAAGTCGGGGATCATGCCCGCCCACTCGAATCGGTCGCCGGCCTCGAAGATGCCCACGCCGTATTCGCTGCCCCGGGCCTCGATGGTGCGACCGTCGCCCAGGCTGACGGCCACGTGGGCCTGACTCGGCCGTCCGGCACCGGGCTGCGGTTCTTCGGAGAAGGAGAACAGCAGTGCCCCCGGGGTGCGCAGGGCCTCCTCGACCGGCATCAGCGCGTCGCGCTGTTTCAGATCGAGGTATTGGAGCCACGAGCCGTCGGTGAAGTTGACGTCGACCTGCTTGGCCGCCCACTCGATGAGCTCCGAACAGTCGAAGGTGTCCGGGTTGGGGTCGTCGAGCGACACCTCGTGGCTCATCACGTACCGGTCACCGTTCTGTTCCAGCGCGAGATCGAGGAACTTCTGCAGTTTGTCGTTGGTGGTCAACGGCCTGGCTGCGGCAGGGCTCCGACCGAACGAGGGGTTCGCCATGATCTCGTCGGCGCCGAATCCGGGTGCACCGAGCACGTCGGTCGTGTCGAGGGCTCCGGTGCGTTGTTGGTATTGCGCCAGCAGCGCCTCGAAGTTCCCACCACCCACCGACGTCGGGCTCGCTGTCGATCCGGTTGCGGCGCTTGCCATCTGTTGGATGCTCGAAATACGCGCTTGGATCTGGACCATGCCGTCGAGACTCATGCTGATTCGATCGGCCGGTTCAGGCCGGATCTTCGAATCGGCGGGCATCGGGAACGAATCGCCCGGAATGCACCCGAATGAACGATTCGGTAGGTCCTGACCATTCGTAGGCCCACGCCGCCCCGAGATCGGTCTCGACGACGACCCGCGCGAATTCGTCTTCGAACGCATCGAGTTCGGCGAGGGCTTCATCGACGTGACCCCGAAGTAACTCGAGGACCGCGCCGTGCACTGACGACCGGTCGGGCCCCGCATCGACCGATTCATCGAAGCGGGCCGCGGGATAACCGCGACCGGTGTCCCAGAGCCCACCCGAGCACGTTGCCGGTTCGGCCGACCACACCCATGGCTCGACGACGTGCCACCACTCGCCACCCGGCAACAACGTGCCGTAGACGAACACGCGGTTGGCGGGATCGCTCACGACCCCACCTGCGCCGCTCGCCGCGCGGACTGCACCGCGAGTTCGATGAGTGCGATCATCTCGTCGTTGTCCCGACTGATCGCGGCGTGGACGCGGCGTTCGAAGAGCCGACCGATGAGCGGGTTGAACGCGTGGTACGTCTCGCGAAAGGAGATACGGGTCCGGTCGGCCGCGATTGGCTCGAGGCGTGTGAACCCTTGGGCGCGACTCCAGAGGGGCTTACCGACTGCGTCGTAACGCCATGACTGGCCCACCGTGACCTCGGTCAACCACTCCCAGGACTCGCCGACGCCGCCTGACCCGAGCCACCACGGCACGGGGAACCAGCAATGGCGAACGAGGCCGTTGCCGTCGGCATCGCCACGGTGCAGGATCTCGATCCGAGCCCGGAACGGGCGGATCCTCCACGGCAACCAACGCCGTTTGGGTGGCGTCGGCGCTGGTCGATCGCGATTCCAGAACACCGCCCACACCTCATCGATCGATCCCGCGATCTCGATCGAGTACTCGTGCGACTGCAACGTGAACGTCCCCTCTGGCCCGCCTTTGCTGCAAACGTAGACCGCACACATCGCCGGGAGCGCCGACGCGTGAACGCCGCCGGGAGGACCGGCGGCGTTCACACCACTTGTTGCGTTCGCTTACGCCCGGCGGTGGCTCATGACGGCGGGGCAGACAGCACACCACAGTCGGAGTTCGTCGTCGCCGTCGTTCACCAGTTCGGCGACCGCGCCTGCGCTCACCAACACCGTGTCGTGTTTGTGCACGGGCCGGGTTTCGCCGTCGAGGTGGAGTGTGCCGTGGCCGGTGACCACCGTAAGAATCTGATGAGCGTTGGAGGTGAACGGGTGACGGTCGCCGCGCTGGGGGAGATTGAGCACTTCGAGATCGATCGCACCCCAGCGCTGTACCCGTCGATGTCCCCCGAGGTTCTCCTTCGCTGCGTGCCGCAGGTCGATGACCTCGGTTGTCGTTCCTCCGTCGACGGGGGATACCCAAGCGGAAACGTAGGGCTCGAGGGCAGTCGCCAGGTTCGGTTCTCCCACCGGTTGCAACTCGTAGGTCGCGTGGCGCACGGGGTGGCGAACGTCGATGAGCCGGCGAAGGTCGAACGGGGTGCCGGTCACCACGACGTCGCACTCGCAGGCATCGATCGTCTTGGCCAACTCCTCGATCTGGTCGACGCCGTATCCCATCGCCGGGAGCACCGCCATGATGTGCGGAAATCGTTCGAACGTGGAAACGATCGAACCCACAGCGTGCGGACGCGGATCGACAAAGGTTGTCGCGCCGGCTTGGCGCGCAGCCACGGTTCCGGCACCGAACGGCATCCCTCCGTGTGTGATCGTTGGACCGTCTTCGATCACCAGCACCCGTGCGCCGACGAGGGAAGGGCCATCGTCCAATGTCACCGGCGACGCGGCGCGAACGATGGTCGCGTTCGGGTTGACGGACTCGACGTTTGCAACGACGTGGGCGACATCGGCGAGGTCCGCGACATCGACCTTGTTGATCACGACGATGTCGGCCATGCGCAGGTTGACCTCACCCGGATGGAACGCCAACTCGTGACCGGGTCGGAGCGGATCGGCGACCGTGATGAGCACGTCGGGTCGATAAAACGAAAAGTCGTTGTTGCCGCCATCCCAGATGACGACGTCGGCTTCCGCTTCGGCCGCGCGCAGAATGGCCGCGTAGTCGACCCCGGAGTACATCACCATGCCCTGCCGAACGGGTTCTTCGTACTCCTCCCGTTCTTCGATGGTCGGGTTCGATGCGTCGATGTCTGCAAGCGTCGCGAACCGCTGGACTCGCATCGCCTCGAGGTCGCCGTACGGCATGGGATGGCGAACCAGGGCAACGCGGAGTCCGGCATCGAGCAGCAGTCGTCCGACGTAGCGACTCGTCTGGCTTTTTCCACAGCCTGTGCGCGTGGCGCACACGGCGACAACGGGCTTCGACGATCGCAGCATCGTGGCGTCAGGGCCGACCAATCGGAAGTCAGCCCCTGCGGCCTGCACGCGCGCCGCAAGGTGCATCACGGTCTCGTAGGCCAAATCGGAATAGGCCAGCACCACCTCGTCGACTCCGTGCTCGGCGACGATCTGTTCGAGTTCGGACTCCGGTCGGATGGGGATGCCGGTCTCGTAGCCCGGGCCGGCAAGCGACGACGGGTAACGACGGTTGTCGATTCCCGGGATCTGCGCAGCGGTGAAGGCGACAACCTGCGCGTCGTCGCGCCCTCGAAACACCGTGTTGAAGACATGAAAGTCCCTGCCGCCGGCGCCCATGATGATGATCGTTCGCATTGTTCCGCTCCTTCGCTCGTGAACGCGATCGCAGGAGCGCCGCGCCCTGGCAATCGGGCGAACCCCGACGGGAAGAGACGGTCGCGCGCCGTTGCCATACGTTCACGGTTCACCCCATCGGGACAAGGCGGAGAAGCCGCCTCTGCACGTAGAGTCGAACGCGATCGCTGGTCGCCTCGTAGTGCCGATGGTCCCCGCCCAACGAGGCCGATGACCGTTCCGCCCGTCCCCGTTTCGCGACCAGGCTGGCGTGGTGCGCCTCGTGATCGCCCTCGGAGGCAACGCGTTGTCCGGTCGGTTGCGGGGCACCGATACAGCCGACATTCAGGCTCGGCTCCATCCGATCGCGCTCGACCTCGCTCGTCTCGCGGTCGAGCACGACGTCGTGGTCACCCACGGCAACGGCCCCCAGGTCGGTCACCTTGCTGCCGCACACGCATCGGTCGGCGACGACGTACGGCTCGATGTGGTCGGTGCCGAATCCGACGGAATGCTCGGTTATCTCGTGGAGTCCGCGATCGCCGACGCGGCCGCGACGCTCGGAATCGACCGAGAGGTCGTCACGATCCTCTCACGCGTCGTCGTCGACGCGGACGACGAGGCCTTCCAGCGCCCCTCCAAACCGGTCGGTCCCGTCTACGACGAAGTCAAGATGCTCGAATTGTCGGAACAGCGAGGATGGACGTTCGTCAAGGTGCCCACGCACGAGCACGACGCGGTGCCTTCCTACCGCAGGGTCGTGGCGTCTCCCGTGCCACGAGAGGTTCGGCCCCGACGAGCGGTCTCGGAACTGCTGGCCGCTGGTCACGTGGTCATCTGTGGCGGCGGTGGCGGGATCCCCGTCACCATCGACGCGCAGGGTCGTCACACAGGTGTTGAGGCGGTTGTCGACAAGGATCTCACCTCGACGCGGATCGCCATCGAGGTCGACGCCGACGTTGTGATCTTTCTCACCGATGTCGACGGCGTGTATCGAAGGTTCGGCCGCCACGATGCGGTCCGTCTCGACCACATCGATCGAGCGATTGCTGCCTCACTCGATTTGGCTGAAGGGTCGATGCGACCCAAGGTCGATGCCGCCATCACCTTCGAGGAAGCGACACATCGACGAGCAAGCATTGGCGCCGCCGATCAACTGCTCGCGTTGGTGGCCGGAACGGCCGGTACGTTCGTTGGAGCGCGGCGTTGACGGGCGACGACCGCGACCACGCCTCGGCCGCGCCGGCCGCTACGAAACGAGCCGACCGGTCCGGGCCCGGCGTGCCACTCGGTCGAACCGGCGTGCCACTCGGTCGAACCGGCGTGCCACTCGGTCGAATAGCTGGGATCGAGATACGGGTGCAGTGGTCGGTCGCGGTGATCGGGGCACTCGTTGCGTGGAGTCTCGCTGCAGGTTGGCTCGACGCTGACGGCGACATCGGTTCAGTTGCCGCCTGGATCGGCGGCATCTGCGGAGCGGTGTTGTTCCTCTCGAGCCTGCTCGCTCACGAGCTGAGTCACTCGCTGGTCGCTCGCCGGCACGGTGTCGAGGTGTCTTCGATCACCCTGTGGCTACTCGGAGGTGTGGCGCTGATGGAACGCGACGCGCCGGATGCGCGTGCAGCGCTGCGGATCGCCATCGCCGGGCCTATGGCGAGCTTCGCCATCGCCGCGGGTGCAGGGGGTGTCGCATGGGGACTCAACGCTGCCGAGCCCGAATCGACCGTGCTCGTCGTGGCGGCCGCCGTTGCCGAGTGGCTTGCGATCCTCAACGCCGCCCTGGGCGCGTTCAATCTGCTGCCGGGCGCCCCGCTCGATGGTGGGCGAGTGCTGCGTGCCTGGTTCTGGTCTCGGACCGGCGACCGTTTGGGGTCGCAGGTCCGTGCAGCGCGCGCCGGTCGCACGCTTGCTCGAATCTTGATCGCGGTCGGCATCGTCGAGTTCGCGCTCGGCGCCGGACTGTCGGGCTTGTGGATCGCGTTCATCGGATGGTTTGTTCACGGCGCTGCGGCCCGCGAAGAAGCTGAGGCTCTCCTGCAATCGGCGCTCGGCAACGCCACGATCGCGGCGCTCATGACATCCGATCCGATCGTCGTCGGGCCCGACCTCACGATTGCCGAGTTCGTCGAGCAGTTCCTGCTCCGGCACCGCAGTGCGTACCCCGTCGTCGACGATGACCGCTTGGTGGGACTGATCACGCTGCCCGGGGTCCGTGCGGTTCCTCCGACGCGGCGTGACGCTACGCGCGTGCGGGACGTGATGACTCCTCGGTCGCAATGCGCGATCGCGCCACCGGACCTGCCGGCTGTGGAATGGCTGCGAGATCCTCGGTCGATCGACCGACTCATCGTTGTCGACCAAGCCGAACGCGTCGTGGGCATCGTCACGCCCACGGACCTTGTCAGGGTCGCACAGTTCGCCGTCGCGACCGGGGCGACGGCCTAGCTGCAACGACAATCTGGTCCGACGACGAGGTGGCCGATGTTGCATCCGCGCTGGCGCGCGAGAATCGACCAATGAGTACCGATCTCACCCCAACGCCCGAAGATCGTTTTACGTTCGGCCTGTGGACGGTCGGGAATCGCGGCCGTGACCCCTTCGGGTTCGAAACGCGAGGCATGCTCGACCCCGTCGACGCTGTGTACGCGCTCGCCGATCTCGGTGCCTACGGAGTCAACTTCCACGACGACGACCTCGTGCCATTCGGCAGCAGCGCGAGCGAGCGAGCAGCGATCGTCAAACGCTTCCGTGGGGCGCTCGACGAGAGTGGCTTGCGCGTGCCGATGGCGACGACCAACTTGTTCAGCCACCCGATCTTCAAGGAGGGCGGGTTCACTGCGAACGACGCCAGCGTTCGTCGGTTTGCGTTGCGCAAGACGCTCGATGCGATCGATCTCGGTGCCGAACTCGGAGCCTCGGTGTATGTGATGTGGGGCGGCCGTGAGGGATGCGAGGTCGACGCGGCGAAGGATGTTCGCGGTGCGCTTGATCGCTACGCCGAGGCGGTCGACGCGTGTTGTGCCTACGTCCGAGATCGCGGGTACGACATGCGCTTTGCGCTCGAACCCAAACCGAACGAGCCTCGGGGCGACATCTTGCTGCCGACCGTCGGTCATGCTCTTGCGTTCATCGAACGCCTGACGTGGCCCGAGATGGTCGGCCTCAACCCTGAGTTCGCACACGAGACGATGAGCGGCCTGTCGTTCCACCACGCGGTTGCCCAGACGTTATGGGCCGACAAGCTGTTCCACATCGACCTCAATGCGCAACGTATCGGCAAGTACGACCAGGATTTCCGATTCGGCTCCGAGGGCGTGCGCGACGCCTTCTACACGGTCAAGTTGTTGGAGGACTCGGGCTGGGATGGGTGTCGACACTTCGACGCGCACGCGTACCGCACGGAGAACCTCGATGGCGTCTGGGACTTCGCGCGGGGTTGCATGCGGACGTACCTCATCCTGCGCGACAAGGCGCGACGCTTTCACCTCGACTCCGAAATCCAAGCGGCGATGCTCGAGGCCCGTGTCGCTGCGATTCTCGAGCCGACGATGCCCGACGGGGTTGGCCCCGAAGCGATCGCGGCACTTCGCGACGAATCGATATCGGCCGACGAGTTGGGCGCCGTCGGCTACGGACTCGAACGGCTCGACCAACTCGTCAACGAGTTGCTCTTGGGCATTCGCTGACGCGTGGCAATGCGCCGACTCGGTCGTACGACGCGCGGCAAAACGGCGCCGCAACGACTGCGTCGAACCGACACCTTCGTCGCGCTCGACGGCGTGTTGCGTCGAGCGCCGCGCTGTTATGTCGACGTCGGGTATGGCGCCGACGCGACGACGGTGCTCGAGACGGCGACGCGTCTGCGCGGTGCGGCTCCCGATCTTCGGGTGATCGGCGTCGAGATCGACCGCGATCGAGTCGACGGAGCGGAAGTGCACGCGATTGCCGGGCGAATCGAGTTCGTGCACGGTGGATTCGAAGCTGTGGCGCGACTCGCCCCGGTTGGAGTGATCCGCGCCATGAATGTGTTGCGGCAGTACGACGAATCCGAACACGCGCCTGCCATCGCGGCGCTCGGACGCGCGATCGCTCCGGGAGGTGTACTCGTCGAAGGAACGTCGTCGCCGAGCGGTCGGCTGCTCACCGCCAACGTGTACCGCGCCGGCACCGACGGCCTCCAGCTCGATGGGCTCCTTCTGGCGCCGAACCCCCGCCGGCAGTGGGAACCGCGTGAACTGCAGACGGTGCTGCCGAAGAACTGGATACACCGGTGCGCACCGGGCTCGCCGCTCGACGCCTTCTTCGAGCAGTTCGATCGCGCGGTGCGCACCGCTCGTGCCGCGGGTCTCGACAGCGCCGCGTTGACTCGATGGGTCGTCGGCGCCTTGTCAGCTGAAGGGGTCGGGTTCGACCGCCGACCTGCACTGTTACGCCGGTCGCTGATGATTGTGCGGCAGATTCCCGCGATGTGAGCCCGCGTCGCGCAAACTACGACGATGCCGCTCGTCCTCGGAATCGACAGCTCCACCCAATCGACCAAGGTCGAGATCCGCGATGCCGACTCCGGGTCACTCGTCGCGTCTGGCGCGGCGCCGCATCCGCCGACGAATCCGCCTTGCAGCGAACAGGATCCGAAGTCGTGGTGGGAGGCGTTGCTCGGGGCCACGGCCCGCGCTGGGGCCCACCGCCCTGACGCCATTGCGGTCGCCGGCCAACAGCACGGGCTCGTGGTGCTCGGCGAACGCGATCTTCCGTTGCGGCCCGCGAAACTCTGGAACGACACCGAGAGTGCGCCCGACGCCGATTGGTTACGCCATCAGATCTCCGACGGCAACGCCGGCTGGGCGCGAGCAGTCGGTTCGGTGCCGGTCGCCGCGTTCACGATCACGAAGCTGTCGTGGTTGCATCGCAGCGAGCCGGACGTCTTTGCTCGAGTGTGTCGAGTGGGACTCCCACACGACTATCTCACCTTCCGGCTGACCGGTCAGTGGACCACCGATCGAGGCGACGCATCGGGGACGGGCTACTGGTCGCCGCACACGGGCGAGTACCGATTCGACTTGCTCGACATTGTCGACGCTCAACTCGATTGGGCTGCGGCGCTGCCGACCGTCCTCGGCGCGACCGAGTCGCGGCCCTCGCTCGATGGGAAGGCAATTGTGGCGGCCGGCACCGGCGACAACATGGCCGCGGCGCTCGGCATCGGACTGCGGATGGGTCGCTTGGCGATCTCGATCGGGACGTCGGGAACCGCCTACACCGTGCACGACGTGCCGACTGCGGATCCCACCGGCGCGGTGGCTGGTTTCGCGTCGGCGTGCGGTCGCTACCTGCCGCTGGTGTGCACGCTGAACGCCGCGAAGGTCACCGACGCGATGGCGCGCCTGCTGGCGGTTGACATCGAACACCTCAGTCGCCTGGCGCTCGACTGCGAGGCCAGCCGGCTCGCGCTCGTGCCGTACTTCGATGGAGAGCGCACACCGAACCGTCCCGATGCCACCGGCACCCTGCGCGGGCTGCGCTCGGACTCGACCCGCGACGAGCTCGCACGGGCCGCGTTCGAAGGTGTGGTCTGCGGTCTGCTCGACGGTGTCGACGCGTTGGAAGCCGCTGGCGTGGCAACCGGCGACGCAATCACGTTGGTGGGCGGCGGCGCCCGGTCGCAGGCGTACCGCCAGATCCTCGCCGACCTCGCCCAGCGCCCGGTGACGATTCCCGATGGCGACGAGCACGTTGCGACCGGCGCGTGCGTCCAGGCGGCTGCCGCGCTGCACGGTCGTGATCCCGTCGAGATCGCCGACTCGTGGGGTCTCGGCTCCGGGACCACCGTCGAACCTTCCATCGCTGCGGAGCAGGCGCACGTCGTCCGGACGCGGTTCGCCGACGCTCGCGGGTGAGCGCCGGCGAACCAAGCTCTCGAGCCGGTGCGGTCACCCCGTCGCGAACGAGACGGTGACCGACGCGATGTCGGTTCCCACGGACCCGTCCGACGCGAACGCCTCGAGCGTGATGGTCCATGCCGACTCGCCGACCGCACCACCGAGGTCGAGGTCGGCGTCGAAGTCGCTGCAGTCGCGGTGCACGACGATCGACCCCAGGGGATGGGCGCCTGGCACGTTGCTGCCGACGCAGAGCACTCGCACCTGGCCGGTCTCGCTGCGTGCCGTCCACCGAAGCCGGGTCCCGGCGATGCCGACGGACGGTTTCGTCAGGGTCGCGGGCACCACGCCGTAGCCCCGGAAATACACCGAGACGGACCCGTCCGTGAAGAACTCGTCACCGAGATCCGGATCGACGATGACGGCGTCCGGAGTCGGTGACTCCGGGTCTGGTGTCTCGACCAGAATGTCGACCTCGGCAATGCCGACACCCGTGGCTCCCGTTGCCCGCAATCGCAATCGATACGAGCCCGCCTCGAGCGAGTTCGCAGGAATCGACGGTGTGGCACCATCGAGTTGCAGGATCCGATGCTGCGCCGGGAGCTCGAGCACGTCCCAGCGCAGCGCGTCTGCGGGCAAGGTCGCGAAGGTGTCGGGGTTCTTGGCCGTCCCGACGAGCAGGATCGGCGTATCGCTCGGCACGACCGCACCGTCGAGCGGGGCGACGATCGTTGCTACTGGCGTGGCGTCGGCGATCTCGATCGTGAGGTGGGCCCGGCCCGACTGTCCCAACGTGTCGAACGCGGTGGCCGTGATCTCGTGGCGTCCGGGCGACAATTCCGCCGCGAAGTCCACACGAGTCGGCGCGAACGTGAGCGCCCCGTCGCGATCGCTCGACCACTGGATCGCGAGTTCGTTGCCGTGCATGTCGGTTGCGGTCGCGCGCAGATCGACCCATGTCCCGTTTGGGAAGCGATCGCCGCTCGCGGGCGAGTCGATCTGCACTGCCGGTGGCGCAACCTCGACGCCCCACGCGGCGGCCACTGCCTCGAACGCGTCGATCCGGCGCTGGTTCTTGATGACGTCGGGGAACCCGACGCCGCCATCGTGCGCGGTGTCGCGCATGATGGCCCAAACCTCCCCGGCACCCAGCGAAGGGTCAGCGGCCCAGATCAGCGCGGCCACGCCGGCAACGAACGGGCTGGAGTAGCTCGTGCCGCAACCGCTCTTGGTGGCATCTTCGAGCGACGCGTTCTTCGCGTGTTCGTAGACCCGAACGCAATACGGCGCGTAGATGTCGACCGAACGGTCTCCGCCGCGGCTGCCGTAGTTGGAGCTGTCTGCCTTGGTCGTCGTGCTCGTTCGGGTGCCGCCCACGCAGACCACACCTTCGATCTCGCACGGAACCCACAGCGACGATTCGTAACAACGGTTGAAGACGCAGGCCTGCGAGTCGACGTCGACGCCATCGTTGCCTGCCGCTGCGATCACCAATGCCCCGTGTTCCCGGATCTCGCCGACGCGGCGATCCGCGATGTCTTGCGCGGCGGCTCGGAAGACGAGCACACGAGTGCCGAAGCTCATGTTCACGATGTCGGGACGTTCCTCGTCGACGACGTCGTCGAGCATCTTCAGCGTCTCGAACACCCGCGAGACCCCGTTTTCGGAGACTCGAACGGCGACGAGTTCGTTGTCGAGGACGCCCGCGGGACCCGCGGTGCCGAAGTCGTTGTCCACGATGGCCATCGCGGCGGCGGCGACGTTCGTGCCGTGCCAAGGACACGGACTGGCGCCGGTGCACGTCCACGGATTTGCGGCGTACCACTCGCCCTTGCGCATGATGGCGCCCTCTGGAAGATCACGATTCCAGGCGAAGCCGCCGTCGACGATCATGAACCTCGACCCGTTGTCGAGCTTTCCGTGTGCGTCGAGCAGCTGCCAGGCCGGTGCCACCGCGATGTCGAGCGCGCCTCCGGCGGCGAAGTAGCTCCATTCGAACGAGTTGCGGCGCGCGCCCATTGCTTCGTCCTCGTACGTCGTCGCGACATCGATTCCCGTCGAAGTGGCAACGGGCTGGAGGCTCACGCGCGTGCCGTGTTCGACTGCTTCGGCAAGAGCGCGCTGCAACAAAGACGCGAGTTCAGGGTCGCTCAACCGAAGATCGCCCTCCAGGTCAGGTTCGAGCCGACCCAACCCCAACGCCGTCGTGGCGGCGTCGAAGGCAGTGGACGAAGGAACCCGCAACACGACATCGCGCCAACCGTCGACGGCCCCGAAGTCGGTCGCCACCGTTGCGTCAAGCCGAGCGACGATGCGATCCAGTTCGACCTGCGAGCGCACGGAGACGACCAACTCGTTACGCACGACATCGGCGGTGAGTCCATCGACGCCGATCATTCGGGCCGCGTCGCGGTGCTCGCCCCGTACCGACGCGTCAACGACGACCCGAACGCGCGAGCGTGCAGGCGCCGAAGCCGGTTCCTGTTCACCGCGCGATGTCGGCGAAGCCGATGTGTTCGTGGTGGTCGACGACGCGGAAGCCTGCGACCTCGTCGACTCGGATCGGGTGACCACGATCGTGGCCACAGCGACCGCGATCGTGACCGTGAGGGCCATTGCGGCGGCGGTGCGTCGGTCGGTGCGTGCGACGTGCATCTCGATCACCTTTCGTCGGGGCAGGATTGCCATCCGCACGGCCTGACGATGAGGTGATCTGCCGCTTACACCGGCTTCGTTGATCGGCTTCTCGTCGATCTACACGGAAACCGGCTCGACGAACGGTGCGGGGTGCGCCGGGTAGGTTCGGGACATGACCGAACGGGGCGATATGGCCGTTGCAGACTCGGTCCTCGATCTGGTCGGCAACACGCCGCTCGTGCGACTGAGCCGACTGCGCGAGGCCGAAACACTCCAATGCGACGTGCTTGCGAAAGTCGAGATGGTCAATCCCGGCGGATCGGTGAAGGACCGTCCCGCAATCGAGATGATCGACGCGGCCGAACGTGACGGGTTCCTCCAACCGGGCGGGACCATCATCGAGCCGACGTCGGGAAATACCGGTGCCGGGCTTGCGATCGTCGCCGCGCAACGTGGGTATCGCTGCATCTTCGTGATGAGCGACAAGATGAGCTACGAGAAGGTCGCGCTACTGCGCGCCTACGGCGCCGAGGTGGTGGTGTGCCCCACCGCGGTCGCGCCCGACGACCCTCGGAGCTATTACTCGACCGCCGATCGCCTGACGCGCGAGACCCCGAACTCGTTTCGTACGGACCAGTACAGCAACCCCAACAACCCGCTCTCGCATTTCAAGACCACCGGACCCGAGATCTGGGAGCAGAACGCAGGCCGGATCACGCACTTCGTGGCGGGTGTCGGGACTGGGGGCACGATCACCGGCATCGGTTCCTACCTGAAGTCGCAGAATCCGTCGGTCCAGATCATCGGAGCCGACCCGGAGGGCTCGGTGTTCTCGGGCGGGAGCGGGCGGCCGTACCTGACCGAAGGCGTCGGCGAGGACTTCTGGCCGACGACGTTCGATCCCTCAATCGTCGATCGCATCGTGATGGTCACCGACGCGCAGTCGTTTGCGATGGCCCGTCGCGTGACCCGCGAGGAAGGCCTCTTGATCGGCGGTTCGTGCGGCACCGCCGTGCACGCGGCCATCGAGGTCGGACGCGCACTCGGGCCCGAGGCGGTGGTCGTGGTGTTGTTGCCCGACAGCGGACGCAACTACCTCTCGAAGCTTTACGACGACCGGTGGATGATCGACAACGGGTTCCTCGCAGTCGATGGTCCGACCGCGTCGGACATCTTGGCGGCGCGCAGCGACGCCATCCCGCCGCTTGTGCGCGTGCATCCCGACACGTTGGTGCGCGACGTGGTCGCGACGATGCGTGATCTCGATGTCAGCCAACTGGTCGTGGCGAGCCAGGCCCCGCCGCTCCAGGCCAAGGAAGTCGAGGGATCGGTGCGCGAACTCGAACTCATGGATCGGATCGTGCGCGATGCGGGTGTGCTCGACCGACCGATCGGCGAAGTGCAGAGCCCGCCCCTGCCGAGCATCGGTGTCGGTGACGCGGTGACCGCGGTCGTCGACGCGCTCGACTCGTGTCCGGCCGTCGTGTTGATCGACGGTGGCCGTCCAACCGCGGTGTTGACGCGTACCGACGTGCTCGCGTATCTCGCCGCAGTGCGTGGTGGACAATGAAACGCCGCCCGCGTGGTTTCGCCACACGCGCCATTCACGAAGGGCAAGCTCCCGACCCCGTGACGGGCGCGGTCGTGCCTCCGATCTCGTTGTCCACGACCTTCGCGCAGACCCAAGTCGGCGAACACTTCGGGTATGAGTACTCACGCTCGGGGAATCCGACGCGGTCTGCGTACGAGCAATGTCTCGCATCCCTCGAATCAGCAGCGTACGGATTCGCGTTCTCGAGCGGGCTCGCGGCCGAGGACGCAGTGTTGCGGGTATTGCGACCGGGCGACCACGTCGTGCTCGGCAACGACGCGTACGGCGGCACCTTCCGGTTGATCAGCCGGGTGCATACGACCACCGGCATCTCGTGGTCGGCCGCAGACCTGCACGAACCCGGACAGCTCAGCATCGACTGGCCTGCGGCGACGAAGATGGTCTGGCTCGAGTCGCCGACCAACCCGATGTTGTCGACGTTCGACATCGAACACATCGTCGAGATCGCGCACCGACGAGGCGCGATCGTGGTGGTCGACAACACGTTCGCAACGCCGGTGTATCAGCGTCCACTCGAACTCGGCGCCGATGTGGTCGTGCACAGCGCGACCAAGTATCTGGGCGGGCACTCCGACGTCGTCGGAGGGTTCGTCGCCATGAACGACGACGACGGCGCCGAACAGATCGGCTTCTTGCAGAACGCGGTGGGTGCAGTGCCGTCGCCGTTCGACTGTTATCTGGCGCTGCGCGGTCTGAAGACCCTCGAACTGCGGATGGAACGCCACACGGCAAATGCCACCGCCATCGCCGCCTGGTTGGGTGAACATCCTGCGATTGCGACCGTGTTCTACCCGGGGTTTTCGGGCATCGTGTCGTGCCGCTTGCGCGGCGGCGCCGACGCGGCGCGCCGATTCGTCGAGCGCACCGAATTGTTCACGCTCGCGGAGTCGCTCGGCGCGGTCGAAAGCCTGATCGAGATCCCCGCAGCGATGACGCACGCCTCGGCTGCGGGTTCGCCGCTCGAAGTCGCCGATGATCTGGTGCGCCTGTCGGTGGGCGTCGAGACCGTCGACGACCTCATCGATGACCTGGCGTCGGCGCTGCCAACGTCGTAGGTTCGGTGCATGCGCCGACGTTCGTTTCTCCTCGCTGCTGCAACGGCTCCCGGCTTTGCCGTGGCGGGTTCTCGGATTGCCCTGGCCCAAGTCGAAGCCGGCGATGGCCCGTATGGTCCGCTCGCATCGAGTCCCGACGCCAACGGCATCTTGCTGCCGGATGGGTTTTCGAGTCGTGTGCTCGCCACCTCAGGAGAAACGGTTGCGGGCACGGGGTACGTCTGGCCGGTCTTTCCCGACGGTGGGGTGGTGTTTCCCGGTGACAACGGCGGCTGGATCTACGTCAGCAACAGTGAGGCCGGCGAGGGGACGAGCGGCGTCAGCGCGTTGGTGTTCGACGCCAGCGGTTCGGTCGTCGACGCGTACTCGATCGCGACGGGGACGACCCGTAACTGTGCCGGCGGCCCGACGCCGTGGGGGACCTGGCTATCGGGTGAGGAATACGAGTCCGGGGTGATCGTCGAGTGCGATCCCACGGGCGCGGCCGAAGCCATTCGCCACCCCGCGATGGGCGTGTTCATCCACGAAGCCGCGTGTGTCGATCCCGAACGCGAGGTCGTGTACCTCACCGAGGACGCTCCCGACGGTCGTTTCTACCGGTTCACGCCCGACAACTATCCCGACTTGAGCGCTGGCCTTCTCGAAGCCGCGCAGATCGACGATGCGGGCAACGTCACGTGGCTCACGGTGCCGGACCCGATCGCGACGGCGAACAAGACACGCCTCCAAGTTCCCGAGAGCACGGTGTTCAACGGCGGTGAAGGGATTTGGTATCGCGATGGCATCGTCTGGTTCGTCACCAAGGGCGACGGCGGCGTATGGAAACTCGATGCCGCCGCGCAGACGATCGAGGCCGTCTACAAAGCGGCCGAGGGCGAGGTCGTCCTGAACGGCCCGGACAACATCGTGCTCAGCGAGTTCGGTGACGTGTTCGTCTGCGAAGACTTCGGCGAGGACCAACAGGTCGTGTTGATCACGCCCGACGGGGTCATCGCGCCGGTGCTCCAACTCACCGGCCAGTCCGGTTCGGAGTTGGCGGGCGCAGCCTTCGATTCTTCGGGGACCCGCATGTACGTGTCGAGCCAGCGGGGCGGCACTGGCGGAGGGATCACCTACGAGATCACCGGCCCGTTCCGTCAACCAGTTGCGCCGACGACGACGAGCGCGACAACGGTGAGTGAGACCACCAAAGCAATCGCCGCAACGACCGCGGCCGGCGGGAGCGCCAGCGATGACGGTGACGACGGCGCCCCGATCGTGCCGATCGGGATCGGTGCGGCGCTCGTCGCCGCGCTCGGTTTCGGTGCGTATCGCCTCCGGACGCGTCCCGTCTCGCGCCCGCCGCTCGAGTAACCGACAATGGGTGGCCGTGGTGATCAGGGGAACACTTGGCCGGCGAGGCGGCGCTGCTTCAGCTGGGCCTTCACGTAATCCTTGTTCATCATGGCGATGAAGTCGACCGAGATCTCTTTCGGGCATGCGGCTTCGCACTCGCGGTAGTTGGTGCAGCTCCCGAAGAACGTCTCCATGGTCTCGACCATGTTGATCGTCCGATCCCAACGCTCGGCCTGGCCCTGCGGCAGCAGGTTCAGATGCGCGAGCTTCGCCGAGGTGAACAACTGTGCCGCGCCGTTCGGGCAGGCCGCGACACAAGCGCCGCAACCGATGCACTGCGCGGCGTCCATTGCGGTGTCGGCGACGGCCTTCGGGATCGGAATGAGGTTGGCATCGGGCGCCGTCCCCGTCGGTGCGGTGATGTAGCCACCGGATTCGACGATGCGGTCGAACGCCGACCGGTCGACCGACAGGTCCTTGTTGACGGCGAAGCTCGAGGCCCGGAACGGCTCGACGGTGATGTGTGCACCGTCTTGGAACTTGCGCATGTGCAACTGGCAGGTGGCGGTGCCGCGCTCGGGTCCGTGGGGAACACCGTTGATCATCATGCCGCAACTGCCGCAGATGCCCTCGCGGCAGTCGTGGTCGAACGCCACGGGCTCTTCGCCGTTGCCGATGAGCTGCTCGTTCAACGTGTCGAGCATCTCGAGGAAGCTCATGTCGGCGCTGACGTTGTTGAGCTCGTAGTCCTTGAACGCGCCGGGTGTATCCGGCCCGGACTGGCGCCAGACGGTGATCTTCATCTTCATCGCGGACCCGCTCACTTGTAGCTCCTCGTCGCGAGGTGGACCTCTTCGAACACCAGGTCTTCTTTGTGGAGTGTGGGATCGTTGCCGACGCCGTTGAACTGCCAGGCGGCGACGTAGGCGAAGTTCTCGTCGTCGCGCAACGCCTCGCCTTCCTCGGTCTGGTACTCCTCACGGAAGTGCCCACCGCAGCTCTCGTTGCGATGTCGCGCGTCGTAGGCGAGCAGTTCGGCGAACTCGATGAAGTCGGCGACACGACCGGCCTTCTCGAGCGACTGGTTCATGCTCTGATCGTCGCCGAGCACACGAACGTTCTTCCAGAACTCGTCGCGGATCGCGGGGATCTCGGCGAGGGCCTTGTCCAGCGAGGCTTCAGTACGTCCCATGCCGACGTTGTCCCACATCACTTTGCCGAGTTCGCGGTGGATGTCGTCGACGGTGCGATTTCCCTTGATCGAGAGCATCTGCTTGGTGGTGTCGGCGACCTTGGCCTCTGCCGCGGTGAACGCCGGGTCGTCGGTGGCGACGACGCTCGAACCGAGCAACGGCGCGAGGTAGTCACCGATCGTGTAGGGCAAGACGAAGTAGCCGTCGGCCAGGCCTTGCATCAGTGCCGACGCGCCGAGTCGGTTCGCGCCGTGGTCGGAGAAGTTCGCCTCACCGAGTACGTACAGCCCGGGCACGTTGCTCATCAGGTTGTAGTCGACCCACAATCCGCCCATCGTGTAGTGGACGGCCGGGTAGATCCGCATCGGCGTTTCGTAGGGGTTGTCGTCGGTGATGCGGTCGTACATCTCGAACAAGTTGCCGTAGCGCTCCTCGACGACCGGTTGTCCCAGTCGGTTGATCGCTTCGCCGAAGTCGAGGTACACGCCGTTCTTCAACGGCCCGACGCCGCGGCCTGCGTCGACCTCACGCTTGGAGGCTCGCGACGCGATGTCGCGCGGGACGAGGTTGCCGAACGCGGGATACCGCCGTTCGAGGTAGTAGTCGCGTTCGTCTTCGGGAATCTGATGGGCCGGACGCGGGTCGTCGGTCTGCTTGGGCACCCAGATGCGG
>SXIR01000144.1 GCA_005772765.1 Actinomycetota bacterium
CGCGGCCGTGAGTGGTGACGACGGGTTGGGACTCGAGGCCGCCGATTTGCTGGGCGCGCTGATTCGCAATCGGTGCGTCAACGACGGAACTCCCGACTCGGGGTTCGAGACTCGTAGCGCGGACACCCTCGAGCAATACCTTGGCAACTCTGGACTCGACGTGCAACGGTTCCGCGCGCGAGAAGGTCGCGACAGCATCGTGGCGCGCATCGAAGGAACCGATCCGTCGGCGCCGACACTCATGCTCATGGGCCACACCGATGTCGTTCCCGTCAACGAAGACGGCTGGAGTCGCGACCCGTTCGGCGGCGAGTTGGTCGACGGTGAGATCTGGGGCCGGGGCGCCGTCGACATGTTGAACCTGACCGCGACGATGGCGGTTGCGATGAGACGCCTCGCGGCCGGCGGCTTTCGGCCGAAGGGCACGCTCATCTACCTCGGCGTCGCCGACGAGGAGAACCTCGCGACCTGGGGCGCCGACCATCTCCTCCAGCACGAACGCGACGCGGTGATGGCGGATTACGTGATCACCGAGTCGGGAGGGTTCCAAGTCCCAACGGCGAGCGGACCGAAACTGCCGGTGATCGTGGGCGAAAAAGGCAGCTACTGGTGCGCGATCACCGTGCGAGGAACGCCCGGCCACGCAAGCCAGCCCTTCCGCACCGACAACGCGCTCGTCACCGCGGCCGAGATCGTGCGCCGACTCGCCGAGTTCCGACCGCCAACCGTCGTGCACGACACGTGGCGCGACTTCATCACGAGCATCTTCCCCGACGAGGTGTCGCAACCGCTCACCGACGAAGCAACGCTGTGGGAGTTCTGCGAGTCGCTCCCGATCGGTGTCGCTCGTCAGGCCCACGCTTGCACGCACACGACCTTCGCTCCGACCATCATTCGCGGCGGCACCAAGACCAACGTGATCCCCGACGAAGTCGTCATCGACGTCGACATCCGCACCTTGCCCGGACAACGCGGGCCCGACATCGAACGCATGCTCGAAGCCGCCATCGGTGATCTCATGCCCATGGTCGAAATCCGTTCGTCCGACGACAACGAATCGACGGCATCGCCGCGCGACACACCGCTTTGGGATTCGCTGGCGCGGGTGTCGAGTCGCCTGGTCGACGGATCCGCGCTCGTCCCGTTCCTCAGCGTTGGAGCGACCGACGCGCGCTTCTATCGCCGGGCCGGGGCGACCGCGTACGGCTTCGGCCTGTTCAGCTCGCGACTGACCTTCGAGGACTACGGAACGATGTTCCACGGCAACGACGAGCGAGTCGACATCGAATCGCTCGAGTTGTCGGCGCTCATGTTCGAAGCAGTTGCTCGCGACCTGTTGGCATGAACGCGGCTGCACTCCTCGACGGCTACCTGCGCCGACTCGAGCTCGAGGCCGAGCCACCGTCGGTCGACGCGCTCGATGGGCTCCTGCGCGCGCACGTCGAACACGTCGCGTGGGAAACCGTTTGGATCCACGAGGGCGAGACGTGGGGCCTCGATCCGATGGAGTCGGTTGCTCGCATCGCAACTCGGGGCCGCGCCGGGTACTGCTACCACCACAACGGCGCGTTGGCCTGGGCGCTCGATCAGTTGGGCTACCGAGTGCATCGACACGCAGGCGCAGTCCATGGTGCGACCGGACCGGGTCCCGACGGCTTCGGGAATCATCTCGTCTTGACCGTCACCGATCTCCCATCTGCGGACAACCCTGACGGGACGTGGTACGTCGACGCGGGCACGGGCGATGCAGTCGACGGGCCTCTGCCGTTACGGGTCGGAGCGGTAAGCGACTCCGTGATGCGCTGCGAACTCGATGCGAGTTCGTTCGCACGCGGCGACTGGACATTGCGCCATGACCCGCGGGGCGCGTTTGCGGCCATGACCTGGGAGGTCGACGAAGTCGAACTCGACCACTTCACCGCAACCCATCACCATCTCTCGGGCGATGCCGACTCCACCTTCGTGCAATGGATCGTCGCGTTTCGACGCGAACCCGACCGACTCCACCGGCTCCAAGGCCTGGGGTACCGCAGATACGGCGACAGCGAGCACCGCCAGACCATCGAGTCGTCGACCGAGCTGTTCGAGCTTCTGGCCGATGTGTTCGGCATTGCCGACATCGACGCGACCTGTCAGCGTTCGATCTGGGATCGCGCCGCGGCTGCGCACGAAGCGTTCATGCGCGCCAACTCGCGATAAGTGTCGTTACGGCTGGGTGGAGTCCGGCTCGTCGGATCCGTTGTCGTTCTCGCGCAAGAAGCGTTCGAGTTCTCGCGCGATCGCGTCGCCGCTCGGTAGGTCGTCCTCATCGAACTCGTCGTCGTCATCATCGTCGTCGTCGTCGTCGTCAGGTCGGATGCCTGCGCCGCCGGGGTGGTCGCCGGTCAGCGAGCGAGGCGAACCGATTCCGCTGACGAAGGAGTCGTCGTCATCGGCGTCTTCGTAGTCGTCGAGGAACTCGAGCGGATCTTCCTCCCACGTGTCATCGTCGGTCCATTCGTCGAACGACATTTCGTCGTCGACGAGGTCGCCGAACATCGAAATCTCCTCGGCTTCTTCGTCGTAGCTCGTTTCGAGATCGCGAATCCAACGTCGAAGGTTGTCGTCGTCGATCGCCGCATCGACGTGCTGTTGCCAGCCGCGTCCGGCGATTTCGAGAGACTGCAACGGCAACGGAATCGCGGTCAGACGTCCGAGCCGATCGAGCAACGCGTGGGTAGCCATCGGACTCGGCGGAGTCGCGACATACCGCGGTACCGGCGCCCACAGCGACACGGTTTGCAGGCCAGCACGCCGGCTCTCGTCGGTCAGTACGCCAACAATGCCGGTCGGTCCCTCGTAGCTCGAGCGTTGCAGGTCGAGCTGAGCTGCCACCGTCGCATCCGCAGTGCCGGTGACGCGAACCGGACGAGTGTGGGGCACGTGCGCGACCAGTGCTCCGAGACTCACCAGGGTCGAACAGCCGAGGTCGCGCGCAAGTCCCAAAATCGAATCGGCGAACGTACGCCAGCGCAGGTTGGGTTCGACCCCGAGCACGATCACGAGGTCTCGCTCGCTGCGAGCAACTCTGGCGATCGCGAAGCGTGTGGTTGGCCAGCGAACTCGCTTCACGACTCCGTTCGCGAGTTCGACGTGCGGCCGAGCCGCCTGGAAGTCGAAGAAGTCCTCCGCGTCGAGCCCACCGATGTCGGTCGCGTTCAGTTGGCGAATCAGAAACCGCAGCGCATCGGTTGCTGCATTGGCGGCGTCGTTCCAGCCTTCGAACGCGCACACCATCACCGGATTCCGCAACGGCGGTTCGACCGCCCAAGAGGTCACAACGTGATGCTACGAGGCCGATTCGCGCGAGCGAGCCCCGGCCCGCTTCGACACGCGGGACCGGGGCCGCCCGATGGTGGAGTTGGGCAGATCAGAGGTCGAGCGAGCCGAGGCGCCGCCGCCGGGCCGCAACAACGAGGGCACCGCCGCCGAGCAACGTTGCGCCGCCAACCAGGACGAGTGCCAGGCTGTCACCTCCGGTGAACGGCAGGTCGCCGCCGTCGTCGATCGAGGTGGAGCTGTCGGGCGTGTCCGGGGTCGGTCCGTCGTCGCAGCCGTTGTCACCGCACGGGTCGTCGTCGGGCACGGTCGACGTCGTGATCGGGCTGCAATGGGTGAAGATTTCCGGATCGCAGTCGTTGGTGCCGTCGTCGAATCCCTCGAGCCCCGGGATCGTGGTGTCATCGTCAGGGTTCTTCGTTTCGGTCGTGTCGTCGCCGTCGGTCGTGTCGTCGCCGTCGGTCTCCGGATCGGGGTAGCCGAGTTCCGGGGTGTCGCTCTCGTCGGTCGGTGTCTCGTCGTGGTCGTCGGCGTCACCTTCGGGTACGCCGATCTCGGGCGTGTCGACAGGGCAGTCGATCAGGACGCACGGGTCGAGGGGAGGGAGCGAACCGGGGTCGAGCGCCGGCCCGCCGATGGGGGTGAGACAGCCTGGCGTCAGTACGCACGGATCGATTTCGATGACCGGCTCGATTGGGGGCAACTCCCTGCCGGCGGCGTGGGCTGCGGACGTGAGGTTGGTGGCGCCGTACGCCAACGTGGCGACGACAATCGTGAGACCGGTGCGAAGTGCGAGGCGTTCCATGCGAGTGCTCCTGTTCGGGGCGGAACCGTTCCGCCGGGTCGACATGGAGAGCGCGGTTGCGCCAGCAACCTCACAGGTTTCACCGAGTCGGACCGCACCGGGCGTCGAATGCGGCACCGGTCACATCGAATCCAAACGGCCTCAAGCCACATCGAAGCGCCCGACTTGCAGAGCGGCTCCTCGCGGAATAAGAATCATTCCCATGAAAGGGTGGTTGGGCGTCGCGGTAGGTCTCGGGCTGGTGACGGCGGCGGCAGGGTGTGGCAGCGACGCATCGACGTCGTCGAATCGGCCGACGGTCGTCTCCGCGTTCTATCCCTTGGCGTGGGCGGCCGAACAACTGGGTGGCGATCAGATCGACGTTGTCGATCTCACACCGCTCGGCTCGGAGCCGCACGACTTGGAGCTGACGCCAAGCCAGGTCGCGGCGATCGAGACCGCGGATCTCGTCGTCGTGCTCGGCCGAGGATTCCAACCTGCGGTCGAAGACGCCGCCGCCGACCGGGAATCGGGTTCGCTCGACGTGCTCGCCACGCTGGGCATCGGCTCCGACGACGACCTCGTCGACGCGCACGATCACGACGGCGATGACGATCATGCGGACGAGACGGTGCTCGACCCGCACATCTGGCTCGACCCGGTGCGAATGATCGAAGTCGTCGAACTCGTTGCCGGCGAACTCGAAAGCGTTGTCGACGACGATGCGGCGTTGGCCGCCAACCTCGCGGCGCTGGTCGGCGAACTGGAACAGATCGACGACGAGTACCGCACCGCGCTCTCGTCCTGTCGTCGGCGTGAACTCGTCACGTCACACGACGCGTTCGGGCGCCTGGCTGCGCGCTACAACCTCGAGACAATTCCGATCGCCGGAATTTCACCTGACGCCGAGCCGAGTCCCGATCGGCTCGCGAAACTGACTGAGTTGGTTACCGAACGCGGCGTCACGACCGTGTTCACCGAGACACTGGTGTCGCCGGAGATCGCGGAAACGCTCGCGGAAGAAGCGGGTGGGCTGACGGTCGCGACGCTGAACCCGATCGAGGGACGCACCGAGGCTCAGGTCGACGACGGCACCGAGTTCGGAGCCCTGATGCGAGCGAATCTCGCTGCGCTCAGCGGTGGCCTCGGCTGTTCCTGACCCTTCGCAGATCGCGCGGTCCAGCGGATCGCTCGACCTGGCCGAAACGAGGAGCGGGGCCAACCCGAGTGAACTGCTTCGGGCTGGGGTCAGAGAGCGGCGAGGCGTCGAACGACGGCGTCGAACGCGGGGCCGGCTTCGTCCGCGACGCGGTCGGGGGCAAACGACATCGCGAACGTCACGGCTTGCGCGACTTGCACGTATTCGATGGTGACGACGAACTCGTAGCGCCCGCCTCCAACTGTGACCGCGAGGTCGGCCTGATACCCCACGGCGAGGTCGCCGTCTGACAGGGCGCGTCGTTCGACGGTTGCCGAGTCGACCGTGAACGCGTCGCCCTCACCGGTGAGCAATCGTTCGAGACAAGCAATGGTCGCGGGGACATCGACCGTGGTGATGACCGAAGCTGCGGCCTGGGTGGACTGATACCAGGACACCTCGTTCGAGAGTTCACGTTCGCCATCGGGTGAAACGAAGGTGCGCCCGGCATGCGCAACTCGGTCACGCGTCACCGCGGAGAGCTGGTTGCATTCGGCCGTCGCTCGTTCGGTCGGCGGAACCGCGTGCGGTTCGGCGTTCCACCCAGGGATGTCGTCGGCATGCAGCACGACCGCATCGAGATCCGGCGAGGGCGACGGTGCCAACCGGCCACCCTCGTCGTCGACCGGCACACCGGCGTCGGGAGGCGCGTTCGATGCGTCGCTGGATTCGGCGGCAGTGGTTGGCGACGGTCTACGCACCGTTGCGGGCGAAGCGTCGGCTTCGGGTGCGGTCGCAACCCGATCGTCGGACTCGAGTGCACCCGACTCGATCGCGTCGGATTCGATTGGGGTGGTCGAGCTCTGCGTCCGAGCGGTCCGGGCGACGTCGGCCGCGTGTCCCCCACACGCGGCCAACACCACCGTCAGTCCCAGCGCGTACCGACTTCGCACGAGTGAACGACTCCTGTCGGTCGGTCAGGCCCCTCCGCACCTCTCATCGGCGACGCGAACGCGAAGCTGAGCGGTGTGCGCAACAGCAGCCGTACGCTGGATGTCGGCGCCGACGGCTCAGCCCGCCAGGCCCCGGATCGTCGACGCGTTCGCTCGTTCGAGCGCCGTATTGGACAACTGCTGGACGACGATGCCCATGCCTTCGAAGCCCGACCCGCGGGTCATGCCCAACAAGAACCGGGCGTGAATACCGGCCACGATGATGGCGAGCTTGTAGGACGCGAAGATCTCGTACCACTCGAGGGCGTGTAGATCGATACCTGTCGCGGTGGCGTATCGCTCGACGATCTTTTCACGCGACAAGAAGCCCGCGTCCGTGGTGATGGCCGCGCCTGCGACGGCGGCGGCGGACGATTCGTCGCGGCCCCAGTAAAGGAGGAAAAGCCCGAGGTCGGCGAGCGGATCGCCGAGCGTGCTCATCTCCCAGTCGAGCACGGCGACGATGCGACCGCGATCGTCGGGCGCGAGCATCGTGTTGTCGAGGCGGTAGTCGCCGTGCACGATCGTTGCGGCGGGCGACTCGGGAACCGAAGCCGAGAGGCGCCGGGCCAGTTCGGTGATCGCGGGCACGTCCGGGCAGCCAGCCTCCTTGGAACCCTCCCACTGTTGATTCCACCGGCGGACCTGTCGCGCCATGAAACCGTCGGGTCGCCCGAACGACCCGAGTCCGACCTTCTGCCAGTCGACGGCGTGGATCGATGCGAGGACGTCGACGAGCGCTTCGGAGCAGCGGCGTGCGTCGTCGGCGCTGAACGTGGCGAGATCGTTGGCGTCGCGTGCGATCTGCCCGTCGACCAGCTCCATCACGTAGAACGGCGCGCCGTTGACCGTTGTGTCGTCGCAGAACGCGTAGGCCTTGGGGACTGGGACATCGGTGGACCCAAGTGCATTGATCACCGTGTACTCGCGGCTCATGTCGTGCGCAGTGGGCTGGACGTGGCCGAGCGGTGGGCGTCGCAAGACGTAGGTGTTCGCAGCATCTTCGACGGCGTAGGTGAGGTTGGACTTGCCACCTGAGATCAATCGAGCGTTGAGCGGTCCGCCGCTCGCTCCGGGAACGTGCTCGGCGAAGTAGGTCGCCAGGCGTTCGAGATCGAGTCCGTCGAGTTCGTCGCTCACCGGCGTGAATCTAGAACGCGAAACGGACGAGCCTGCAGGCTCGTCCGTTGGGATGCGCTCGAGGCGCTTCGGTGTGGCTCTTGATCAGGCGATGCGAGCGTCGCGCGGAGCGACCGGTTCGCCGTTGCCGCGTGGGTACCGAGCAACCCGACCGACAGGCATGTCGACGCGGTAGCCCGCAGCGGCGCGCTCTTCTTCGGACTCGCCGCCCCAGAATCCGTACTCGCGGTTGTCGCGCGCCCAGCTGCGGCACTCGACGAGCACTTCGCAACCCGCGCAGATCGAACGCGCCTGGTTCTCGCGCACGGCGCGAGCTTCCGGTCGCTCGCCGGGAGGCGCGAAGAACAACTTGGTCTGTCCGGCGCAGGCGGACCCAGCGGTCCACTCGAGTACGCCGCCGAAGATGAGGGTTGCGGTGTCGGCCATGTGACTTTCTGCCTTCTCCCTTCGCGCCACGTCGTTGTGGTCGCTCGGGTGGTGTGGTGGTGGGGTGCTTCGTCGGATCACGGTCTCGCTCCGAGCGGGGGTTGCTCGCTCCGGCGATTCGTTCCCTACTAGTGAACCCGTTCACAACCCTATCTGTCCAACAGGTGAAACCGATACAATCAATCACCATGACCGATCGTTCACAATGCGCGGTCGTGAGGCTGGTGTGGTACCACCGAGAGCGACGGTTGCCCGCGATTTCGTACCCCCGAGCAGGACAGGACTGAGGTTTCATGGAACTACGCCATCTCGACGCCTTGGTCGCAATCGACGACCAGCGTTCGTTCACCGCCGCGGCCGACTCGCTGCACACCGTCCAATCGAACATTTCCGACATGATTCGCCAACTCGAATCCGAACTCGGCGTCGTCTTGTTGGTGCGCAATCGTCGCGGCGCGACACCGACCGAGTTCGGACGGGTCGTGCTCGATCGGGCTCGCCGGATTCAGGCCGAACTCGGTGCCTTGCGCCAAGACGTTGCCATGTTGCGCGGCCTGGAAGCTGGTCAGGCGAGTCTCGGCGTGGTCGGCACCGTGAGCCGATGGCTCGTGCCCGAACTCGTGGCGACGATGCGTGTCGAAGCGCCGAGCGTCGCGTTGCGAATCAACGAAGGTGCGTCCGAGCGGCTTGCGGCGGAGGTCGCCGAGCGCGAGATCGCCCTCGCAGTACTCACCGAACCCGTGACCGATGCGCGGCTCGTCGTCGAGCACCTCTTGGTCGAAGACCTTGTCGGTCTGGTGTCGAGTGAGCTCGCAGCCGAGTTCGGATCGACCGTGTCGCTCGGTGAACTGGCGGCGCACCCTCTGGTGCTCCCGCCAGTTGGCAACCCGCTGCGCGACGAAGTCGAGAGCGAGGCGCGCGAGCAAGGCATCGAGTTGCGGGTTCCAGTCGAAATCGAGGGTGTTCGACTCATCGCGGATCTGATTGCCGCCGGCGCCGGTGTGAGTGTGATTCCCGAAACGGCGGTGCCGCCAGACGCGCAAGGCGTGGTCGTCTTGCCGATGACCGATGTGCCGCCCCGCAGACTGGCATTGGTGTCGGCGCGTGGCACGCAGTTGTCGATGGCTGACGCGGCGATGCGCACCGCGTTGTTACAGATCGTTCGTCAACGTCGTGAAGCCGCCGCGGGTTGATGCAACGGCACGGTCAGCGCGGCGGCGCGAACCGAGTACCGAGCACCTCGACCTCGGTGTCGAGGCCGGCGATCTCGAGCCGGTCGACGCCGGGCAGTGCCCCAAGGTGTTCCTCGATGGCGATCGCGGCTCCGCCGGGCCACGACAGCTCGACTCGGTCGGCGGATTCGCGCTCGATGTGACCGTGCAACATGCCGGCAAAGAATCCCAGTGCCGATGACAACGCGGGTGACCGGATCACGACGTGCTGCAGCACGAGTGGTTCGCCATCGGGGGCTGCCGGATCGGCCCACCAGCGCGGGTTGCCCTCGGCACCGTTACGTCGGATCGCCTCCAACATCGCGCTGCGGTCGAGGTAATCGAAGTCGCCGCCGTTCGTTTCGGCGAGCTGGACCACGGTTCCGTGCGCCTCTTTCGGCAGCAGAAAACACTCTTTCCACTCGGGGTCGCGCAGGTCGATACCAACCGGCTTGAACCCCGCGCCGCGGAACCGTTCGATCGCGACGGCAAGGTCGGGAACCTTGAACGTGAGGTGGTGCGGTCCGTGGACATGCCGGGCGACAAAACGTTCCAGGAAGTCGTTTTGCTCAGCTGCCCACGGTTCGAGGAGTTCGATCTTCATGCCCTCGATGCCGGTTCCGACGAACACCTGCATCGGCCGAAACCCAATGCCTTGGCCACCCCACAGCACCGTGGCACTGCACGGCCCGGTCAGGAACCGCAGGACAGGAGTCGTATCGGCGGCAGCGAGCGCGATGTGGTCGAGGTCGTACTGTGAGGTCGCCATGGTTGGGTCATGCAACCACGGTGCGACCCGCTCGCGTGAACCGGTGGGCGATGACGTACCCGACGCCGAGCACGAAGAAGCCGCCGACGGCGTCGAGGAAGTAGTGATTCGCAGTCAACACGATCACGCCGACGGTCACCACGGGATACCCGACGGCCAAGACGCGTTGCCAGCGGTGTCTGACCCGCGGGAAGAACACGCATGCGCACCACAGCGCCCACGCGCAATGAACGCTCGGCATTGCTGCGAACTGATTCGAGACCTTGGCCATCGCTCCGGAACTGAAGCTCCAAATCGCCGGGTCCCGGGCCAAGGTGTCGACGAAGCCGTACTCGTCGGTGGTCGGGTCGTTGCCGTCGACAAAGCAATTTTCGATGATGCCGTCGTCGGCGAAGCAATCGAGCAATCGCGGGGGCATCAGCGGGAAGAACGCGAAACCGATCAGGGCGAGCGCGGTTCCGACGGCAAGGGTGGTGCGAAAGCGGGGAAAGTCGTCGGGATAGCGACGAAACAAGAAGACAGCCGCGCCGATGGTGGCGATGAAGTGGAGCGAACCGTAGAAGTAGTTGCAGAAGATGATCAACGGTTCGACGTTCAGCGCCCAGGCCTGCAGCTGTTGTTCGTGGTTGATCAGCAGCGATGTCTGCCACGACATCAGCCGTTTGGCGTTGTCGAACGCGGTGGACGGGGTGGCGTTCGTGCTGTTGCGGATCGTCGAATAGAGCCCGTAGAAGGCACCGACGAACAGGATCTCGGCCCACCAGTAGATGGTGTGACCGGTCGCGAGCTTCGTTGAGCCGACGAGGTCGCGGTGCCGAGGCACCTGCACCGTCGACTCCGTGTCGTGCTCGACCGAACTCACGACCCGATCGCTACGTCGTCGAGCGGAGGCGTTGCCGACGTGGGCTGAGCTGCCGCAGTGCGCTGACCCACGAGGAAACTGGGTGCACCGAGTGCACTGACGAGGAGCAGCGACGCGTACCAGAGCAACCCGAGCGCAATGCTTTGTGCTCGTGTCGCGTCGAGCGGCACGAGAAAGAAGACGAGCAGCCCCTCTCGTACGCCCAGACCCGAGATCGACAAGGGGAGCACCTGAACCATTGCCACTGCGGGCACGAACGCCACGAGCGCGGCGAACGGGACGGCGAGGTCGATGGCAGCCGCGATGCACGCCACCGAAACGACGACCGCGGCTTGGTAGATGAGTGCGGTCCCGACGATGTCGACGATGCGGCGGGGTTCTCGCCGCAACCGGTCGATCCCGAGATGGATCGCGCCGATGAAGCGAGTCCAGTTCTCGTTGTGCGTGAACCGTCCGGCCAGACGCGGGTGACCCGCGAGGAACACGATCGAGCCGAGCAGGCTCAACGTGACCAACGCCGTGATGAGCGCGACGACGGAGTGGCCGTGGTCGAGCAGGCTCGGACGGAGCGCGAACCCGGCAAAGACGAGGACTGGAAGCGCCAGGAACCCGGTCAGGCGCTCGAGCGCGACGGAGGCGAAGGCCGTTTCGGTGGAGTTGATGGTCTTGCCGATACGTGCGACTCGCAGGACGTCGCCCCCGATCGTCGACGGGAGGACATTGCCCACGAACAACGACGCCAAGTACGTCGCCGTGAGCGAGGTCAGCGGCACCTCAGCGCCGTAGACCGCGAGGACTCGTTGCCAGCGCCACGCCGACAGCACCACGCCGATGAGCGCCACCACGACCGCCAGGACCAACAAGGCAGCGGTGCGTCCATGGTGGGCGGATGGCAGTGCGCCGTTGAGGTCGGGGACCTTGGCAAGCAGCAGGGCGAGGAGCGCAGCGGAGACGACGAGGCGTACCAAGAAGACAACTCGTCCCCGCCTCGTCCGATCCACCCCAACAGGATACGAGGCCACCAATACCGGGCGCGCCCTCCTGACGGTTGCCCATCCGCGGTGGAGGCCGTGTTGTCAGCGGCCGTGGCGGTGCGAGAACATGCAGCGATGCGAGTGCTCATGGACGATGGCGTGGGGATCGAAGTCGAGGTTCGAGGCGCGGGCGTTCCCTTGCTCCTCGTCCACGGCTTTGGCGGGGCCAAAGAAGACTTCTTCGATCATCTCGACGAACTGGCGCTCACGCATCGAGTGGCGACGTTCGATCACCGCGGCCACGGCGCGAGCGACCAACCCAGTGACCTCGACGCCTACACGTTCGCCCGGTTGCGCAAGGACACGATGGCCGTCGCCGACGCACTGGAGTTCGACCGCTTCTTCGTCGTGGGTCACTCGATGGGCGGCATGGTCACCCGACGGCTTCCGATCGACCATCCCGATCGGATTCTCGGCCATGTGTTCATGGACACCGCGGCCGGACCGTTGGGCGGCGATGCACCGGCCTTGCTCGAGCTCGGCGCGACGATCGCGATCGAAGACGGCAAAGACGTCTTGAAAGCCACGATGGACTCACTCGGGTCGCCGCTCGACAACCCCGCCTATGAGCGGCTCCTTGCCGAACGGACGGGGTACCAAGCCTTCGTCGACAAGAAGTGGGACGACTTGTCGCACATCATGTGGGCCGCAATCGCGCGAGAAATCGCGAACCAGGACGACGACCTCGACGCGTTACGGGGCGTCGCTTGTCCGTCCTTGGTCATGGTCGGCGAACTCGACGTCACGTTTCATCGCCCGTCCCGAGCGATCGCGAACGCCATCACGGGCGCCCATCACGTCGTGATCGAAGGGGCAGGGCACTCCCCGCAGTTCGAGAACCCCGAGCAGTGGTTTGCGGAGCTGACCAAGTTCCTCGCCGCAGCCTGAGTGTCCAAGGAGCGGTCATGAACGATCCGACGAAGCTCGAAGGCCACGGCGGTCGTCTTGCGGTCGAAGTGTTGCGACGCCACGACGTCGATGTCATGTTCACGTTGTCGGGCGGACACCTCTTCGTCTTGTACGACGGCTGTGTGCAGGCCGATCTGCGGTTGGTCGACGTGCGACACGAACAGACCGCGACGTTCGCCGCCGAAGGCTGGGCGAAGGTCACGCGCCGACCAGGGTGCGCTGCGCTGACGGCGGGACCGGGCATCACCAACGGGGTGAGCGCGATGACCGCGGCATGGATGAACGGTTCACCGATGGTCGTCATCGGCGGCCGAGCACCGCAATTGCGTTGGGGCGCCGGTTCGCTCCAGGAACTCGATCACGTGCCCATCGTTGCGCCGATCGTGCGACGGGCCGCGACAGCAACCGGACCGGAGTCGATCGTCGAGGAGCTTCACGCGTCGTTGCTCGAGTCGCGAACGCCACACCGAGGACCGACGTTTGTCGACATTCCCCTCGATGCGTTCGGGCCCGCCACGGTTGCACTCCCCGAAGTCGATGCTGCAGCCGTGCGTGGCGCCGCGCCAGACCCGGGTGCGATCGATCGGGTCGCCAAGCTGGTCGACAACGCCGAGCGTCCGGTGCTGATCGCGGGTGGTGACGTGTTCTGGGCCGAAGCCGAATCGGCGATGGTCGCGTGGGCCGAAGCTGCCGGTGTGCCGGTGTTCGTGAACGGGATGGGTCGAGGCACGATCCCAGCCGACCACTCGCTCGCGTTCTCGCGTACTCGCTCGATCGCACTGAAGGGTGCCGATCTCGTCCTCGTCGCGGGGACGCCGCTCGATTTTCGGCTCGGGTTCGGCAAGTTCGGCGACGCGGCCGTCGTGCATCTCTGCGATGCCGCGAGCGAAGTCAGCGGTCATGCCGACTTGGCGGCGTCGACCGCCGGCGACCTGCGCGCCACGTTCGCCGGGCTCGCCGAACGAGTGGGCCGCGCCGATGGGCACCGCGACTGGATCGGTTCGTTGCGCGACCAGGAGTCGGCCGCGCGTGGCGGCGACACCGCGTTGCTCGAGGCAGCAGGCGATCCCATCAAGCCGACTCGCATCTACGGCGAGTTGGCGCGTCGACTCGACCGCGACGCGATCGTGATTGGTGACGGTGGCGATTTCGTGAGTTACGCCGGCAAGTACGTCGACTCGTTTGCACCCGGCACCTTCCTCGACCCCGGCCCGTTCGGATGCCTGGGTATGGGCCCCGGCTACGCGTTGGCTGCCGGGCTCGCGCACCCCGACCGGCAGGTCGTTGTCTTGTTCGGCGACGGCGCAGCTGGATTCGCGCTCGGTGACTTCGACACGCTCGTGCGTCACGACATCAACTGCACGATCGTGATCGGCAACAACGGCATCTGGGGACTCGAGAAACACCCGATGCAAGCAATCTTCGGTTACGACGTCGTTGCCGATCTGCGGCCCGGAACTCGATACGACGAGGTGATGGTCGCGTTGGGCGGCGCTGGAGAGTTGGTCGAACGCGCCGACGACATCGGCCCTGCGCTCGATCGCGCGTTTGCGCATCGCGGCCCAGCCGTCGTGAACATCCTCACCGACCCCGCCGACGCCTACCCCCGGAGTTCGAACCTGGCCTGACGACCCGTTTCCCGGAGTGTTGGTTGCGGTTTTCGCAGCTAACTCTCCGGGAAAGGTGTCAGTCGAGGAAGGAGCAAACCTGCCAGGTGCCGTCGTTGTGGCGAACCACGTCGAGGTCGAACTGGTCGGTTCGATTGCCGTAGTCGACGGTGAAGTGCACCGTTCGGCGGTCGCCCGACGGATCGAGCGTGTAGGCGTCATGGCCTTCGAGGCCGGCGGCGAACGGCGAGACCGCGTGTCGGAACTCGTCGACACTGTGTCCGGAGCGATCACTTGCGCACAGCATCGCAAATGCGTCGTCGAACCGCTCGTCGACGAGGGCTCCGAGGAACGCATCGGCGGCCGCCGCCGGGGCATCGGTCGTTGTCCGCAGCGACCACGTGGCGACGAATCCGATGAGCGCGAGCGCGGCGATCGACACCAACGTCCATCTCGGGACTCGGAGCTCGCGACCGACCATCGCTCCTTATCGGCAGAACTGCTGCCGATCCCGAACTTGCGCCAGAAACGGGCGCGTGACACCTAGCGGGAGCGCCTGCGCGCTCAGCTCTCGGCTTTCTCCATGAAGCGGGTGCGATCGACGAGCACGCGGGTGACGTAGCCGGCGGCGATCAGGCCACGCGGGTCGTTGACCGTGACCTTGAAGACAAGTTTGCGACCGTCGACCGAGTCGAGCACCGCATCGGCACTCACCTCCATCCCGACCGGGGTTGGCGCGAGATGGGTGAGCTGCACTTCGGATCCGACGCTCGTCTGGCCGCCGCCCAGCGCGTCGGCGATCGCCGCGCAGGTCGCCTGTTCGGCGAGCGCCACGACCCTCGGGGTCGCCAGAACGGCAACATCGCCGCTGCCGATCGCGATCGCGGTGTCGGCGTCGCCGACGATCAGCGTCACGGTTGCTGCGAGTCCGGGTTGCACGGCCACAGGCCTAACGTACGCCTCGCCCCGCCGACCGCGACAACCGGAGCACCGCCGGCGTCGCCCGAGCCCGCGAGCGTGACATCGATCATGGAATTGTTGCTCGAACCCGATCTGCTCGACGTGACCTTGCGCCACGCCCTCGCGGGCGGCGCTGAGTTTGCCGAAGTGTTCGTCGAGGACCGTCGCAGCAGCAGCGCTCGCCTCGACGACCAGCGCATCGAAGAGCTTGTGTCGGGCCGCGAGCGTGGCGCCGGAATCCGGGTCGTCAACGGCGATACGACGGGTTTCGCACACACCGCCGACCTGTCGCCGCGCGGGCTGGCCGACGCCGCTGCCGCCGCCGCGGCTGCCGCCCGTGGAGGAGGGGCCGGCGTGCGCGAGTTCGCCTTGGCGGCCCCTCAGACCTACGACAACGACGTCGTCGTGCTCCCGGACTCCGTCCCGAAGGCGCGCAAGATCGAGTTGTTGAAACGCGCTGACGATGCCGCGCGCAGTACGGGCGGCGCGATCCGGTCGGTGAGCGCGAGCTTCGCGGAAGGCCGCCGGCGAATCCTCGTCGCCAACAGCGACGGGCTCGTTGCCACCGACGAACGCGTCCGGACCCGGTTCTACGTCCAGGCGGTCGCGTCCGGCGACACAGGAATGCAGACCGGCTACGAAGCTCCTGGTCGCACGATGGGGTTCGAGTACTACGACGAGTTCGCCGTGGAGGCGATCGCCACCAAGGCCGCTCGGCAAGCGTTGACCTTGCTCGACGCCGTGCCCGCGCCGAGCGGCAAGGTGCCGGTCGTCTTGATGCGCGGCGCCGGGGGCGTCTTGTTTCACGAAGCGTGTGGTCATGGACTCGAGGCCGACTTGGTTGAACGCGACGCTTCCGTCTTCGCGGGGAAGGTTGGCGCGCAGGTCGCAGCGAGGGGAGTGACGTTGGTCGATGACGGCACGTTCGCCAAAGAGTGGGGGACGTTCGGCGTCGACGACGAAGGCCAACCGGCACGCTCCAACACGCTGATCGACAACGGTGTCTTGACCGACTACATGTGGGATCTCGTGCGAGCCCGTAAGGCTGGGCGCGCGTCGAGCGGTAACGGGCGACGTGAGACGTACCAAGTCCTGCCGATGGTGCGCATGACCAACACGTTCCTGACCTCGGGCGACACGGATCCCGACGAAATCATCGCCGACACTGAGTTCGGTGTGTACTGCGTGCAACTCGGTGGCGGACAGGTCAACACGGCAACGGGCGACTTCGTGTTCGGCGTGACCGAGGGATATCTCATCGAGAATGGCGAGATCACGAGGCCGATTCGCCCGGCGCAACTCATCGGGAACGGTCCTGCGTCACTCCGCGACATCGACGCGATCGGTAACGATTTCGCGACGTGGTCCGGGATGTGCGGCAAGAGCGGCCAGAGTGTCCCCGTGTCGTCGGGCCAGCCCACGTTGCGGGTGCAGAACCTGACGATCGGAGGAACGGCGTCGTGAACGACGATCTGTTGCAGCTCTGCCGTCGCGTGGCGGCTGACGCGCGCCCGGGGGAGCAGATCGAGGCGTATGCGGTGCGCACCCACGAGACGGACATCGAGGTGTTCTCGGGCCACGTCGAATCGTTGTCGATTGCTGGGATCGAAGGAGTCGGTGTCCGCGTCATCGCCGACGGTCGCCAGGGCTTCGCCTGGGCCGGTTCGCTCGACGAGAGCGTCGTTCGCGACACCGTGGCCGACGCCCGTGACAATGCGGCCTTTGCCGAACCCGATGCATGGAACGGCCTGGCTGGACCGGCCGATGTCGCTACCGCTCCGGCTGTCGAATTCGACCTGTGGCGCGATTCGTTGGCGAGCGTCACCACCGATCGCAAGATCGAGTTCGTGCTCGAACTCGACGAGCGGCTCCGTACGGCCGACCCGCGACTGCGCGGTGTCGAGTCGGCGAGCTATGGCGACGGCGCGATCGAAAGCGCGCTCGCGAACTCGCTCGGCGTCGACGCGCAGGTTCGGCGCACGATCGCGTCGGCGAGCGCGTCGGCGATGGCCGGCGACGGCGACGAGACCCAGACCGGTTACGGATTCTCGGTCGGGCGTGACTTCGAATCCGTCGACCTCGGTGCTGTCGTGGCAATGGCAGTCGAACGAACCGTTCGGTTGCTCGGCGCGCGTCCGGTGCCGAGCCGGCGCGTACCCGTTGTGTTCGATCCGCTCGTCACCGCATCGTTTCTTGCGGTGCTCGGCGCTGCGTTCAACGCGGAAGCGATGTTGAAGGGCCGATCGTTGTTCCAAGATCGGGTGGGCGAGTCGGTCGCGGCACCGGGTGTTCGGATCGTCGACGACCCGACGAATCCCGACATGATGGGGGCATCACCCCACGACGCCGAGGGCGTCCCGTGCCGCGTCAACGAACTCGTTGTCGACGGCGTGTTGCAGGGATTCCTCCACAACACCTACACGGCGCGTCGTGCGGGCGCGACGACCACCGGGTCGGCGGCACGCGGCGGCTACAAGTCGACGCCGGGAGTCGGGATCAAGGCCTTGTCGTTCACTCCAGGTACCGCGAGCGCCAGCGAAGTACTCGCGCAAGCTGGTGACGCGTTCTACGTGCAGTCGGTGAGTGGGATCCATTCCGGTACGAATCCGATCAGCGGAGATTTTTCGGTCGGCGCGAGTGGCCTGCTGTTACGTGATGGCGCGTTCACCGAACCCGTGCGCGAAGTGACGATTGCCTCGACGCTGCCGCGCATGCTCAACGACATCGCCGCGATCGGTTCGGATCTCACGTACCTGCCCGGCAGCACCGCGGGCCTGACCTTGCTCATCGGCGACATGACGTTGAGCGGAACCTGACCTCGAGGAGCGACATGGCCCCGCGATTCATCGACACTCCGACGCGCATCGAAGCAGCTGGGAACTTGCCCAAGCTGATCGACGAGGTCGTCGGTCGCGTCAATACGTCGACCGAGACGCTGAGCCTCGCGCACATGCGTTCGCCGGCAGGCTGGGTCGAACCCGGCCAGACACCTGAGTTCGACGAGTACACCTATGTGTTGTCGGGCGAAGTGCACGTCGAGTCAACCGACGGCACGACGATCGTCGCTGCCGGTTCCGCAGTGCACACACCGAAGGGCGAGTGGGTCCGCTACTCGACCCCGAACGGCGCTGAATACATCGCCGTGTGCCTTCCTGCGTTCCATCCCGACACCGTGCACCGAGACGACGTCGACGGCTGAACCGCCAGGCATCACGCCAACAGCGCGAGCGCCGCAATGGCGACGAGAACGCGATACACCGCGAAGATGCGCAAGTCGCGTCGTTGGAGGTAGTCGACCATCCACCGCACCGCAACGACTGCCGAGATGAACGCGACGGCGAGTCCGATCAGCGGCGTGGCGATGCCGAACGTGTCGATGAGTTCGGAACCGTTCTGCGCTCCGTCGTACAGCGTCGCGGCGCTGAGGGTGACGAGCCCGAGCAAAAAGGAAAACTCGACCGCAGCTGCCATCGAGAGACCGACCGCAAGCGCGGCGATGATCGTCACAAGGCTGCGGCTGGTGCCTGGCCACAGCGCCAAGACCTGTGTCGCGCCGATGATTGCTGTCTGGCGCAGGGTGATGGTGTCGAGTGCCGCTCCGCCGCCCCGATGGACCCGAGGAACGATGAACCAGATCGCCGCGGCGCCGACGATCCATGCGCCGGCAATCGGGCCGACGTCGAGGAGGTTGTCCTTGATCGTGTCGTCGAACACGAATCCGAACGCGGCGGCTGGAGCGAACGCGCCGAGGAGCGCCACGAGCACTCGGCGACCCGATTCGGAACGTCCGATCAAGCCTGCGAACACGTCAGCGATTCGTCGTCGATAGAGGAGCAAGACCGCGAAGATCGCACCACCTTGGATGGTGATTGCGTAGGTGTCGGCGGCCGCCTCGGTCTCCGGCGTCTCGCCGATGTCGAGCAGACGTTGGGTGACATGAAGATGCCCGGTCGATGAGACCGGCAGGTACTCGGTGATGCCTTCGACCAGTCCCAGCACGACAGCTTTGGCCACCGTCAACTCGTTCGCGTTTGTGGTCGCTGGGTCGGATTCGAGGCCGACCGCGGCCGCGAGCGGACTGGTGAACACGAGGATTGTCAGGAGCGCGGCGGCCAACGACAACGCGGTGAGGGGCCGGCGGCGGCGAACGTTCACGGCGAGTTGTTGCAGCACGCGTCCTCCGGGGCCAACAACGCCAGGGTGACCACCCCGTGCGCAGTGGCGAAGGCTAGGTCCGCCGCTTCGTCGGCCGTGACTTCGAGGATGACGCCTCGGCGAGACCCCGCGTCGCCGTCCGCTGCGAGGACACGAGCACGATCGACGACAACCCGTGTGCTCGACGGCCCCTCGACACCAGGGTCGATCACCGCGAACGCTCGGACGAAACTGCCTTCCTCGGGTGCGAACGCTTCGGTGACGTCGACCCGTACGCCGACCCGGTCCGGACCGAGCAGGTCCGCGGTGCTCATCCGATCGCGTTCGCTCAGGTGCGTGCCGAACAATGGCGACCCGGCGACGAGGGGCACGACGACGGTGCGGCCAACGGCTGCGTCGGTGGCTCGGAGTTGGTCGTCGGGCACCAACGACGCGTTGCGCTCGACGGTGCGCAGGTCGCCGGCGCGCACCACCGTCCCGAACGGAAGGTCGCGGCGCGCTTCGATCGTCGCAACCAGCGGACCGAGATCGGCCGCACGACGGTGCAGTGTCGCGAGATCGGTGGCGACCACCCGCGCCGTGGCGAGTGCCAGGACGATGGCCAAGGCGCGAAGGATGATCGAACGAGGGTGACGAAGCTGGCGCACGAGGCCTCCCGGGCGCGAGGAATCAGACAGGCAGCGCGGGGAGACTTGGGGGAGAACTGCAGCGTACGCCGAGCGTTTCCGCTGCGAAAGGGCGTTGCGTCAGTTCAGTCGTTCGGGAGTGAGTCGATCGGGCCCGCCCGGCCGACGCATGCGCACGGGTCGGCGCCGCCCAACGCAGGAATGAGTTCGTACAGCACTTCTCGCACGCGGCTGATGTTGCCCTCGAAGAAGGCGAACACCTGCTCCATCGTGACGGGTTCGACACTGGGATCGTCGTCGACGCCGGCGTCGTAGTCGGTGACCAGTGCGATGCCGCAGTAACACATTCCCAACTCGGCGGCGAGCGCGGCTTCGGGGTGTTGGGTCATGTTGACGACGTCCCAACCCTGTTCGCGGTACCAGCGCGACTCGGCTCGAGTCGAGAACCGCGGGCCGGGGATCACGACGACAGTTCCGCCGTCGTGCATCGTGACGCCGCTGCGATTTCCGGCGGCGAGCGCAACGGTGCGCATCGATGGGCAATACGGATCGGCGAACGGAAGGTGGAAGACGCCGCCGCGGTCGAAGAAGGTCGACGGCCGTCCCCACGTGCGGTCGACGATCTGGTCGAGCACGACGAAATCGCCCGGGGCGTAGTCGACTCGCAGTGAACCAACGGTGCACGGACCGATGATGCGCCGTACGCCGAGCACCCTCATCGCCCACAGGTTGGCCCGAGCGGGAACTTCGTGCGGAAGGTGCTGGTGGTGGCGTCCGTGTCGCGCGATGAACGCGACGTCGGTGTCGCCCAACCGTCCGATCGTGATCGGCGCGCTCGTCGGCCCCCATGGGGTCTCGATGGTGACCTCGTGGGCGTCGTCGAGGAACGAGTAGAAGCCCGATCCGCCAAAGACGCCGACCTGGGCGCTCGGCAAGGTCATCAGGCGGCGCTCGAACCCGAAGACTTCGAACCCGAAGACTTCGAGCCGGAAGACTTCGGGCCGGAAGAACTCGGGCCGGACGACTTCGCATCGGACTTCGTGGAGGTGGATGACGAACCGGAGTCGGAGCTCGATCCCGACTTCGAGTCGCTCGTGGTCGACGACGAACTCGAAGAACTCGACGAGTCGCTGCTCGTTCCCGAACTCGACGACTTGTCCGAGGCGGTGCTGCGAGACTTCGACCGCGAGCGCGCCGAGTCGGACGAGTCGGTCTTGTAGAAGCCGGAACCCTTGAGCACGATGCCCGCGGCGGACATGACCTTGGTGACCTTGCCCCCGCACTTGGGGTGCTTCTTCAACGGTTCTTCGCTGAAGGACTGGTACACCTCGAAGGTGTCGCCACACTTGGCACAGCGGTAGTCATAGGTGGGCATGGCGATGCTCCTCGACCGGGTGATCGGCTCGGATCGAATGGCGGGGTTGGGACAGTGTGAGCGGGCGTTCCCGCGACCGGGGTCGCTGGCACTCTCGGTGTGCGAGTGCTAAAGCCTATCGGCAAAGCCGGTTCGGGGGCGAGCGCTCTGCGATGATGGTTCCGTGACGACCGTCGTCCTGCTCGTGCCGTTGGCGTATTTGCTGGGGACGTTCCCGAGCGCGGTCATCGTGGCTCGGACCCGCGGCATCGACATCACCAAGGAAGGCTCGGGCAATCCGGGTGCCAGCAATGTGATTCGGGTGCTCGGCTGGAGGGTCGGCGCCGTGGTGCTCGTTGCGGATTTCGCGAAAGGTGCTCTCGCTGGTGGCGTCGGGCTCGCGGTCGGCGATCGACCGGGCTGTTACGCCCTTGGTGTTGCGGCCGTCGTCGGGCACACGTTCCCCATGCTCCGCAAGGGAGGCAAGGGCGTGGCCGCAGCGGGCGGCATGCTCGTTGTCTTGTTCCCGGTCCTTGTGCTCGGCCTCGGCGCAGTCTGGGCTCTCATCGCCAAGGGCTTGCGCAAGGCCTCGGTCGCCAGCCTCGTGATCATCGTCGCCTTTCCAGTTGCGGTGGCGGTGCTCGGGTACGAGTGGTGGGAGACCACGCTGTTGGCGGTGGTTGCTGCGATGTTGGTGCTTCGACACGCCGGCAACATCGGGCGGCTGATCCGGCGCGAGGAACACGATCTCATCGCCGGGTCCGCGTCGCCAGGCCGCCACGCGGCCTGAAACCCCGTTTGCTCGGGCCGAGCGCTCGAATCGGCCCGCGGGGCCGCAAGATGGCGACGTTTCGGCCGATCAAGGACCGCTCGTAGCATGCATCCGACTCCGTCGAGCGCGGAGGCGGGCGGCGGAAGGATCAAGGAACGATGAGCAAGGTACGCAAGGCAGTCATCCCGGCGGGTGGTCTCGGGACCCGGTTCTTGCCGGCAACGAAGAGCCTGCCGAAGGAGATCCTTCCGATCGTCGACAAGCCGGCGATTCAGTATGTCGTCGAGGAAGCTGTCGCGGCCGGGCTCACCGATATTTTGATCATTTCGGGTCGCAACAAACGCGCGATCGAGGACCACTTCGACCGCAACTTCGAACTCGAGTACTACCTCGACCGCGACGGCAAGCACGAGATGCTGAAGGAAGTCGAAGCGAGTAGCGAACTCGCCGAGATCCACTACGTGCGCCAGCGCGATCCGCTCGGTCTCGGTCACGCCGTGTCGGTCGCGCGTGAGCACGTCGGCAAC
>SXIR01000145.1 GCA_005772765.1 Actinomycetota bacterium
AGACGACCACGCTGCGGATGATCGCCGGCTTCGAAACCCCCACGTCTGGCGCGATCCGCCTCGAAGGGGTCGACGTTTCGCGCACCCCGCCCTACAAACGCAACGTCAATACGGTGTTCCAGCAATACGCGTTGTTTCCGCACATGACGGTGTGGGACAACATCGCCTTCGGGCCACGCAGCAAGAAGATCGACAGCAGCGAGGTGAAACGCCGCGTCGACGAGATCATCGACGTGGTCCGCCTCGGCGAGTTCGCCGAACGCCGACCGACGCAGCTGTCCGGAGGCCAACAGCAACGTGTGGCGCTGGCGCGTGCGCTCGTCAACTACCCGAGCGCACTGTTGCTCGATGAACCGCTCGCCGCGCTCGACCTCAAACTGCGTCAGGCAATGCAGATCGAGTTGAAGCGAATCCAACGCGAGGTCGGGATCACGTTCATCTTCGTGACCCACGATCAAGAAGAAGCGCTCACGCTTTCGGATCGCATCGCGGTCATGAGCAAAGGTCTCGTCGAGCAGATCGGAACGCCCGAGGAGATTTACGGATCGCCCGCCACGGTTTTCGTCGCCGGGTTCATCGGCCAGGCCAACATCTGGGAGACCTCCATCGAGACTGCCGCCGACGGTCGTGCCGACGTTCGTGTGGGCGATCAGTTGGTGAACGGCTCGACCCAAGGACGATCTGCACGGCCCGGCGATGCGGTCACGTTCATCGTGCGCCCCGAACGGGTCAAGGTCACGATCGACCAACCCGGCACGGGCGGGGCGTCGATGCGTTGTGAGGTGATCGACTATGTCTTCCAGGGTCCGGTCGTGCGGTTCGCGTTGCGTTCGCCGGACGGATCCGAAATTGCCGCGTATGTGGGAGCGGACGAGGGACTGCCGTTACTGCGGCCCGGCGACGCGGTGTGGGCGGGGTGGGACCGTGATGCAGCCTTGATTCTTCCATCGGCCGCAACTGCGACCGAACCGACCGAGGAGCCAGCATGAATCGCTACCGAATCAACCAGATGCGTGCCGCGCAGACGCGAGCAGGCCTGAACCGACGGCAGTTCTTGGGGCGCGCGGGTGCGTTCGGCGGCGCCGTGTTGCTGACCCCGTCGTTGCTCGCCGCGTGCGGCGGGGACGACGAAGACCCGAAGGGCAATGGTGGCGACACCGAACCGGGCCCGACTGCGGATCCGAACAAGTCGACCGGCGACTTGCTCATGTCGAACTGGCCGCTCTACATCGACCCGACCGAAGACGGTGTGACCGGCAGCGTCGACCTGTTCAAGAAGGCAACCGGCATCGACCTCACCTACAACGAGGACTTCAACGACAACAACGAGTACTTCGCTGCGATTCAACCGGACCTGGCGAACGGGAAGGCGATCAAGCCCGACATCATTGCCCCCACCTTCTGGCTTGTGGCGCGCTTGATCGAACTCGGCTGGGTCGAAGCTCTGCCCCTCGACCAGATCCCGAACGCCGCGAACCTGTTGCCGTCCCTCCAGAAACCGCTGTGGGACCCAACGGGGGCCTACAGCCTGCCGTGGCAGTCGGGCATGACCGGGATCGCCTACAACATCGATGCGACGGGCCGCGAGCTCACGAGCGTCGAGGACCTGTTCGACCCCGAGTTCAAGGGCAAGATCGGCATGCTCACCGAGATGCGCGACACGCTCGGCCTCGTGTTGCTCGGCCTGGGCAAGGACCCGTCGACGATCTCGTTCGATGACGCCGCCGACGCGTTCGACAAGATCGAAGCGGCCAAGAACGACGGACAGATTCGCCAGTTCACCGGCAACGACTATCAGGACGACCTCGTCGCGGGGAACTTCGCGGCGTGCGTCGCGTGGTCGGGCGACGTCGCCCAACTCGCGCTCGATACGCCGAGCCTCCGGTTCGTCATTCCTGAGGAGGGCGGCATGCAGTGGAGCGACTGCATGGTCATCCCGAAGGGTGCCGACTCCATCAAGGAAGCGGCTGCGTGGATGAACTACGTCTACGACCCCGTGAACGCGGCTCGGATTGCGGCCTACGTCACGTACAACTCACCCGTTGCCGGTGTACAGGACGAGTTGCGGAAGAACCCCGACACCGTGGGGCTCGCCGATTCCGAGCTCATGTTCCCCGACGAGGAGACGCTCGGGCGTCTCAAGGTCTTCAAAGCGCTCGACGAGGACGAAGAAGCCCAGTTCGACGACCGTTTCTCGTCGATCACGACCGGCTGATCACGACGCGCCGAACGTCGCGAGGCACGAGGGGCACGCATGGCCGGGGGAGGTGAAGAGCGCAACCAACGGCGCGGGACGTGGCAGCCCTACGCCATGTTGTCGCCCGGCATGCTGTGGATGGCGCTGTTCTTCTTCGCGCCGATGGTCATTCTCGCCCGGTACGCGCTCTCCGAACCTCGCGATCGCTTTTCGGGCAAGTACGACCTCACGTGGCGGTTCGAGAACTTCACCGAGGTGTTCGACCGATACGGCGAGCAGTTCCTCCGGTCGTTTCGCTATTCCGGAATCGCCACCTTGTTGTGCATCGCGCTCGGATATCCACTTGCCTATTGGATCGCGACCCGCGGTGGGCGGTACCGGAACCTGCTCCTCGGACTTGTCGTCGTTCCCTTCTTCACGTCGTATCTCGTGCGCACGATTGCGTGGACGACGTTGGTCGGCGACGAAGGGCCGATTCTCGGGATCGCGGGCGCGCTGTCGCTCGAGGGCGCACTCGATTCAATTGGCATTACGACCAACGGCGGTCTGTTGCAGACCCAGACCGCGGTGATCCTCGGTCTGACCTACAACTTCTTGCCGTTCATGGTGTTGCCGATCTACGTCAGTCTCGAAAAGATCGACTTTCGCCTCCTCGACGCGGCCAAGGACCTCTACTCGTCGTCGCGGCGAGCGTTCTGGAAGGTGATCTTCCCGCTGTCGTTGCCTGGAGTGTTTGCCGGGACGCTGCTGACCTTCATCCCGGCGTCGGGTGATTTCGTCAATGCCGAGTTCCTCGGCGGCCCGAACAATCAGATGATCGGCAACGTCATCCAGAACGAGTTCTTCGTGCAGTTCGACTTCGCGTCGGCCGCGGCGATCTCGTTCATCTTGATGTTCATCATCACCGTTGGCGTGCTGGTCTACGCGCGCATCTTCGGAACCGACGAGCTCTCGGTATGACGACGACGGCTCGTCCCCGACGCCGGCTCGGTGATCTCGTGCTCGCGGGATTCTCCATCTTGGTGTTGTTCTACTTGTTCATGCCGATCATCACGATCGTCGCGTTCTCGTTCAACGACCCCGCCGGCAAGTTCAACCTCACGTGGTCGGGATTCACGCTGGCGAACTGGTCGGATCCCTTCGCGGGCGGCGATCTGCTCGACGCGATGGTGTACAGCATCAAGATCGCGGTCATGGCGTCGCTTGTCGCGACGGTGATCGGCGGGCTCGTGGCGTTGGCGTTGTCGCGCTATCGGTTCCGGGGCGGCGCGCTCATCAACTTGTTCTTGGTGCTGCCGCTCACCACCCCCGAAGTCGTCCTGGGTGCGTCGTTGCTCAACTTCTTCGTCGCGCAAGACGAACGGATTCTCTTCTTCGATGTGTCGCGAGGCTTCCGCACGATCCTCGTCTCGCACATCTTGTTCTGTGTGAGTTTCGTCGCGATGACGGTCAAGGCGCGTGTGCGCGGATTCGATTGGTCGCTCGAAGATGCAGCGATGGACTTGGGTGCTCCGCCGTTGCGTGTCTTCGCGAAGGTGACGTTCCCGTTGATCGTCCCTGGCATTCTTGCCGCGGCGCTGTTGTCGTTCGCCTTGTCGATCGACGACTACATCATCACCACGATGGTGCGCGACGTCGGTGGCGAACCGACGTTCCCGCTCTACATCGCGGGCGCGTTCCAACGCGAGGTGTCGCCGCAGATCAACGTGTTGTCGACGCTGATCCTCATCATCAGCGTCTCGCTGATGGCGTCGGGTTCGATCCTCGGCGCCTTGCGACAGCGGCGATCCATGGCCTGAGCGCGGCGCTGACGCCACGCGGCCGCATCAGCCGCAGCCGCCGCCCCATGGTCCCTTGCCCTGCCACTGATAGAGCACCCAGGCAAGATCGTCTTGATCCCACCGTGACGCGGCGTTGGGCAGGACGCCGATGAGTTGGGGTCGCCCGGCGTGTGATGCCGTGGCATCCCAGGTGCTTGCCGCGAACTGGTATGCGCCGTACCACGGACCCGACCAGTTCACGACGCTGTAGTCACCGCGGCTCTCGCGCCAACGTACGCACGACAAGAACGGATCGTTGTGCCTTGGGTGCTCGCCCGGGGCGGGCGGTGGCGGAGGATCGACCGGATCCGGTTCGTCGGGATCGGGATCGCCGGGGTCATCAGGGTCATCAGGGTCATCAGGTTGGGTCGGCCCAGGATCGTTCGGTTCGGTCGGCGACGGTTCGCCGTCGGTGTCGTCGGAGGCGTTCGTCGCCGCCTCGGCCCTCGCCTTCGCCGCGGCCTCGGCTGCAACCCGGGCGCGATAATCGGCCTGGGCTCGGGCGAGCTGTCGGCGGAGCGCGACCTCGTCGTCGGCGAGGCGGGCGATGGTCGTGTCGAGTTGGGTGCGTGCCGCGTCGAGTTCGGCGAGCCGCGCTCGCGCTTGGGCTGCGGCGGTGGCGTGGGCGTCGATGTCCTTGCGGACGGCGTCGTTGATGGAGCCCAGCAACACGTTGCGTCGGTCGGCGTCCATGGCGCTGCCCCCGCCGAACAGCGAGTCAGCTTCCACGGCAGAGTTCGCGCCCTCGTACAAGGCCACGGCCTGCACCTTGGCGTCGCCGCGGAGTCGTTCGGCTGCCTGTTGCAGTTCTTCGAGTTCGCCCTCGAGCTGCTCGATCTGCGCGTGCAGTTCGGTGGACTCGGATTGGGCGTCGAACCAACGCTCGGCGAGTTCGTCGATTGCGGCTTGCGTGCTGGCGATCTCGTCCGCCGGATCGGTGGCCGCGCCCACCGCCGTTGCGACCCACGTCGTCGACCACACCAAACCGACGACGAGGAGTCGGGCTCGACGTCTTTGGCGCACTCGGGTGGGGGACAGGGCGGGCTCCCTCATCGGCGGATGGGACGGTGGCGACGGAATCGTCGGCGACGTTGCGCGGTGAGGGTCGACTGCGCACGCGACTGCGCACGTGCCTCGGACCGCACCGCCCGTCGCCGCTTCGGCTCCGTCGTGACGACTTCGACCCTAGCGACTCCGCCCCGCGCGTCCCAACCCGAACGACACAAAGAGTGAGCGCAACGCCACGAAAAGTGAGCAACCCGGTACGAAGGGCGGAGCGCCAGGCGCGACAATCGAACAATGGGCCCCGACCACCTTGCCGAGGCGCGGTCGGCCCGTGCCGTTGCCGACTCGGTGATCGATCCAACACTCGATCGTGTCCCTGATCCGGGGGCACTGGGCCCGGAACTCGCGCCACCGAACGATGGGACGCCGGTTCGGTTCGTGCGATGGGCCCGGCCATCGCCGCAATGGGCGCTGATCGTCGTGATCGGTGTTTGGGTGGTCGTGGCCTGGCGCCTCGGCGAGTTGCGCCAGGACCGATTCGCCACCTTCGGCTTCGACCTGGGGATCTACGGCCAAGCAGCCTGGCTCGTCGCGACGGGCGAAACACCGTTCATGACGGTGCGCGGACTCGACGTATGGGGCCACCACGGCACCGTGATCTTCTACCTGCTCGCGCCCATCATCTGGTTGGGTGGTGGCCCGACGGGCCTCCTCGTGGCACAGGTCGTTTCCCAGGCGGCCGGCGCGGTCGGCCTGTACCTGCTCGTGCGCGATACGACGATCGGCGCGCGCCGCGGCCTCGGGGTCGCCGCCGCCGCGTTGTTGCTCCTGAACCCCACGCAGCAGTGGCTGGTCTGGGAGCACTTCCACCCGGAGTCCTTTGCGGTCGGGCCGCTGCTCCTCGGATGGTGGGCCCTGCGCACCGAGCGGTGGGGTTGGTTCGCCGCATGCGCAATCGTGGCCGCGTCGTGCAAGGAAGACATCGCGCTCGCCGTTGCGATGATGGGTGTGGTCATCGTCATCTCATCGCCGAGAAGCCGGCGGCGAATCGAAGTGGGTCTCGCCACGTTCCTGCTCGCGGTCGGCTGGTACTTCATCGTGACGCAGTGGCTCATCCCCGCACGGAATCCCGCGGGAGCGTTCTACGTGCAACAGTTCTTCGGAGACTTCGGTTCGAGCACCACCGAAGTGCTGCGTAACGTCGCCGCGCATCCGATGACGTTCCTGCGCTACATCACCGAGACCCGGTCGACGCCGCCCGGAACCGCGCTGCGACCGACCGGGCATCTCGAGTGGTACCGCATGATGCTGTTGTCGACGCTCGGGGTCGGACTCCTTCGTCCCAAGGCGTTGCTGGTTGCCGCGCCCGCCGTTGCGGTGGCGATGCTCACCGATACGGGGCACAATTGGGTACGCGACTACCGCTACCACTACTCGGCGGTGGTGAGCGCGTGCGCCGTTGTTGCCGCGGTGGAGGTGATCGTCGCGTTGCAGCGTCGGGGGAGCGAACGCGTCGACTGGCGACGCCACGCCGCAGCTGGGCTGACCGTCGCATTGCTCGTCGTCGGTGTGATCACCACGCGGCACTACGGCGCGTTCCCGTCGTTGTTCATGACCACCAGCGCGCTCTCGATCGGCGGGGCCGCAACCTCGATCGCGTTGGTTCGTGCGGTGCGGCGCGCCGATCGCGACAATGTCGTGGGCGCGGCACTCGTCCTTGCGGCGATCGCAATCGCGATCGCTGGCTTCCACCTCGAAGGAAAAGGCCTTGCCGCGTTGGTCGGCACCGCAGTGGTCATTGTCGGCGTGATCGTCGCACGACGCGCGTTGGGCGCGGCAACTGCGTTCGATGCCATCGTCGTCGGGATGGTCCTTGCGATCGCGGGTGGGTTCGTGGTCGGCGACCGACTCCACGGGCCGGGGCCCGCAGACCGAAGGACCGGTTACTGGCCATTTCATGGCGACGAAACGATGTTCGACGTACTTCTTGGCGTGGATCCGGCGCGCGACGACGTCACTGCGGCGAAGCGGGCGATCGTGAAGGCACTGCCACCCGACGCGTCGGTGAGTGCTGCCTACAACGTCGTGCCGCACCTGACCGAACGTCGATTCGTCTATGAGTTCCCGAACCCCTGGATTCCGTCGAACTGGGGTGTGCAGAACGAGAACCAGGCCGATCCCGCCGATGTCGAGTACCTCGCGTTCGACGAGGCGCTGTTGTCGAGCGATCCCAACGACCGCACTGGTGTCGCGGTGCGCCGCGTGCTCGACCACTTGCTCGCCGAAGAGTTCGATGTGGTGGTCGAGCGCGATCTGGGAGGTCGGCGAATCGTGTTGGCTCGGCGAGTACAGCCGCCAACCTGCATGCCCGATTCCGACGGATTGCTGCGATCGATTGTCAACGATCAGCGCTTCGCAAGCGTGGGTACTGGCGACCGCGGGACTGTCTGCCCGGTGACGTAGTCGGCACCGGGGAGCGTGCGAGCCTCGCGCCCGGGCACCACAACACCAAGGATCGACGCCACCACCTTCACCGGGTCCGATGACCCGAATGGCTCGGTACAGTGCCGGCAACCTCAGAGCCAAGGGAGTGCGTTGAACGAGACGTGGACCTATACCGAGGGCGACTATCCGCTGAGAACGCCGACCGACGCGACGGCAATGCACACGGTGCGCGACAAGGTCGTGATCATCACGGGTTCAGGTCGAGGGGTCGGTCGGGGTATGGCGCTGCACCTCGCCAAGGGCGGGGCGAAGGTCGTCGTCGCCGAATGGAAATCGGACCTGCTCGAGTCGACGATCGCCGACATCGACGCGATCGGCACCGAGTGTCTCGGCCTGGTCACGAACATCATGCAACGTGACGACATCGATGCAATGGTCGAAGCCACCGTTGAGCGATTCGGCCGCGTCGACGCGTTGATCAACAACGCGCAGACGTTCCGACCGCTCGCCGACCTCGCGACGGTGACCGAAGACGACCTCGACATCTTCTATTCGTCAGGCGTCAAGGGAACGTTGTGGGCCATGCAAGCCGTGTATCCCCACATGGCCGCGCAGCGTTGGGGCCGGATCGTCAACTTTGCTTCGTCGATGGGCATCACCGGTGGCAAGGGGTTCGCGGCCTACAACGCATCGAAGGAGGGCGTGCGGGCCTTGACGCGCACCGCCGCCCGCGAGTGGGCCATGGACGGCATCGTCGTCAACGCGATCGCACCGGCCGCGGCCACGCACAAAGGCGCGTCGGCGCAAGAGAGCGAGGGCTACCGCCAGTTCATCGAAAGCTGTCCGATGCGTCGCCAAGGCGATCCCGAATGGGACATCGGTCCGCTCGCGTGGTTCTTGTGCAGCGATGCGTGTCGCTACGTCACTGGTCACACCTTCATGGCCGACGGCGGAGCGTTCATGTGGGCGTGACGCTCGAAGATTTCGCGTGGACGAGTCGGCTCGACCTGCTCGGCGACGACTTCGACCGACAAGGTCACCTCAACAACGCCGCCATCGCTCGACTGTGCAACGACCTGCGGGTCGCATACATCCAGGCGAACATCGGCGAGCCGTGGATCGAGTGGTTGCGCAACTCCGGTGCCGTCGTTGCCGCGCGAGAGGTCCACATCTCCTACGTCAGTGAGGGTTTCCCGGGGGAGGAATTCGTCGGCGCCACCCGGATCACGCGTCGCGATGGTCGGGCCGCGATCGTCGAACAGCGCATCGTCGAAGCGGTCAGCGGACGCGTCGTCGCCGACGCGTGGGTGGTGCAACTGCTCGTGCTCGACGGTCAGGTTGTCGATTGGCCGGCCTTCTACTGGGACCTGGTCGAACGGGCCGAGGGTCGCCCGGTGCCGTATCGAATATCGGTACCGCGACCGCCGTGGGGTCCGCCGGCTTGGGAACCGATCGTGGACCCGTCAGCGCGGGACGTCGATCGGTGAACGAGGCACGGGCAGCCCTGGCTGCCGATCACTATCGCATCCAGGCCGATGGTTGTCGCTCCGGTGCTTCAGCCAGTCCGTTCTACGCCACGATGCTCGACGCGCTTGGCGCGGACGCGGCTCGGCGCGGTCCTGCCGCTCGAGTACTCGACCCGGTTCTGGATTCTGGATTCCTTGCCGCGTTGCCGCTTCGTCTGCTCGGCGGGATCCACCGCGAGGTGCTGTCGGGGCGGGCGCCGGCCCTCGCGACGCGCTTTCCATCGACCGGCGGTGATGGCGATGCGCGCGCCGCGATCGACGACGTGCTGCGGATGTGCGACGACCCTCCGCCGGGTGTCCACGACGCGCTGGATCGCGATCCGCAAACCAACGAGGTGGGGCGAGCCGCTTCGCTCGCAGTCGGATTGGCGGCGATCGGTTCGATCACCCGCCGCCCGATCCGATTGTTCGAAATCGGTTCGAGTGGCGGACTGAACCTGCGACTCGATCACTACTGGTACGACGCCGACGGCGGTTGGGGAAACCCCGACGCGCCCGTGCGCTTCGCCGCCGACGAGTTTCTCGGCCGCACCGAGTTTGCCGCCGCCGTGCCGATTGTCGAACGTCGCGGCTGCGATCTGCACCCACTCGACGCCACCACCGACGCGGGCGTGTTGACGCTCCTCGGCTATGTGTGGCCCGACCAGACCGAACGCCTCGATCGCCTTCGCCGCGCGTTGGCGGTCGCGCGAGACGTGCCGGTCACGATCGACGCCCAACTTGGCGAGGCCTTCGTCGATCAGCACTTCCGCCCCGAGCCCGGCACCACGACGGTCCTGATGCACTCGATCGTGTGGCAGTACATCCCCGAGGCCGAACGCCGCACGATCCGAGCCATCGTCGCCGAACGGGTCGCGCACAGCAGCGTGCACGCTCCGTGCGCGTGGCTCCGCTTCGAACCCCGTTCCGAGTGGACGCTCGCCGAAACGCACATCGAGATCTGGCCGCACCGACCCGGCGCGGTCCGAGTCGCGGCAAGCGGCTTTCACGGACCGCCGGTGCACGTGTTCAGGTGATGGCGATCGTTGCAAGCATTTCCCCGAGCGCGACTCGCGCTCGGGGGATCGCGGTGTCGTAGCCCTCCGCCTCGATGCGTGGACCGATCAACTCGAGATCGAATGACCCGGCGTACCCAGCGTGCAACAGGGTCGCAAGAATCGTCGCGATGGGGATGTCGCCATCGCCGGGCACCAGACGGTTCGGAGTCGACAGCGTTCCGACGGCGAAGTCCGACACCTGCACGAGCGAGATGACGTCGATGCCGTCGCGGATCGTGCGAGCAAGATCGCGCTCGGCCCAACACGCGTTGAGTTCCATGCACACGCCGCTGTCGAGGCGGCGGGCGAGGTCGATCACATCGCGCAGTGTGTGCACGAACCCGACGTCGACTCGCAGCGAGTTGGTGTGTTCGATCGCGACGGTGACGCCGAGATCGCGCGCCGCGGAGAGGACCGGCTCCAGCGCGGCTTCGAGGGCATCGGCTGCCTGTTCCCACGTCAACGATCCCGCGGGCCCGGTCGTGAAGACGATCGTCGAACAATCCAATCGGGCCGCCGTCTCCAGGGATCGCACCAACCGTCGACGTTGGTCGTCCCATTGGGTCGGGTCGTCGAGCCGAAAGGGTCCGACGCCGATGAGGTTGTCGACCCGCAACCCGTCGGTGCGGATGGCCTCGACGAGGAGGTCGCTCCCGGCGTCCCAGCCGAACGCGTCGAGTTTCGCCACCGAGACTCCGACCACCTCGATCGCGTGGCGGCGCCAGAAGGCGAGGTCGCCGTCGAGGGGTAGCCCGAACGTGCAGATCGCCGAGGTCGAGATCGTCTGGAGGCGACGGGTCGGCGGTTGCACAGTCTCGTCGCTCACGGGCGCGGGGTGATCATCCGAGCACGCGGCCGCGGGCGATCGAACTCCCGCCGTCGAGTTGCAGATTGATGCCGGTGACGTACTCCGACTCTCGGCTTGCGAGGTACACCGCGGCCGTGGCGACGTCGTCGGCCACGCCCAACCGCGTCAGATGCATGGCTTGGTAGTACGCGCGACGATCGGCGGAGAGGTCGGCGTCGCGGCGATCGTTGATCACGAATCCGGGGCTGATCGTGTTGCACCGAACACCGTTGGCTGCGTAGTCGACCGCGATCGATCGAGTGAGCCCGTTGAGGCCGGCCTTGCTCGCGATGTACGCCGCGAAACCCGCGCTGGCCCGCTCGGCCTGGCGGGTCGAGATATTCACGATGGCACCGCCGCCGCGGGCGACGATGTGATCGATTGCCGCGCGTGCCAACCAGAAGGGGGCCGTGAGGTTGGTGCGCAACACGGATTCCCAGGCGTCGGTGTCGACCCGGCCGACCGGTCCATCGCCCGAACTGCTGCCGGCCGCGTTGTTGACGAGCACGGTGAGACCGCCGAGTCGTTCGGCGGCATCATCGATGAGGCGTTGACACTCGGACTCTCGATCGAGGTCGGCGGGGACGAACAACGCGGTACCGCCCTGCGCGGTGATGTCGGCGACCACCGCCTCGCCCCGAGCTGCATCTCGGCCGGTGACGCACACGGCAGCACCTTCGGCGCCGAACCGCCGCGCGATTGCGGCACCAATCCCCGACGTCGAGCCCGTCACGACGGCTTGTTCACCGATCATGCGCACGCAACGCAGGGTACCGGTCCCTCGTCGCGGCCATCGCGACCGCGAGACTCGCGGCGTGGAGCCACCGAACGACTCGTCTTGCGACGCGACCGAACCAGCACCGGCATCTCCCGGAAACGGGGACGGTCACGATCACGGGCACGAGCACGAGCACGGGCACGGGCACGGTCACGATCACGGGCACGGCCACGGCCACGGGCACGGGCACGGCCATGGCGATCTCGAGCTCAACCGGCGCGTCCGCACGATCCTGGACACGGTGGCGCTCGCGCTCGCGGTGGTGACGATCGTCGCAATGGTGTTGGTCAACTCGACCCGCGCCGATGTTCCCGAAAACACCTTGTTGCCGTCTGAGACCTACCGCGCGACCGTGGTGTCGGTCGAGCTCGGACCGTGTGGTGACAACTTCGGCGACGGCCTCGATTGCCGGATCGTCACCTATGAGTTGACGCAAGGTCCGGACCGGGGCGAGACCCGCCAACAGGTGTCATCGAACGTCGAAGAACCATCGTTGCGCCTGCACACCGGCGACAAGATCATGGTCGATCGGTATCCCGACTCCGAAGCGCCCAACGACTATCGAACCTCGGGAGATCATCAGCGACAGCCGTTGCTGTTCGTCCTCGCCGGGTTGTTCGTCGTTGCGGTCGTCGTGCTCGGTCGGTTGCGCGGCTTCGCCGCACTCGGTGGACTCGCGTTGAGCTTGCTCGTGATCTTGCAGTTCACGTTGCCGAGTCTGCTCGGAGGTCGCGATCCGGTCTTGGTCGCAGTGCTGACGGCCTCGGCGGTGGCCTTCCTCGCGCTCTACCTCGCGCACGGTTTCAATCCGCTGACGACCGTTGCGTTGCTCGGAACGCTCGCGTCGCTCGTGTTGATCATCATTGCGTCGGCGGTGTTCACCGAAGCCGCGCATTTCAGCGGGCTGGCCGACGAGGAATCACTCATTCTTGCCAACTTGCTCGGCGACGCGGGCGTGCGCATCGACTTCGTTGGACTGATTCTCGCGGGCACCGTGATCGGCGCCCTCGGCGCACTCGATGACATGACCGTGACGCAGGCGAGCGCCGTTGCCGAACTGCACAGTGCGAATCCCGGCCTCGGGGTCTGGGACCTGTATCGACGCGCGCTGCGCATCGGCCGAGACCACATCAGTTCGACGGTCAACACGCTGGCGCTCGCGTATGTCGGTGCGGCGCTCCCGACGCTCATGATCTTCTTGTACGGTTCGCAGTCGCTGGGCACGGTCGCCAATCGTGAGTTGGTGGCGGTCGAGATCGTCCGCACCCTGGTCGGATCACTCGGACTGGTGGCGGCAGTTCCGATCACGACGATGCTCGCGGCGTTCGTCGTCCGGGCCGGGATCCACGAAACCGGCCGCCACGCCATCGAACCGAAGATCGCCCGCCCGTCGCGTCGAGCGCGCGCCACCTCGCCAGTTGCGGCCGAACCCGACGCTGGCGACGGCGACGATCAGTTCTGGCGCAAATAGTCAGGGCCGACTCGAGCCAACCGACGCGGCCCGACCGACGCGGCCCGACCGACGCGGCGACCGATCAGTGCTCGTGGGTGTGCTCGGCCGCGGCAGGTGGGAGCCGGACGCCCCGCGTCGCAATGGCCACGAGGAACACGGCCGACGCGCACAACACGATCGTGCCGCCCGGGGCGAGGTCGAACCGTCGAGCGACGGTCAGTCCACTCGTGACGCTCAACGCGCCGACGAGCGCCGCGCCGACCAGCGTCGCGCGGAACGAGCGGGCGATGAGCCGACTCGATGCCACGGGGAGCACCATGAGCGCGGCGATCAGCAACGTGCCGACGACATCGATTGCCGCAACGACGGTGACGGCGGTGAGTGCAGCCAGCACGAGATTGAGGCGATCAACCGGCAGGCCGTTCACGCGAGCGGACTCCTCGTCGAGCACAACCGCAAACAACGCGCGTCCTGCGATCGCGACGGTGACGATAATCGCGGCAGCGAGGGCGACGACCGTGCGGACATCTGACCACGACGCTGTGAGAATCGAACCGAAGAGGTAGCGGTCGCCGCCGATCTGGCTCGACCCCGACTTGCCGATCATCACGCTGCCGGCCGCGAGACCGCTGTAGAACACGAGCGCGAGGGCGAGATCGCTCGTCGCGCGCCCGTGCGATCGCAACCACTCGACCACCACCGCGCCACAGGCCGCGACGACCAACGCGCTCCACACGGGCCAGACGTCGAGCAACAGGCCCGCGCCGACGCCGGCGAACGCTGCGTGGCCAATGCCGTCGCCGAAGAGCGCCATGTTGCGTTGCACGAGGAAGGTCCCGACGAGGGGTGCGGCGATGCCGATCGCCAAGCCCGCGACCAGCGCCCGCTGCATGAACTCGAGTTCGAACGGCCACATCTCAGTGATCGTCTCCGTTCGATGGTTCGAGATCTTCGAGCCAGCGTGGGAGATCGTCCTGGTGGATACCGAGATGGACCCCTTGGGCGGTGAGGTCGTCGGGTGCGCCGTCGAAAACGACACCGCCGCGCAACACGATCACGCGGTCGAGATCGTCGGCGACCGCACCGAGCTCGTGGCTGACCAACAACACGCTGGCACCGTGATGCGCGACGAGGTGGACGACGGAGTCGCGAAACTGCTGCTGGGCCTCGCGGTCGACTCCGGCGATGGGTTCGTCGAGGACGAGCAACTCGGGTTCGCCGGCGAGCGCTTTGGCGATCATCACGCGTTGTTGTTGACCGCCCGAGAGTTCCGCGACGAGACGGTGGCGCAAGTCGGCGAGTCGGACAGCCTCCAGCGCGTGATCGACGGCGTCGCGGTCGGATGCGTTCGCGAACCGCCACCAGCCGCGGCGAGCAAGTCGACCGACGCGAACCACCTCTTCGACGGTCGCCGGCAGATCGCCGGTGAGCGCGGGGCGCTGCGGGACGTACCCGATGCGCCAGCGATCACGGAGGGCCCGCGGTTCGGTGCCGAGAATGGTGATCGACCCGGCCTGCGGGCGAAGCAGCCCCATGAGCAGTCGCAGCAGCGTGGATTTCCCCGAGCCGTTCGGTCCGACCAAGGCGCCGAACTCGCCCGCCCGCAGCGAGAAGCTCACGTCGTGCAACACCCGGTGGTGCCCGTACGAGAAGCCGACGCGGTTGACGTCGAGCACCACGTTGTCGTTCATGTCGGCTCCGTGCCGACGCGCTTCGGCTCGATCACACGAGAAGGAGAAGTGAGGATGATTCTCAGATCATACCGGGGTGACCGGTTCGGTCACCACCGACGGTTCGGCTACCCGGGTGTCGTCTCGCCGAGCCAGGAGGCGATTTCGTGGGGGTGGGCCGTGAGGACCTCGACGCCGGTCGCGGTGGGCACCATTGTGTGTTCGAACTGCGCGCTGCGGGATCCGTCGAGGGTTGGCGCGGTCCACCCGTCGGACCACACAGGCCCGACCCTCCAGTCGCCCATGGTGATCATGGGTTCGACGGTGAACGGTCGACCGACGACGATCGGTTCGTCGGCATGCGGATCGAAGTAGTGCGGTACCGAAGGCGCGGTGTGGAACTCCGAGCCGATCCCGTGACCGACGAATGTGCGCACGACCCCGAACCCGTGGCCCTCGGCGTGACGTTGAATGGCTCGGCCGATCTCGTGCAGGGCGACGCCCGCGCGGATCGTGCGGATGCCGTGCCACATCGACTCGTGGGTGACGCGGATGAGTTCGGCGCTTCGATCGTCGATCGCACCGACCGCGTAGGTGGCGTTGCAATCGCCGTGCACGCCGTCGAGGTAGATCGTGACGTCGACGTTCACGATGTCGCCCTCGACCAACTTGCGATCGTCGGGGATGCCGTGACAGATGACCTCGTTCACCGAGGTGCAGACCGACTTGGGATACCCGCGGTAGCGCAACGTGCTCGGGTACCCGCCGCGAGCGATGTAGCCCTCGTGCGCAATCCGGTCGAGTTCGTCGGTGGTGACGCCGGGAGCGACCGCCGCGCCGACCTCGTCGAGGACCTCGCGCGCAGCACGCCCGGCACGCCGCATCCGATCGAGGAAGTCACCCGCCGAGAACGTCGGCGCGAGTGATCCTGGCGCGGCGGCGTACGGCGGCCGCACGATCTGCGCCGGGACGCTGCGTTCGGGCGACAGGCGTCCCGCTCGCAGCCGGGTAATGGCGGTACCGCTCGCACCGGTGCCGAGCGATGCCCGACGGCGATCTTGCCGGCGTTTGATCTGACGGCGGCTCATACGTTGATCATCCAAGTCGCCGACCGGTCGAAGTAGTCGCGCATCACGACGCGGGCCTCCGAGTCGAGGTCCACTTGGTCGAGGGCGCTGACCATCGCGTCGTACCAACCGTCGCGGGCGGCGACGTCGATGGGGAGGTGCGCGTGACGCATCCGCAGGCGCGGATGGCCCTTGACGTCGCTGTAGGTCGTGGGCCCGCCGAAGTACTGCGCGAGGAACAAGGCGAGCGAGTCGCGGCTGGCCGTGAGATCCGACGGATACAGGGCGCGCAACCCCGCGTTGTGCTCGACTTCGGCGTAGAAGCGCTCGACGAGGGACTCGAAGAATGGCATCCCGCCGACGGACTCGTACAGCGTCGACATCGATGACCAGCCTAGGAGTTGCCGACGCTAAATTCCCCACCTCCCTGCAGTCGAACGAGGTGCTGTGTCGTGTCGAGCTCGTCGTATTTGTCGCCCAAGATCGAAGTCCGCGATGCCGACCGCAAGGGGCTGGGGTTGTTTGCGACGTCGCCGATTGCTGGCGGAGAGACCCTCGCCGGCTGGGGCGGCGATGTGATGACCCGGGTCGAATTCGATCGCTTGAGCGATCACCGTCGCACCCACGCGCTGCAGATCGACGAGGATCTCTACATGGTCGGGCCCGACAATCCCGATCCGGCCGATCTCGCGAATCACTCCTGTGAACCCAACGCCGGCGTTGTCGGCAACATCTTGCTGGTCGCCATGTCCGAGATTCTTCCCGGCGAAGAAGTTTGCTTCGACTACGCGATGGCCGACACCGACGACTACGACGAGTTCGTCTGCGAATGCGGGGCACTGACGTGTCGGCGTCTCGTGACCGGTGGCGACTGGCGTATCCCGGAACTGCAACAGCGCTACCGCGGCTTCATGTCGAGCTACATCGAACGGCGGATCGCGGCCGAAGCCGACTCTCACTGAACGAGGTCGCCACCAGGTGGCGACGGACGTACTCGTAACGCGCCGGCGGCGAGCGCGACCGCGACGGAACCGCTGCCGAGCGCGCTCGCCACGACCACCCGCCACAGCGGCGCCGGTCCGAGCGCCGGCAGCACTGCGTGGGTCAACCACGGGATGAGTGCGACTCCGAACGCAAGCGCCAAACCACCGAACCCGAACACGAGCCAGGGTGCAGCTGAACCCAGTCCTCGCCGGAGACGGAGCGCGCCCAGGGTCAGGACCACCCCGAGCAGCGTCGGCGCAAAGACCACGAGGCGCGTTCCGGTCGGTTCGGTACTCGCTCGCCACCGCGCGATCGACAGTGCAACACACCCGACGGCGAGTACGGCACCGATGATCACGAATCCGACGGCGCGACGTTCTCGGAGCACCAGCGCGCTCAGGATCGCGATGCCGACAACGAGCGCGATCGCCGACCAGACCGGTGGCGGCGACTCGCGGGTCGTCTCGCCACGGACGATCGTCGTGACGCCGTCGACGGCGATCGTCACCTGCCACTCCGTCGACGCACCGGCGCCGGGATGGAGCCGGTGGTCATGCCAGCGCGCCGTGCGCCCGTCGCCCATGCGTTGCCATTGCGGCGCGGCAGACGCGTCGTAGCTGTCGGGGATCTCCGCAACGGTGTCGAGTCGGCGGTTGAGAAATGTCGCCGGCGATCGCTCGTTGCGCCACACGCCATCGTCGTCGATCCGCAGGTATTCCTCGCCGTCGTAGCCGAACACGATCACCTCGGCGCCGTCGGTCGTGAGGACGACGTGTTCACCGAGGTCGGTGATGCGGGCCTGCACGCCGGGATGGTCCGGCACGATGTCGATGACGCGGGTTTGTGTGTTGACGGGGGCTTGTCCGGCGCTGCCGTGCGCGTCGGCGGGCGCGGCCATGAGCGTCACGGCGAGCGTGGCGACGCCCAGCAGGGCCGAGATCCGGAGCGCGCCGTCGATCGATGCGCCTGCGGCGAACCGGCGCCGACGCGTCGGTGTCACGCGCAGTCCGCGCACATGCCGATCAAGTCGAGTCGGTGGTCGTCGACCCGAAACCCGCGTTGGCGCTGGACGGTGGCGACCGTCGAGTTCACGGCACGCTCGAGCGAAGGCGTCGCCGCGAGATCTTCGACCCGTCCGCAACCGGAACACACCAGATGGTGGTGGTGTCCGGTGAGATCCGCGGTCAGTTCGTAGCGGGCGAACTCGTCGCGGGTCACGACCCGTTCGACGACACCCGCCTCTTCGAGCACGACCAAGTTGCGGTACGCGCTGCTTTGCGCCAAGGCCGAGTTGGCCTCGAGAACCTCGGGCAACGTCAACGGCCGATCGGTGTCCGAGAGGATCGCGAGGAGCGCGCGCCGACCGGATGTCAGCCGCTGGTTCACACCGCCGAGCCTGCGCTCGGCGACGGCCATGACATCTTCGATCCGGCGCGACATGATCGAGTCATCGTACGGCCCGCCATCGCGACCGATACGGTCGCGCGCCGGTGGACCCTCGTTCCGAGCTCGCCCGAGTCCTCGCGTCGCCGCGGCCGTCGCTGTTCGACGCCGCGTGGTGTGTCGCCCAAGTCGCGGGGCGGGTTCCGGATCGTGCCGACGTCGAAGCCGTGCTCGATGTTGTGGCGGCTTGCGTCCGGCGCGCCGATCTCGATGGTGTCGTCGCGACCCTGCGCGACTGTGGGTTCACCGGTCCGCGGGTCGGCTACGACGACCCGCGTCACAGCATGATCGACCTGGTCGTGACGGCAAGGGTGGGAATTCCCATCAGTTTGGCCATCGTGGCGATCGAGGTCGGGCGACGAGCCGGCGCTGATCTCTTGGCGATCGGGATGCCAGGCCACTTTCTCGTTGGGTCGGCCGAGCAGCCCGATCGGTTCGGTGATCCGTTCCACGGCCGCGTCATCGACCGTGACGAGTGTGCGGCCATCGTGCGTCGGCTGGCGGGTGGGGCTCGTTCGTTGCATCCGGGCGATCTCGATCCGACACCGCCCGGCGCAGTCGTCGCACGCATGCTCAACAATCTGATCGCAGGTCCGTGGGGTCGCGATCTCGTTCGCCTCGCAGCGTTGTGCGACCTGCAGATGGTCGTACCGCATCTTGCGACGGCCGAGCGGTTTGCGCTGGCGGGCCGGCTCGAGCTGCTCGGCCGCTTCGACGATGCCGCGACCCAGTTAGACGAGGTCGCGGCCCACACCGCCGGTTCGGCGCGTCGCCGGCTCGACGCTCGCGTCGTCGCGCACCGAGCGCGTTACAACTGATGCGATCGCGATTGTCATGGTGAGCGAACTCGCGATGTTCCCGTTGGGCACCGTGGTGCTCCCGTACTCCCTGCTCCCGCTCCATGTGTTCGAGCCGCGGTATCGAGCGCTGGTGCAAGCCGCGCTCGCCGACAATTCGGAGTTCGGCACGGTGCTCATCGAACGAGGTTCGGAGGTTGGCGGCGGCGACGTTCGCTTTGGCATTGGCACGCGGGTGCGGTTGGTGCACTGTGAACAGTTCCCCGACGGTCGGTACGCGATCGCCGTTGCCGGGGTCGGACGGCTGCGGATCGTGGAGTGGCTTGCCGACGATCCGTTCCCGCGAGCGCGCGTGGAGTCGATCGACGAACGAGTTGGTCACGGTGATGTGACGCGAGCCCGACGCGTCGTCGAGGCTCGTGTCGCTGCGGTCCATGAGTGTTGGGCTCGGCTCGATCCCCGGTTCGACGCGACACGGTGGTCGCCCCTCGATGTCGATCCCGTGATCGCGAGCTACGAGTTGTGCGCGCGGGGCGGACTCGATGGCCTCGACGCGCTGCGCGTGCTGGAGGCACCCGACGTCGGGACGCGTCTCGAACTCCTCGCGGAACTCCTGGCGGATCAACTGGTGTTGTTGCGAGCTCGTCTCGATGGCGAAGGCTGATCGCACCACCGCCGTACGGGTTAGTTTGGGGAGGTGGACGACGTACATGACGAACTTGCCGACGCTGGCGAGTCGGCCGGGCTGGCCGAGGACCCTGCAACCGAGGTCCGGGGCGAGGCTGGCGACGCACGCAGCGGGGCCGCGCCCACCCAATCCTCCGAGACCGCCGAACTCGCCGAGAACGCCGAGAACGCCGAGAACGCGACCCCATCGTTGGCCGACGACGTGGCGTTGACGGGGGAACTCGAGGCGGATCTGGCCGCGGTCGAGGCCGAACTCGCTGCGCTCGAACCCAGCGGCTGACCCCGCAGTGCGATGACGTGAGTGCGCCCCGCGTGCGTCTGTTGTTGTTCGCCGCGGCACGCGAAACCGCCGGTGGATCCAGTTTCGATCGCCAGGCTGCGACGCTCGGAGACCTGCTCGCACAGGCCGCGGCCGACTTCGGGCCTGACTTTGCCGCGGTGTTGGGCACGGCTCGGGTGTGGGTGAACGGCGACGAGCCCGAGTCGGGCGGTGCGACGCCCTTGCGCGACGGCGACGAGATCGCGGTGTTGCCCCCGGTCAGCGGCGGATCCTGACGGCTGGCGCCCGATTCGGGCGATTTCGGAGGGTTTCCGTTGGGAGTGGCCGCGGTGATCCCACTACGGTGATGACGCTGTCATGGCTCGCTTCCGCAGGATCTCCGTTCTCATCGCCGCGGTCTCGCTGGTCCCGGTCGGTGCATCGTCGGCTCGAGCCGACGATGCTGTCGACGCGGCAGTCGAGCGCGTCGAAGCGGCGCAGGCCGAACTGCAGCGGCTGACCGACGAGTTCGAAGGTGCCAACGCCAAGCGCTACGAACTCGAAGACGAAGCTCTTGCGCTCGAAGCCGACATCGCCGCGACCCAGGCCAGACTGCGTGCCGCTCGGCAGATCTCGGCCCGGCAGGCGGTCGACGACTACGCCTCCGGCGTCGACCCGACCGAGTTCGACATCTTCGACGACGGTTCGGTCATGGACGCCGCGCGCCGCGAAGAGATGCTCGACGTGATCCAGTCGAAGAACGTCGAGGCGTTCGACGATCTGCGAGCGCTGATGCAAGACGAACGTTTACAACAAGACGAACTCGACTACACCCGATCGCAGCAAGAAGATCTCCTCGACGAACTCGCCGATCGCCAGCTGGCCATGGAGGGAGCGCTGCGTCGGGCGGAGGAGGCCGAAGCCGAGGCCCGCACCGACGCCGAGCGGCGCGCGGCTGCGGCCGCCGCCGCGGCCGCCCGCGCCAACATCGACGACGACGATGAAGGCCAGATCACCGGCGGCGGCGGCCAGATCATCGGGTCGGGTGACTGGGTCTGTCCCGTCCAAGGCCCCCGCGCATTCTCGGACACCTTCGGCGCCCCACGTTCGGGTGGTCGCCGTCACCAAGGTGTCGACATGATGAGCCCGATGGGGACTCCGTTGGTCGCGGTAGTCGGCGGAAGCGTGAACCACAGTTCGTCGAACCTCGGCGGGAACCAGGTGTGGTTGCACGGCAACGACGGCAACACGTACTTCTACGCTCACCTCTCGAGCTACGCGGGTGGCCCGAGGTCGGTCAGCGCGGGTGAGATCGTTGGCTACAACGGCGACACCGGCAATGCGCGAGGGAATCCCCACTTGCACTTCGAGATCCATCCTGGCGGCGGTTCCGCGGTGAATCCGTACCCGACCGTCGCCCGAGCCTGCTGAACCGGGCGGTCACGGCGGTCAAATCGCGTATTCCTTGCGATCAGTGGCCGACGCGCCGATGAAGCACCAACTGCCGGAGGATTTGGGCATACCCTGCCCACGTCTCGCACACCTTGGGGGTGATCACCACGGAACGGATCGAACGCGTGCTCGACCCCGGATACGCCGCGGATCTGGGCGGTCGCGACTCCGACACCCTGCGCACCATGAAGTCCGAATGTGCTGCGCTCGAGAACTCGGTCAGCTACGCCCGGCGTCTGGCGCAGGGTCGAATCGAAATCCTCGAAGCCGAACAGCTCCGTCGGGCCGAGGGCCGGCCGCTCAGCGACCTCATCGATCGGTTGCCGCAGATCCTCGGGGCTGACGCGGGACGGGCCGATGTCGCACACACGCGCCTGGCCGAACCCGAGACCGAGATCGTCGAACTGCATTGGGGGCAAGGTGAGGAGCGGCTCCTCGCCGACGACTCCCTCGCGAACCTGCCGACGCTGTCGGATCCCGATCTCGCGTCGAGCATCTCGGCGTTGCGTGACTTCGAACGCGAACTGTCGGTCTGTCGACGTTCGCTGCATTCGGTGATCGATGGAATCGAACACGAAATCGCCACTCGGGCCGCGGCCGGGAACTGATCGCCGTGCCGACGGGCCGCGCGGGCTCGATGCCCGGTGATCTCGAGTCTCGGCTCGCCGAACTAGGAACCTTCATCCGCGACCAGCGGCGCAACGCACGATTGTCGTTGCGCAAGCTGAGTGAAGCCGCCGGTATCTCGAATCCCTACCTGAGCCAGATCGAGCGCGGGCTGCGCAAGCCTTCGGCCGAAATTCTCCAGTCGATTGCCAAAGGGCTGCGCATCTCGGCCGAGACGCTGTACGAACGCGCCGGGCTCCTCGACGAACGCAGCGACGTGTTCGATCTGGTCGGTGAGATCTTGCGAGATCCGACGATCTCGGATCGTCAAAAGGACGCGCTGGTGTCCATCTATCGCTCGTTCCAGGCCGAAACCGCCGCTGCCGAACCACGCGCCGAGACCGAGGACACCACCGACCGGTAGCCTTGCTGTCGTGGTCCGGCGGGTCGCGGCGTTCAGCGTGCATACCTCTCCGCTCGCCCCTCCGGGCAGCGGTGACGGTGGCGGCATGAATGTCTACGTCGATTCGCTCGCCCGGGCATTGGGCGAAGCCGGCGTCACCGTCGACGTGTTGGCGCGAGCCGACGATCGCAACTCCGGCATCGTCGAAGTGACCGACAGCTATCGCGTTGTGCACCTCGACGTCGGCCCGCGTCGCTCACTCCACCGCGGTGCGTGGACATCGCTCATCGACCCATACACCGAAGCGGCGCGCTCGTTCATCCGCGCGAACGGCGACTACGACGTCTTGCACGCGCACTACTGGTTGTCGGGCGCGATCGCGCACCGCCTCAAGCACGAGCTCGACCGGCCGCTGGTCTCGACGTTCCACACACTCGCGCTCGTGAAATCGGCGGCCGGCTTCTCCGACGACGACACCCGCGCGCAGATCGAACGCGACGTCGTTCGGTGTTCCGATCTCATGCTCGCGAACACGCGCGACGAAGCCGAACAACTCATCGGCCTGTACGAAGCAGACGCAACGCGCGTCGAGATCGTTCCACCTGGGGTCGACCATGTCGCGTTCTCACCCGTAGGTGATCGCAACATCGATCGCGCGGCACTCGGCGTCGAGGGACACAAGGTCGTGTTGTTCGCCGGCCGCATCCAACCGCTGAAAGGCGCCGACGTTGCGATCCGGCTCGTCGCGGCACTGAAAGATCCGCACGTACTGTTGTTGTTGGTCGGCGGTCCGAGCGGCATCGATGGCGAGCGCGAGCTGCGGCGGCTGCATGCGCTGGTCGATGAGACTGGCCTCGCCGACCAGGTGCGCTTCGTCGGTCCTCAGGAGCACAACGCGCTCGCGCGTTATTACCGAGCGGCCGATGTCTGTGTCGTGCCCAGCCGGACCGAATCGTTCGGGCTCGTCGCGCTCGAGGCGCAGTCATGCGGCACGCCCGTGGTCGCTTCCGCGGTCGGCGGATTGCGTCTGGCGGTCGACGACCACCGCAGCGGTGTGCTCGTCGGTTGCTGCGACGCGAACAACTTCGTCGAACCGGTGCGGCGCATCCTCGACGACGCCGCCTATCGCGAGGAGTTGGCAAGGGGTGCGGTCGCGCACGCGGCCACGTTCTCGTGGGCGATCGCCGCCGCGCGGCTGCGCCGGCACTACAGCGATCTGACGGCACGCGAACCCGTGCGTTGCGCCTGAGCGCACGCGATGTCTGCCGACCAACCGATCACGTTCGATCACGGAGCCATGCTCGAGGCCCGAACGTTGCTCGACGACCACCTCTTCGGCGACGTTGCCAACGAAGACTGGGTGCAGGCGGTCGAACACGACCCCGAGATCTGGCGTTGGTACGTCCGGTTCGGCTGTGATGGTCGCGATGCGGCGACGATCTACTTCGATCTGCATCAACGGTCGCTGCACTACGAGGTCTATTTCTTGCCCGATCCACCGGCGAACCATGAGGCGCTGTACCGGGCCGCGCTGCGGTGGAACCACGATGCCTACGGGGCCCGGTTCTCGATCGGAGCCGACGGCGAGTTGTACCTGACCGGCCGGGTGTTGCTCGAGCATCTCGATCGCGCCGAACTGGATCGGATCATTGGGGTGCTCTACACGCTGGTCGACCGATACTTCCCGGCCGCGGTGCGCCTCGCGTTCGGAACCTCAACCTCATAAGGTCTTGTCACACTCTGTCACATCTTGATATGGTGTTGGTGGTCGGTGATCTCCGCACACCGGCGGCGATCGGGCCGACCTCGACTCGGGGTGGCAACGACGATGGTGGCGTTCGGGGAGAACCTCCGCCATCCGACTTGGCAACCACCCCGAGTCGCCTCAACTCCGTGTACCGGCGGCGGGTGGCATCGGCGACACTGGCGCCGTTCGTGGCACCTGCCCGAAGGTGAACGGGTCGGCGGCGCGCGACGCGGGTTCTAGTGTCGAATCCGTGCGAATCGCGTTGATCGGCGGCGGCAAGATGGGGCTGGCCCTCGTGAGTGGTTGGCTCGACCGGGGGTTCGATGCGGCCGACATCGTCGTCGCCGAGCCCGACGCCGATCGCCGCCGCGAGATCGAAGCTGCGCAGCCGGCGATCCACGTCGTTCCGGCGGCGGCGTGGGCAGTTCCCGACGCCGACGTGGTCGTGCTCGCGGTCAAACCCGGAGATGTTGCCGGAGCGCTCGAATCGGCGGGTGCCGCGCTCGGCGAGCGCGCGCTGATCGTGTCCATCGCGGCCGGCGTGACGACGACGACGATCGAGGCCGCGGCGCCGGGTCGCCCCGTCGTTCGGGCAATGCCGAATACGCCGGCCCTGGTCGGTCAGGGCGCAGCAGCTATCTCCGGTGGCGGCAGCGCGACGTCGGGCGACCTCGACACCGCTGAACGCCTCTTACGTGCGGTCGGGTCGGTGGTTCGGGTCCCTGAACACCTCCTCGACGCGGTCACCGGGCTCTCGGGATCGGGACCCGCTTATGTCTTCTTGGTGGCCGAAGCCCTGATCGAAGCCGGGGTCCTGGCTGGCCTTCCACGCGACGTGAGCGCGGACCTGTCGATCCAGACCCTGCTCGGCGCCGCCACCCTGCTGGCCGCAGAACGCGATCCCGAACGGCTCCGCGCGATGGTCACCTCACCCGGCGGTACGACCGCCGCGGGCCTCCACCAGCTCGAGCGGGCGGGTGTCCGGGCTGCGTTTCTCGATGCGATTGCCGCAGCGACGAATCGCTCGAAAGAACTCGGATCCATCTGAGCCGACGAGCGCAACCCGCCGTGCTTCACTGTGACGCTCACCACCAACGTTCGCCTCGGTGGACAGCACGAACCTCCGCCCTCTACCCTGACACCCAGCGGTTGGAGTAGGGAGTCCCGCGTGGCCCAAGAGTTGAGCAAGTCGCGCTTCTTGACTGTGCAGGAGGTCGCTGACCTCATGCGCGTCTCGTCGATGACGGTGTATCGCCTGATCAAGGCCGGTGATCTGCCGGCCGTGCGCGTCGGGCGATCGTTCCGCGTCGCGGACCGCGATGTGGATCAGTACCTGGCGGATCGTTACACCCAAGCTGGGTGAGCAGGCGCTCGCTCCCTGCCCACATCTCGATCGAGTCGTCCCGTCGCGTTGCGATCGCTGAGGCGCGGCTGCACTGATCTACGGTCGCACCCGTGGACAGCCCCACGTTCGTCTCGTTCCTTTCCGACTACGGCACTCGTGATGAGTTCGTCGGCGTCTGCAAAGCGATCATGTTGGAGCTGGCGCCGGCTGTGCGTTTCGTCGACGTCACCCACGACGTCGATCCCTTCGACGTGCGCGGCGGCGCACTGACGTTGGTTCGTTCAATCCAGTACCTTCCCGCGGGCATCGTGCTCGCAGTCGTTGACCCTGGCGTCGGTACCGATCGTCGCGCCATCGCGGTCGAGGTCGAAAACGGACTGCTGGTCGGACCCGATAACGGCCTGCTCGCGCCGAGTGTCGCCATGCTCGGTGGCGCGTTGCGGGTGTTCGAGTTGGCGAACCTCGAGTACCAACTCCCCGCACCCGGTGGTTCGTTCGCGGGTCGCGACGTGATGGCTCCCGCCGTCGGCCACTTGGCGGCCGGGCTCGCGATCGAAGAACTCGGACCCGAGATCGATCCCAACACGCTCGTTCCCGGTCTGTTGCCCTTGCCGAGCGAAGACGCGAACGGTCGGATCGATGGCGAAGTGCTGTGGATCGATCGATTCGGGAACGCGCAGCTCAACGTGGATCCCGACATGCTCGTCGCTCGCGGCGTCGGCCTGGGTGACGGCATCGAGGTGCACGTCGGCGACGAGATTCGACGGGCGCGTTGGGTGTCGACCTACGCCGACGCGCGACCGTCCGAACTCGTCGTGATCACCGATAGCTACGGATTGTTGGCGTTGGCCATCGACCGGCAGAACGCGGCCGCCCAACTCGGAGCGCGGCCGGGAACCCGAGTCGCAATCATCCCGCCCGACACGCCCGGTGCGATGGCGCCGACCGAGTCACCGATCGATCTGGGGAGACGAACATGAGAAAAGGCACCACGATCGCGGTTGGCCTGCTGCTCGGAGCGATCCTGGTCGCGAACCTCATCTTGTTTACGAAGATGACCTGACCGGCGCGGGCCCGAAGGGCCACCGATCCCGTAGCAGCTCAAGATGCCGTAGCAGCTGAAGAAGCCGAAGAAGCCGAAGAAGCCGAGAAGCCGAAGAAGACGGGGTTCCGGTCGCTTGCGTGGACGTTTCTGGGGCGGGCTGGGAGGCTACGTTGCATGACTCACCTTTGTCGGCGAGCCATACCGCCCACGCCACGTTCCGGAACCCCGGTTCTTGGCCTCGCCGTGTTGCCATGCCCGGCGAGTGTGTTCCTAGTTACGGCGCTCTCCGCGCGCATCTTGAGCACTTTCTGCCACAGAGAGTGATATTCATGGATCGACCCCGATCGCGTCGCCATGGAGCGTGAGGATCAACGCTCGCCGTGGGGACCGGTTTCGACCGACGCTGCCGACCCCGCGCATCGCCGAGCCTCACCGTTAGGCTCGCCGCCCGTGAACCTGGTCGAACTCCTGCTGTCCGAACCCGACGAACGCCCGGCGCTCGTCACACCATCGGTTCGGTGGAGTCGAGCCGACCTGGCCGCCGCGGCGCGCGCGGTCGCCGGCGCGGTCGGCGACGCGACGGCAGTGGGCGACAGGGTCGCCATCCTCGCTGGGAACGACCAGCACTTCGTCGCGGGCTACCTCGGCGTCTTGGGCTCGGGGCGGGTCGCGGTGCCGCTCAACCCGACGTCGCCTCGCACCGAACTCGAGCGCGAGATCGCCGCGGTCGGCGTGACGCTCCTCCTCACCGGACCCGATCATCACGCGCCGTCGACCGTTGCGACGCTGTCGATCGTCGATGCGTGCACCCACGCGCCGATCGGATCGTGGGCCGCAGTCGAAGCCGACGACCTCGCGGTGTTGCTGTTCACCTCGGGGACCGCCGGGATGCCGAAGGCGGCGATGTTGTCGCACGGCAACCTCGCCGCGAACATCGAGCAGGTGCAATCGGCGCCCGGCCTCAAGTTCGAAGCCGGCGACGTCGGGCTCGGCGTCTTGCCGTTCTTCCACGTCTTCGGCCTCAACGTCGTCATCGGGCTCTCCCTCGCCGCGGGTGCGATCTTGGTGTGTGTGCCGAACTTTCATCGCGACGAGTCGATCGCCGCGATTGGTGAGCACCGCGTCACCGTGATCGCTGCGGTTCCGGCGATCTATGCCGCCTGGCTCGATTCCGATGCGCCAGCCGAAGCCTTTGCCACTGTTCGGCTCGCGGTGTCCGGTGCGGCTGCGTTGGGTGCCGAGACGATCGCCGCGATGCAAGCTCGCTTCGGTGTCCGCGTGCACGAGGGCTACGGCCTGACCGAAGCGAGTCCCATCGTCACCACGACTGCGGTGGAACGAGCGGTACGCCCAGGGTCGATCGGTCCCGCGTTGCCCGGCGTCGAGGTTCGTCTGGTCGATCGCGACGGCGACGACGCGCTCGCCGGAGACCCAGGTGAGATTTGGGTGCGCGGTGCCAACGTGTTCCGGGGTTACTGGGACGATCCCGAACAGACAGCGCGGGTCTTGGTCGACGGGTGGTTGCGAACCGGCGACATCGCGGTCGCCGACGACGACGGCTGGCTCGAACTCGTCGACCGCGCCAAAGACCTCATCATCGTCTCGGGATTCAACGTGTATCCGGGTGAGGTCGAAGCCGCCCTCGGCGAGCACGACGATGTGCACCAGGCTGCCGTTGTCGGTGAAGCCGACGAGCGCAGCGGCGAACGAGTCGTCGCCTACGTCGTGGCCCGAGCGGGCGCGTCGCCGACCCCGACGATCCTCACCGCCCACCTACGCCGTCGCGTGGCGCGCTACAAGATTCCGCAGCGTTTCGAGTTCGTCGACTCGCTACCGCAAACCTTCACCGGCAAGGTCCTCCGTCGCGCGCTGCGCGATTCGGTGGCCTGAACGAGACCGAGTGGCCCCGACCGCCGGTGCGGCCGCGGCGATCCAGAAACCGGCGTAGATCACGCTGATTCCCAACGCCGTGCACAGCGCGAACGCCTGATCGGCATCGATGCTGAAGAACCGTTTGGCGAGGCCGCCGCTCGACAACACGAGCGTGCCGAGCGCAATGCAACCGTTCGCGGCTGCGAGCCGGGTCGCTCCCGCGTCGTCGCGGCGGCGCAGCCAACGCCACGCGGAGACGGCAGCGCCGACGAACAACACAACGGCGCCGAGTCCCGAACCCATGGCGACGCAGATCCGGGGCAGCGCGCCGAAATGGTCGCGGCCGTTGGGGATGGCGTCGGTAGGGAGCGTGCCACGCAACGGCGACACGAGTACGGCGCCGGTGGCGAGACCCGAGAAGAACACGACGCCCGCACGGATCCGATCGGCGATCCGTCGATCGGTCAGCAGGTAGATCGTGCCGAGCGCCAGCCACGGCACGTTGAGGGCCGCGCCGAGGAGATAGAAGGCCTTGTAGACGCCAGGATCCCAGCCCGTCGTCGAGCCGAGGAACAAGCACACCGAAGCCAGCGCGAACAACGCCAGCGCGACGGTCCACACCCCTTCGTGAGTCCGACGATGCTGCGCCCAACGCACCGACGTCGTCTGCGCGAAGACCGAGGCGACCACGGTTGCGACAACGGCCAGCATGCCCACCACGGAACCGAAACTAGCGGCGCGACTCCGTCGGCCTGACTTCGAGAAAACGATCACAAGCTCGGTACGGTGGAGTCGTTCGCACAAGCCACCCGGCGCCCGACTCGGGGCGTCTTGGCCTCGCCTGGAGTGATTCGTGACCCCCGATCCCGGACGCCGCATCCCCGAAGCCACGGTCGCTCGGCTGCCGCTCTACTACCGGGTGTTGCTCGAGAGTGCCGAAGCGCGGGTCTCGACGATCAGCTCCGATCGTCTGGCCGAGATGGCGGGCGTCAACGCCGCGAAGGTGCGCAAGGATCTCTCCTATCTCGGCAGCTTCGGCACGCGCGGTGTCGGCTACGACGTCGACTATTTGCTCCACGAGATCGCCCGCGAGCTCGGCCTCACCCAGGACTGGCCGTGCGTCATCGTCGGCGTCGGCAACCTCGGCGCCGCGTTGGCGAACTATCGCGGCTTTGGTGCGCGCGGCTTTCGCGTCGTTGCCTTGGTCGATGCCGACCCGGCGAAGGTTGGCCAAACCGTGGCGGATCTTCGGGTCGAAGCGTTCGCCGAACTCGGCACGGTGTGTGCTCGAGAACGCATCGCGATCGGGATCATCGCGACGCCGGCCGGCGCGGCCCAGGACGCGGCCGACGGTTTGGTCGGCGCCGGCGTCCGTTCGGTCCTGAACTTCGCGTCCGGCGTGCTGAGCGTGCCCGACGATGTCTCGGTGCGCAAGGTCGATCTCGCGACCGAGCTCCAAATTCTGGGTTTCTACCAACTTCGCGGCGCCAACACCGCGCTCAACACGAGCCGCCCGGCCTGATGGCCGAATCGACCCCGACGTCGGACGCAGGACGGCCGGGCCTGTCTGGCTGGCCGGTCAACTTGCTCGTCGCCGGACGCCGGGTGGTCGTGGTCGGCGGGGGGCGCATCGCGGCCCGCAAGATCGCCTCGCTACTCGAACTCGGCGCGGTCGTCGTCGTGGTCGCAATCCGGGTTGACGACGAAGTCGCCGAACTGCGCGCCGCGGGACGGGTACAGGTCCTCGAACGCGAGTTCGCACCGGCCGACCTCGACGACGCCTGGCTCGTCGTCACCGCAACCGATTCGTCCGCCGTGAATCGGTCGGTGTTCACCGCGGCCGAGGATCGCCGAATGTTCTGCAACGGTGCCGACGACCCCGACAACTGCTCGTTTACCCTGATGTCGGTGGTCCGCCAGTCCGACCTGGTCGTCGCGTTGGGAACCGGAGGCCGCAGCCCGGCGCTGGCCACGTGGCTGAAGCATCACGTCCAGGAGGAGATGGGTCCTGAGTACGCGCAGCTGCTCGACCTCCTCTCCGAGGCGCGTGAGGAGATTCGCGCCAGCGGTCGATCCAGCGAGGACGCCGATTGGCAACGGGCGTTCGAATCCGGCATCGTGGACCTCGTCCGGGCCGGCCGGCTCGCCGAGGCGAAGGAGTTGTTGAGCGCGTGTCTCTGATCGTCGTCGGACTCAACCATCGCACGGTGCCGGTCGACCTACTCGAGCGGATGGCTGTCCCCGAGACCGCGTTGGCCAAAGCGCTGCACGATCTCGAGAGTCGCGAACATCTTCTCGAGGTCGCGATCTTGTCGACCTGCAACCGCACCGAGATCTACGCGTACTGCTCGCGCTTTCACGCCGCGGTCGGCGACGTGTCGCAGTTCCTTGCCGACTACAGCGGCGCGAGTACCGAGGAACTCGCGGCCCACCTCTACACCTACTACGACGATGCTGCGGTCAACCATCTCTTCACCGTCGCCGCGGGGCTCGACTCGATGATCGTCGGCGAGAACGAAATCCTCGGCCAGGTGCGCGATGCATGGACCCGTGCGAACGATGCCGGAACGTCCGCGACCTTGCTCGGCATCACGTTTCGTCATGCCATCGAAGCTGGCAAGCGCGTCCGGACCGAAACCGAACTCAACCGGCACCCGGTGTCGGTCGCGTCCGCTGCGGTTGCCGTCGCCGGCGAACGCATGGGAGGGTTCGAGGGCGCACGGGTGCTGGTGATCGGCGCGGGCGAGATGGGCGAAGGCATGGCGATGGCGGTCGCGTTGCGCGACATCGATCAACTGACGGTCGCGAACCGCAGCGCCGATCGAGCCGAATCGCTGGCCGGCAAAGTGCGCGGACGCGTCGTCGAGCTCGACGCCTTGCCCATCGAACTCGCCGACGCTGATCTCGTGTTCGCGTCGACTGGTTCGAGTGAAGTGCTGATCGAACGCGCCACGGTCGAGGTCGCGATGCGCAATCGGCACATCCGACCGCTGTACATCGTCGACGTCGCGTTGCCCCGAGACTTCGACCCTGGGGTCGGTCAGATCCCCGGGGTGACGCTGCTCGACCTCGACGACCTCAAGGATTACGCGCAACGCAGCTCGGTGCGTCGACGCGAAGAGATCGGCCGGGCCCGCACGATCGTCGCGCACGAAGTCGAGCGATACCTCGACGAGCGTCGCCAGCGCATCGTTGCGCCCGTCGTCGGCGCGCTCCATCGTCATGGCCGCTCGGTTCGCGATGGCGAACTCGAACGGTTCGCCGCGAAGCTCGTCGGGCTCGACCCCGAAGCGCGAGCCGCGGTCGAAGCACTCGTCGATGGCATCGTCAACAAGCTGCTGCACGAGCCGACGGTCCGGCTCAAAGACGCCGCGGGTACCGACCGTGGCGACCTCTTCGTCGATTCGGTGCGAGCGTTGTTCGCGCTCGACGACGACCTGGACGGCTGACGTGCGCGGCGGGCTCGGCGAGCCGCACCGATCGGCCTCGGCTGCTCGCACGATCGCGAGCGCGCAGCGCGCATGATCCGAATCGCGACGCGAGGGAGCGCGCTTGCCCGTTGGCAGGCGAACCGCGTGGTCCAGTTGTTGGGCGCGCCCGAACACGAACTCGTCATCGTCACGACCACCGGCGATGCGCGCACCGACGCGCCGATTCACGCGCTCGGGGGTCAGGGTGTCTTCGTGAAGGAAGTGCAACAGGCCGTGCTCGACGGCCGCGCGGACATTGCGGTGCATTCGGCGAAAGACCTTCCGGCCTCGAACCCGACCGGTGCTGCGGAAGGCCTGCTGCTTGCCGCGATCCCCGAACGCGCCGACGTGCGCGACGCACTCGTCGGCGCTCGCCTCGCGGACCTGCCGGCCGGAGCGACCGTCGCAACCGGCGCGGTACGTCGCCGCGCACAACTACGTGCCCGCCGACCCGACCTTCGCTTCGCCGAACTGCGCGGGAACATCGACACCCGCCTGGCGAAGGCCGTCGACTTCGACGCGGTCGTTGTCGCGTTCGCCGCGCTGCAGCGTCTGGAGCAAGCGTCGGTCGCGACCGATCTCCTCGGGATCGACGTGATGATTCCCCAAGTCGGCCAAGGTGCGCTCGCGGTCGAATGTCGCCATGACGACACGGTCACGCTCGCCCGACTCGCCGCGATCGACGACGCGGCACGCCACCGCGAGGTCGAAACCGAACGCGCCTTTCTCGCGTGCCTGGGCGGCGGTTGCGATCTTCCGGTCGGGGCGCTGGCGACCCTCGCCCCCGACGGTTCCATCACCCTGCGGGCCTTCCTCGAGACCGACGACGGCCCCCGCCGAACGATCGTCCACGGCACCGACCCCGCAGCGGTCGGCACCGACGCGGCCCGCGCGCTCGGAGCGCGACCGAGACCGACGCGCTGGGCGGCGCCGGACCCGGCGCTCCCGGCCTGGTGACCCGG
>SXIR01000146.1 GCA_005772765.1 Actinomycetota bacterium
GAGGCGTGGTCGCGGCCGTCCTCGGTCGATGACCGCAGCGCCGTGAACGGGTCGAAGTCGTGACCGGCGGCGCGGGCGTGATCCATGATGGCGGTTCGGGCGTCACCGAAGGTCAGCTCACCGCGCTCCAACTGGTGCCACGGGTGATCGGTGTCGGCGTGGTACGGCCCGAACACCAAGTGCTTGAGCTCGGCGGCGGTGAGCCCGAGGGCTGCGGCGTTGTCGGCAATTGCCGCGAACGGCGAACCGGTGAACACCCCGCCGAAGTCGTAGAGCAAGGTGTCGAAGCGGCGCGAGGCCAATGGTGATGGGTGCGATGCGGACATCGTTCGGGGATCGTAGGGCAGACTGCGCACGATGACGCCGCCGACCCGCCTCGACGCCTGCGCGGACCATCACCACGTGATCTCGGCCCAATCGGAATCGGCGGCCCTGGCGCGGCGGGCGCCCGAGGAAGGAACCATCATGACGCAGGTCCGCGGCATCGACCGGTCGGTGGTCAGGTCGGCGGTGCCGGCGTGAGTCGGCCCAACGCCGTTCGCATCACCGATTTCACCGATCCGGTGTTCTCCCCGCAGGTCGCCGAGATCCGTGATGCGGTCGCGCCGTTCGCCGAGACGCTCGAACTCACCACCGACGCGCTCTCGACGCAAGCACAGGCCGAGACACGCCTCGACGATTTCGGCGGCGACGGAACCTGGCGCGAGCGCCTCGATGTACTGACCGGTTCGTTGCGCAGCGAAGGCGGGCTGTCGCCATTCGGTCGAATGAGCAACCATGCGATGCTCGTGGGACTGTTGAAGAATCGCCTGTTGGTCGCGGACCTCTTGGCGCGGCACCCAGAGATCCACGATGTCGAGATCGTCGCGCCGATCGTCATCTGCGGGCTGCCGCGAACCGGAACCACGCATCTGCACAACCTCATCTCTGCCGACGCGAACCTCCGGTCGCTGCCCTATTGGGAGAGTCTCGAACCGGTGCCGTTGCCAGGCGAAGAGCCCGGTCCCGGCGGAGAGGATCCACGCATTGCTCGCTGCAAGCTGGCGTGCGACTTCATCGACTCGAGCATGCCGTTGTTCAAGCGCATGCACGAGATGACCTGGAACCACGTGCACGAAGAGATCCAGTTGCTGGCCATCGATCTGTCCACGATGCTGTTCGAGACGACCGCCAACGTGCCGACGTGGCGCGCCTACTACCAGGCCCACGATCAACGGCCGCACTACGAATACATGAAGACGGTGTTGCGGGCGATCACGTTTCTGCGCGGCGGACAGCGATGGGTGCTCAAGTCACCGCAACACCTCGAACAATTCCCGGCACTCGTCGAGACCTTTCCCGACGCAACGTTCGTCGTGACGCATCGCGATCCCGTCTCGGTGACGATCTCCATGGTGACGATGTTGGCGTACTCGTCGCGGATGAACTGCGAGCATCCCGACCCGCTCGCCATCGGGTCCGGCTGGTCCGAACGGCTCGAAGCCATGTTGCGGTCGTGTGCGGAGTTCCGAAATGTTCTCCCGGCGGAGCGAACGGTCGACGTCCGTTTCGACGAGTTCATGGCGGACGACATTGCGATGGTGCGCCGGATCTACGAGGTGGCCAACCAGCCCTTCACAGACGCGACCCATGCGCAGATGAACGCATTCATGGCGACCCACCCGCGCGGCAAGTTCGGCGGGGTCGTCTACGACTTCGCCGATTTCGGCATCGATCCCGACGAGCGGTATCGATCGCTCGCCTTCTACCTCGATCGGTTCGGGCTCACGCGCGAGCGATAGGGCCGGCGACGTAGGTCCAGCACGAGCACTTCGACGAGTAGCGCTGGACGTAGACCGGGTCGTTCGCGAACGCGGCGCGCGAGCCGGTCTCGAACCCGGCGAGCAAGCCGCTCGACCACGGTAATTCCGTGGCGCTCGTCAACCGAGCGACCGTCGCATCGGCCCCGCCAGGTCGATGCGCAGCGACGTCGATTGCCAGCAGTGCTGCGACGCAGAGGTCTTCGAGGGCGGCGTACTCGACGATCCCGAACTCGTAATCTTCACCCTTTGTCGCGGTGATCCGAGTGCATTCCTCGCCGAGTGCAGGAGGTCGGGCGATTCGATCGGAGATCGCGCCACGCGGCCTCGCGGTCACCGCATACGCGCCGTCCAGGGTCGCGCCGACGGCCGAGATCGTCGCCAGTGCATCGTCGCCGGTCCCGACACCAACGGGGGAGATGATCCACTGCGCGTTCTGGCGCTTGAGGGCCAGCGAGACCGCCGTCAGACACGGAAAGTCGAGCATCGACACGATGACGGCGACGCCACGGTCGGCAAAGCTGTCGGCGGCAGCCTCGATGCCGGTGCAACCCGAGGAGGGGTGGTCGGAGATCTCCGCGAGAGCTGCGTCGGCAAGGGGCGAGTCTGCGGCGGGCCCGCGTCCGGGTTCATGCAACACGCCAATGGGGCCCCGGAACGGATACTGCATGCCGTGATTGCGGAGATCGGCCTCGAGCGTCTCCAGCACTCGGTCGGTGTCGCTGCCCAGCGTGACCATCCAACGTCCTGCGTCGCTCGGCGTATCGCCGATGAACAGCGTCGGGATCGCATCGGCGACGCAACGCAGCGCTTCGGGCGGCAGGCCCCGACTGATGACGAGGTCATTGCGTTCGTTCGCCACGACGTCATCGCAGATCTCGGCGAGGCTGGCGGGATTGCCCATCGTGTAGTCGCGGTGGATGTGCAGTTCGATCTCGACACCGCCACACGTCGCGACGTGATCGAACAGCGCGCGCAGCTGGTCGGCCTCGTCGCCGAGTACGGGCAACGGCAACGCAGCCTCTTGCTCTCGGCTGGCCGGTGACGGTGCCACGAACGCGACCGCGAGCGGAAACTGGTCGCGGGTCGCGGACACTCGCTCGGTTGGGCACGGGAACCACTCGGCGACGAGCTCCGCAGTTCGTTCGGCTCGAGTCGACGCGATGCGAGCGCTCGGGTCTTCGAGCGGAGTGGTCGCCGGCGAGGTCGGCGCGGTGTAGGGCTCACCCTGGTCGGTGCACGCCGCGAGGAACAAGATCAGCGCGCAGATCCGACGAAGTTCGCGACGCGCCATCACCCGAACTCTACGGGAGTTCCGGAACGAGACCGGGGCAGCCGCGCCCGAGCGCGGTCGATCGTTCTCAGCGTGCACTTCGTGCGGCGAGCGTTCCGGCGCGCCGGCCGAAGAACGAACCGTCCCCGAGGCTGATCCCGCTCACGTAATCGCGAGCCGCGAGGCTCGCGCTCGTGCGGCCGGCTGCGAACAAGCCTGGCCGCGGGCGCCGGTCCTCGCCGAGCACTCGTCCTTCGGCGTCGGTGGCCAAACCGCCGAGCGTGAAGGTGGCATAGATCGCGTCGCGGTCGACGCCGAGGTCGATGGCGCCGATGCCGCTTGCGGGGGGAACGCCGATCGGTTGGAGGAACGGGGGTCGCTTGTGGAACTGCGGGTCTTCGCCGCGCGCGGCCGCGGCGTTGTAATCGGCGACGGTGCGCGCGAGCGCGTCCGGTGGGAGGCCGATGTCGTGAGCGAGTTCTTCGGCAGTCGCCGCCGCGGCGTTCACGCGCAGCCCGACGATGTTGCGCTCGTGGATCACGTCGTCGGTGATCATGAAGACATCTCCCTGCTGGTCGACCAGGGCGCGGAGGCCGATCCTGCCCGTGTAGGTGTCTTCGTTGACGAACCGCTCGCCGCGTCGATTGACGAGGATCGCACGAGCGAGTCGGTGTGGTGGGCCGAGGGGGAGCGCACATTCGAACGCTTCGAGGCGACGGGCGTGCGCGCCGACACCCAGCCCGAGGCGGATCCCGCGCCCGTCATCGGTGGGTGTGCCGACCCGCCACGCGGGGTTGGGTCGATGCGCGGTCGGGCAGTGTTGCGCCACCATCGCGTCGTTGTTGATGAAGCCGCCCGCGGCGAGGACGACGCCGCCGCGTGCGCGAACCGTTCGCATGCCGTCGTCGTCTTGGAACTGAACGCCGACGATCGTCTGGTCGTCGACCACCAGCCGGGTCACGCGCGCGTCAGTCGCGAGCGTTGCTCCCGATTGCGTCACCGCGTCGCCGAGACACCGCATGAAGAAGCCGCCGGCGCTGTCGACCCACTGGGGTTTGTGGCCCCGCGGTACCGGTCGCGCGACCTCGTCGAACGGCCAACTGTCTTCGCCGCCGGAGAACAACAAGCCGGCGTCATCGGCCGACTCGCGGTTCGGCTCCGTGCAGAACGCGGCGCGGAACGGCACGCCGTTGGCGACAAGCCAGTCGAAGTGGTCGGGTGACCCGACGCAGTACTCGTCGATGCGTTCGTGATCGGCGTCGTGACCGAGCGCGGCGTGCAGAAAGGCCGCCATGTTCTCGACCGAGTCTTCGAAGCCGCAGGCGCGTTGCAACGCGGTGCCGCCGCCGAGATAGATCAGTCCGCCGGAGTTCGCCGAGGTGCCGCCGCTGCTCGGTCCGCGTTCGATGGCGAGGACGTCACCGCCGGCTTGGCGAGCGGCGAGGGTTGCGCTGCATCCGGCGACGCCGAGTCCGACGACGACGACATCGGTGGTCGCATCGAACGTCGTATCGGATGCCGCGAGTGGCTCGATGGGTTTGGTCAGATCGGCGGTTCTGGTGTCGGTGCGACCGCCGGAGGCCGGAGGTGTTTGGGGCATCAGGCTTCGGCCTCGATCTCGTAGGTCGTGCAGTACGCGCCGTACCGCGTGCGTAGGTCGTCGGCGTCGAGGCCGAAGTCGACCAACGAGTAGCGGTGACTGCCGTGCTTCGATTGTGGTTTGACGGCGAGATACTCGACGATTGCCGTGGCGTGTTCGTGGGTCAGGGTGGCGCCGACGGAGTCGTAGATCGCCCCCACCGTCGCCACCGGGTCACGGACCAGGTCGGTGTAGCGCACGTCGACGAATCGATCGTTCGGTAGCGATCCGTCGGAACGCTGCTGGCGCACCCAGTCGAAGAGTTGGGCGACACCCTTGGCCATCGTGGTCGTGAGTCGATGCACGTCGACGCGGTCGCTGCGCATCCATCGCAGCGTTGCCATGAGGCTGATCGTCGACGGCACCGTGCGCACGGGATCGCGATGGGTCTGAATCACCCACGCATCGGGGTAGACGTCGAACAATGGCGCAAGGGCCGAGAGATGCGAAGGCGCTTTCAAGACCCAGCGGCCCGACGGAGGCGTGTGGTGTTGGAGGTGGGCCAGATGTCGGCGGTGCCAGCGGTACGCGGGCCGGAGATCGGTTCGCTGCAACCAGCGGTTGTAGGTGGGTACGTCGTGGACGCCCGACCAGTGTTCGGACATGAACGTGTGCGCAGTCACGAAGATGCATTCGGTGGGCAGGTCACCGCCGTTCTCGTGCATGGTGAGGTACTCCGGACAGATGCGTTCCCAGTGGCGGACCTCGTGGTCGGCCGTGATGGCGCGTGCGCGGTCGATCGAGCGATCACCGCCCTGGGGTGGGCACGAGTACGAGACTTCCCAGGTCGTCGGAGTCCGGTTGGCGGGATCGAGCGCCAGCAGCTCGTGCAGGATCGATGTCCCGGACCGTGCGGTTCCGCAAACGAACCACGGTTCGGTAATCGGCGGCGACTCGACGGGCGGTCCGGCGGCAACGATCTGCAATCGGTTGATCAACGTTCGGAGCAACTCGGAGCGGACGAGCGCGGCACCGACTGCGTGGAGATCGGCCTCGCGTACCAACGCGTCGCAGAGCCGAGCGAAGCCTTCGTTCCACTCGTCGCCGCCGAAATCCTCGGTCCCGGCCGCTTGCTGCGCCGTGGCGATGAGTTCGGACGCTTCCAACGGGTGCAATGTGGTCGGGCCCACTCGGGCACCGACGGCGATCTGGTCCTGGACCCAGGCGGGCCGGGGCGGCGGCTGCCAGGTCATCGATGGAACCGTCGGGCGATGCCGCGCCGGCGCGCCCGGATCTGCTCGGTCCGCGCCGCCGGATCGAGTCGGACCATCGTCTCGGGCAGGGCAGCGGATCCGTCGATCACCGTCGCGATCGGCGCCGGAGGATTGTCGCAACCGACGAAGCGGTAGCTAACCATTCCGCTCGGTCGTCCTTCGGTGTCGAGCCAGTTGGCAACCCCGGGGTCGGAGGGTCCGACGGCCAACCGGATCCGCTGGTCGGAGTCGACCGCCGCGCTCGCTCCGGTGAAGCTGTTCAACCGATTTCGCACGTCGAGGCTTTCGAACCACGGCGTCGAGTAGAGCTGGAACGACCAGTAGTCGGCGTTCGGCGCGTCGAACTCGATGAGCAGGATCTGGTCGCTCGAGAGTTCCCACCAGCCCGCGCCGTAGCGAATGCGGTCGGACCCGCCGGCCGCTGAACGCGGCGGCGTCAATCGGTTCACGACGTGACGCACGGGCGATGTTTCGAGGTATCGACGCCAGTAGTCGACGCTGCGCTCGACCCACGCGCCCGCGCGCTCCAGGGCATCGCCGACGAACGCCGAGTCGGCGCGGGTCGGCGCGACGTCGCGGTCGAGTCGTTCGATGTCGAACCAAGCGACGCCGTCGGCGTTCCAGTCGGCGAGGTACGTGCGAATCATGACGATGGTGGCTTCGGGGGCCAACGGCATCCAGTTTCCCGGGGGCTGATTCCCTGGGGGCTGATTCCCTGGGGGCTGATGCCCTGGGGGCTGGGGTCCGCCGAGCACGATTCGTAACGTGCCGGTTGCGTCGACCTCGAGATCTGCGAGTTGGCGCTCGGCGTAGACGCCGTACTGCTCGAGCGCCATGTCGCCCTCGTGGGTCGAGACGATCAGGTCGCGGGTGCCGTCGACGCAGCCGGTGATGAGGTAGGTGCCGGTTGGGTCGATCCGAGCCCGGAGGTAGTGGTTATCCACGTTCGGGCCGCCCCACTTCACGGCGTCGTCGTCGTAGCGGTGAAACGCCGGGAAGTCGACATCCGCGAACTCGAGGTGCGACTGGAGCGCCATGACGGTCAACCGGGCGAGATGGCGGAACCCCTCGGCACGATCCTCGGGCGTCGCGGGGAAGTCGTCGGCCAGGAGTCGCCGACCGGTCGCGGCCAGTTGCTCGCACATCTGAACCCAGGCGTCGGCCGGTTCGGTCACAACCGGTGACGGTAGTCAAGGTTCCGACCGGAGTGCAGCGGACGCGTTGGGCGAAGGTGGGAGTGAGCACGCGAGACTGGCCAGGTGACGAGTAACCGACATCGTTGGCAGTCGAGCTACGACGCATCGACCTTGCGCGACGCGGAGTTCACGACGATGTCGGGAATCCCGCTCGACGCGGTGCACGGTCCCGACGGCGGCGAGTTTCCCGGTCAGTACCCGTACACCCGCGGGCCCTACGCCTCCATGTATCGGTCGAAGCTGTGGACGATGCGGATGTTTGCCGGATTCGGCACCGCGCCCGACACGAATCGCCGATTCCACGATCTGTTGCGCGCCGGTGGCGACGGACTCTCGACCGCGTTCGACATGCCCACGTTGATGGGTATCGACTCCGACGATCCGCGCGCCCTCGGAGAAGTGGGGCGGTGTGGGGTCGCCGTCGACACGGTCGATGACGTGGCTGATCTGTACGCCGGCATCGACCTCGGTTCGATTACGACCTCGATGACCATCAATGCTCCAGCGGCGGTGGTGCTCGCGATGTTCGTCGCCAATGCCGAAGCGCACGGCGTGACGAGGGCGCGCCTGGGTGGCACGCTGCAGAACGACATCTTGAAGGAGTACCAGGCGCAGAAGGAGTTCGTCTTTCCGCCGCGCGCCTCGATGCGGTTGGTGCGTGACACGATCACGTTCTGCACGGCCGAGATGCCGCGCTGGCACACCATTTCGATTTCCGGCTATCACATTCGGGAGGCCGGTTCCACCGCGGCGCAAGAACTCGCGTTCACGCTCGCCAACGGGTTCGCATACGTCGAGCTCGCTCGCGACGCTGGGCTCGACGTCGATGCGTTCGCACCTCGCTTGTCGTTCTTCTTCAACGCGCACATCGACTTCTTCGAAGAGATCGCGAAGTACCGAGCGGCTCGGCGCACATGGGCGCGCTGGTTGCGGGACCGCTATGGCGCCAAGGACGTGCGATCCCACCAGTTGCGGTTTCACACCCAGACTGCTGGCGTGTCGCTCACTGCGCAGCAGCCCGAAGTGAACATCGTGCGGACGGCGATCGAAGCGTTGGCCGGCGTGCTCGGCGGTACGCAAAGTCTGCACACCAACAGCTACGACGAAGCGCTGGCGCTCCCAACCGACGACGCCGCTCGCATTGCCTTGCGGACCCAACAAGTGATCGCGCACGAAACCGGCGTCGCCAACGTGGCCGATCCGCTCGGCGGGTCGTGGTTCGTCGAACAACTCACCGACGAAGTCGAAGCGCGCGCGGAATCGGTCTTCGCGCATCTGCTCGATCTGGGATCCGGATCGATGCTCGAAGGGGTGATTCGCGGGGTCGAGGAGGGCTGGTTCCAATCCGAGATCTCCGATGCGGCGTACGACTTCGAGAAGCGAGTGAATCGCCGGCGCCGCATCGTGGTCGGGGTCAACGACTTCTTCGAAGGCAACGACGCCGACGAACCGACGCTGTTGCGGATCACCCAGGACGATGAGCGTCGCCAGGTCGAGCGACTTGCGCGGGTGCGTGCGGCGCGCGACGAGCGCTCGGTGGCCGATGCGCTCACCCGATTGCGGGTCGACGCGGCTGACCCGGAACGCAATCTCATGCCGGCGCTGATCGATACGGTGGGTACTCGTGCGACCCTGGGCGAGATCATGAACGCGCTGGCCGACGAGTTCGGTCGGTACGTCGAAACGCCGCGCATCTGATGTCGGGCGAACCGGAAATGAATCGGCGCGGCCGGATCTTGCTGGCCAAGGTCGGGCTCGATGGTCACGACCGCGGCGTGAAGGTGGTCGCCCGCACCCTGCGCGACGCAGGTTTCGAGGTGATCTACCTCGGGCTGTTCAACTCACCCGATGGCGTCGCGGCCGCGGCCCGTGACGAGGACGTCGACATCGTGGGGATCTCGATGCTGTCGGGCGCCCACCTGACGCTGGCGCCGGCGGTCGTCGATGCCCTCCGCCAGATCGACGTCGACGTGCCGGTCGTCGTCGGCGGGATCGTGCCCGACGGCGACCTCACCGAATTGCGTGCTGCGGGCATCGCGGCAGTGCTCACCCCGGGGAGCTCGACGGACGAAATCGTCGCCACGCTCGAAGGCCTGTGTCGCTGAGGTTCCCGGGTCGGTCGATCGTCGAGCCGCCCCTAGGATCACAGGCCGATGACTTCGGTCCGAGTTCGATTTTCGCCGGCTCCGACCGGATATCTCCACGTTGGCGGCGCACGAACGGCGCTGTTCAACTGGCTCTACGCGCGCCACGTCGAAGGCACGTTCGTCCTGCGGGTCGAAGACACCGACCTCGAACGCAGTAGCGCCGAGTCGGTCGAACAGATCAAGTCGGTGCTGCGCTGGTTGGGTCTGAACTGGGACGAGGGCCCCTACATCCAGAGCGCTCACGCGGATCGTCACCGCGAGGCGGCGAGCGGGCTCGTTGCGAGCGGACATGCGTACGAATGCACCTGCACGAAGGACGAGCTCGATCTGCGCCTCGACGCGCAACGCGCCGCGGGTTTGCCCCCCGGGTACGACGGGCATTGCCGAGACCTCACCGACGCCGAGCGTTCGGAGCGCCGCGCCGAGGGGCGGCCGGTCACGATTCGTTTCCGAACTCCCGACGACGGCCTGTCGACGTTCGCCGACGTCGTGCGCGGCGAGGTATCGGTCGAGTGGAAGAACGTTCGCGATTTCGTCCTGATCCGTCCGGACGGATCACCGATCTTCTATCTCGCGAACGCAGTCGACGATCTCGATTCGGGCATCACCCACGTGATTCGAGGCGAGGATCTGGTCGACACGACCCACCGGGTGTTGGCCATCCGTCGCGCGCTCGGCGCGACGGAGGTTCCCGTCTACGCGCACTGCCCGTTGATTCTCGGGCCGGGCGGTCACAAGCTTTCCAAGCGTTTCGGTGCCGTGAGCATCGAGGAGTATCGCGATGCCGGGTATCTCCCCGAGGCGCTCGTCAACTTCTTGGCGCTGCTCGGATGGGGAACGAGCGACGGTGAAGAGGTCATGGACACCGCGGAGTTGATCCGCCGTTTCGACATCGTCGACATCAACAAGTCGCCCGCCGCGTTCGACACCAAGAAACTTGAGTGGATGAACGGCGAACACATTCGTCGGCTCGCGCTCGACGATCTCATCGAGCGGGTTCGACCGTTCGCCATCGAGCGCTTCGGCGATGGTGTCGACGAGGATCGCCTCCGCGCGGGCGTCGGACTCGGCCATCTTCGCGCCACAACGCTCGTGCAGCTGGCCGAGCAGTGCGGCTTCCTGTTCGTCGATGACGCAACCATGGAGATCGACGACGAATCGTGGGATCGACTCGTCGGGCATCCCACCGCTCGCGAGTTGTTGGACGCGGCCAGCGCGCACCTCGACGCGTGTGATTGGACGATCGAAGGTGTCGACCTCCGTCCGGTCGTCGAGCACGTCGGTGAGAAGCCGCGTCGGGCAATGCACGTCTTCTATACCGCGATCGAAGGGAAGGCAGCCGGACTTCCGTTGTGGGAATCGATCGTGTTGCTCGGGCGCGATGCAGTGCTGGCTCGCCTGCGACGCGCGCGCACGCGTCTGGATTGATGCGACGTACCTGGCGCTGGGCCCGGCGGATACTCGCCGGATCGGTCGCGGTCGCGTTCGTGTGGTGGTTGATCTGTCTGGTCGCGGTGTGGTCCGCGGCGCGACGCGACGAGGCCGATCCGACGCGACCTGTCGATGCAATCGTCGTGCTGGGCGCGGCCCAATACGACGGTCGCCCGTCGCCGGTGTTGGCGGCACGTCTCGATCACGCGGTCGAACTGTGGCGGGCTGACGTCGCACCGGTAATCGTCGTCACTGGCGGTAAGCAGGCAGCCGACCGGTTCACCGAAGCAACGGCGAGCGCCAACTATCTCCACGAAGCCGGAGTTCCCGATTCGGCCATCTTGCGCGAGGTCGACGGCCGGAGTTCCTGGGAGTCGCTCGTCGCAACCGCTCGGTTTCTCCACGCCGATGATCGCAATGACATCGTCTTAGTCTCCGACCCGTATCACATGGCGCGCATCGGTGACGTGGCCCGAGAAGTCGGATTGCGAGCGGATACGTCACCGTCCGACAGTCCGGTGCGCGGCTGGAACGAGAAACGACGAATGTTGCAAGAGTCGGTCAAGGTCGCTGTCGGCCGCGTGATCGGCTACGGGCGGCTCGAACGTCACGGCCGAATCGGCAGGCTGGTTCCAGGCCTCGCTACTATGGTCGCGCTGCCGATCGGGGGTAGTTCAACTGGCGGAACGCCTGACTCTGGATCAGGAGGTTGGAGGTTCGAGTCCTCCCCCCCGAGCCCGATCGTGCGCCGACGTTCACGTTTGTGACGTCGACCTGCACGTCATGACATAGCCGACCGATGTTGGTCGGCGAACGAGATCTGGCCCCGTCGTCTAGTGGCCCAGGACGCCGCCCTCTCAAGGCGGAAACGGCGGTTCGAATCCGCTCGGGGCTGCCAGATCCGTTCGTCATACGTCGCCGACGCCCGCGCCTTCGCGAGGTTTTCGTGCGTTGGTGTCTCCGTAGCATCGTGCTCGTTCGTACGTCGTGACGCCGAATGCGTTCATTCGCGGGCGCATTTTCTGTGGATAACGTCGACCGCAAAACTTTTTCTTTGCGACATCCATTGCGGGCACAACAACGATGGCGCTCTGGGTTTCGCTCGCACGCTTCGTCGTTGGATGCCCAGTTCCGCACGTTTCGTGCGCAGTTTCGTTGCTGTTCGCACCTTTTCGACCGTCGCGACGCGCGCGACACGCGCAACGCTCGTTGCGCGTGGTTCGGCCGCCTTCACTCGTTCGCGCGGTCGCGAACGGCTTGTGAATGCTTGACCTCGCGTAACGAATCGGGTCTCATCTCCCAAGACAAGCGTCGCAGACAGGAGGTTGGAAGTGAACAAGGGTGAGTTGGTCGACGCCATGGCCGAATCCAGCGGTCTTTCGAAGGCAGATGCCGAACGTGCGTTGAACGCGTTCATCGACTCGGTGCAAGGTGCCGTCGCCAAGGGCGACAAGGTGACCTTGCCGGGCTTCGGTGCGTTCGCGCAGACACAGCGCAGTGCGCGTACGGGTCGCAACCCGCGTACGGGCGAGCCGGTGCAGATCCCTGCATCGACGTCCGCGAAGTTCACCGTGGGTGCGAAGTTCAAGTCGGCAGTCGCCGGCAAGTAGATCCCCAACCCGGGTAGGGGGCGGCCAGGAGGGCCGCGGTTGTTCCCCGAGTGGTGAGTAACACTGAAGCGAAACCACAGAAAGGTGGTGACCGTGCCTCCGGCAAAGAAGGCGAAGAAGGCTGCCAAGAAGGC
>SXIR01000147.1 GCA_005772765.1 Actinomycetota bacterium
CATTCCGCTCGCCGAGGACACCGGGTTGATCACGCAAGTCGACGACATCGTGATCGCACAGGCGATCCGCGCTCGAGTGCGGCTCGAAGAACTCGGTGCACCGACAGACTTCAAGATCTGGTGCAACATCTCGCCGCGTCATTTCACGCGCGTCGAACCGGTTGCCCGGCTCGCCGGATTTCTCGAACGCGCGGGGTGTTCGCCCCAGGGGATCGGCGTCGAAATCACCGAGACCGCAGTCCTGTCCGACATCAACGCGGCGGCGCTCGAACTCGCCGAGGCCCGACGACTCGGCATCTCGGTCGCGCTCGACGACTTTGGCACTGGCCACTCGTCCTTGACGATGTTGCAGCGGCTCCCGATCGACGAGGTCAAGATCGATCAGGAGTTCGTGCGCGACCTCGGTTTCGACCCGACCGACACGGCAATCGTGCGCCACGTCGCCGCATTGGGCCGCGACCTCGGGCTCACGATCGTCGCCGAGGGAGTCCAGCACGACGCGCAGGCCGCGATGCTTGCCAACTTCGGATGCCATCGGGCGCAGGGCTTCTTGTACTCACCCGCGGTAACGCTCGAAGCCCTCGCGGCGATGCTCGACCGCCGCGTCGAGGCGTCCTTTCGTTGCGAATAGCGCAACAAAAAGACGCCTCGGCGTCTCAGCCGAGTTGGTTGCCCCAGATGCCGACGAAGCTCACCATCTCGCCCGGGTAGCCGCCGAGGTTGTGGGTCAGCGCAAGGCCGCGGTCGACGTGCGCGATCGTGCGTTCGGGCGGCGCTTCACCTCGGAGCTGCAGGTACGCCTCGAACGTCATGCGCACGCCGCTCGCCCCGACCGGGTGGCCGAAGCTCTTCAGCCCGCCATCGGGGTTCACCGGAAGTTCGCCCTGCAGGTCGAACGTGCCGTCGAGGACTTCCTTCCACGCGCTGCCGCGCTCGGCAAACCCGAGGTCTTCGTAAATCAAGAGTTCCGCGGGCGTGAAGCAGTCGTGCACCTCGGCCATCGCGAGCTGCGCACGCGGATCGGTGATGCCGGCCTGCGCGTATGCGTCGCGACCCGCCATGTGAATCTCGGGGAAGTTCGTGTAGTCGTAGTTCGGATCGGCATTCCCCGAGCAGTTGCCCGCAACCAACGCGAGTGCCTTGATGTAGATCGGCTTGTCGGTGTACCGCAATGCATCTTCGGCCCGCACGACGATCGCGGCTGCGCTGCCGTCGGCCACACCGGAGCAGTCGTACACGCCGAGTCCACCGGCCATCAACGGTGCGCCGCAGATGGTCTCCATCGAGACTTCCTTGCGGAACTGCGCGCGAGCGTTGCGGGCACCGTTGTAGTGATTCTTCCACGCGATCCTCGCGAGCACCTCGCGCATCTGTTCGTCGGACACGCCGTACTTCTTGCCGTACGCGGGCGCGCACATTGCAAACATGGCTGCGGCAGTGAGGGTGCGACCAGTGCCGTCGGTCGGCGGGCGTCCGGCGCCGACGAGCCCCTGGTAGCCCGAGTCCTTGACCTTCTCGACGCCGACGGCCATGGCAATGTCGTACGCGCCGCTCGCAACCGCGTACGCCGCGCCCCGAATTGATTCACTCCCCGTCGCGCAGTGGTTGATGACGTGCGTCACCGGCTTGCCTTGCAGTTGCAGCGGCCGCGCCAAAGTGAGCCCGCTCGCGGCACCCATTGCCGTACCAAGCCAGTACGCGTCGACGTCGTCTTGTTCCATGCCCGCTGCGGCGAGCGCGTCGCGCGTCGATTCGATCACCAGATCGTCGGGGCCTTTGTCCCAGTGCTCGCCGAAGGGCGTGCAACCCATGCCGACGATCGCGACCATGTCCTTGATGCCCTTGGAGGCCATGTCAGCCCTCGCTTCCCGGCGACACCGATTTCGGAACCGGGCGCGCCTTCCAGAAGTAGTTGTGGATGTCGTCGGCGGTGAACAGCTTGCGGAACGTCATTTCGACTCGGTCGCCGATCGCGAGGTCGTCGCTGTTGCAGTCGGTCATCTCGACCGGCAGTCGACCACCGCCATCGAAGTCGACGATCGCGAACGTGATGGGTGGGCTCGGCGAATACGCGATCCGGTCGATCGTGATGATCTGGATCGTGCCCTGCACGTCGGCCATCGGCGCTGGATCCATGTCGTCGACGTGGCCGCCTTCGCGACTCACGCGCGCCGGCGGAAGATGCAACGCTCCGCTCGATCGGTCCTTGCTGCCGACGAATCCGTACTTCCAATCTTCGCTGCGTCCGGTCACGCTCGCGCTGATGCGGTCGGGTTCAGGTCGACGGGGCGGTTCGATCGTCGCTTGGCCCTTCCACGACAGGAACTTGCCGTAGGTGATCTCGCCCGCCGTTGCGATCTGCGCGGCGACGGCGCGGGCCGGGCGATAGCTGGCGATCGCCTCGGTGGTACGGAACAGCATCACCTCGACGCCGTCGGCCAACACGACCAACGCGATCGTGTGTCCGGGCGCGGCCGTCTCGAGCGTGTGCGTCAGCAACAACTGCGCGTGGGCGGTGCCGGTGTTGCCCACGGTCGCGGCCAGGTCTTCGCCCATCTTCGCGTTCGTCGCGCCCAGCTTGGCCGCGAGCGCCTTCGCGGCTCGGGCATGCATTCCGGTGACGATGAGCGTGTCGACGGCGTCGGCCTCGATGCCTGCATCGCCGAGCGCGTTCTTGAACGCGCGCCCGCCGAGCGGTACGTATTTCGTTTCGCCGAACCGTTCTTCCCATTGCTTCGACCGATCGCTACCCGGAGCGCGCCAGCGTTCGATGAACTCCTCGGTTGCGACACCGGTGCCGATGAGTTCGGCGATCACAGGACCCTGATCGTCATGGCCGACGAGGATCGCCGCGGCGCCATCACCCCCGTTCGCTTCGTCGCCACTCGTCGGTAACCCGTTACGCGCGTCGGACGTGACCACGAGTACCGAACCGTTGCCCTGCAGCGCAGCGCGCAACGCGCCCACACCGCTGCGCAGACCCGCGAGGTCGAGCGCGGGTACCTCCTCGTCGAGTCGCAACGCGGCATGAATGGTGCACGCGTTCGTCTTGTCGAGATACGCCGGCGTCGCGGTCGCGAACAGCAGCTGATCGATGGCGACGGCAGCGGCACCGGCGCGGGCGAAACGCGCGGCTTCGACTCCCATCGTCGTGGTGTCTTCGTCGTACCCCGCCACCGCGCGTTGCCCGCGGCCCCCACCGTTGCCGAACGTCTTGGCGATCGAGCTGCGGTCGAGTCGACGGAAGGGGACGTAGCCCGCCGCGCTGATGATGCCCCGTACACCTGACATGGGCGTCAGTGTACGAGTGCGGCGGCGAGGCTGTTCAATCCCCAAAGCCCGTCCGCCCGCCAAGCGTGCGCCACTTCCGGGGGCGTGCCACCCGGATGTGGCGCCCGTTCGAGCGTTCGTTAGGGTGCGCGTTCGTGAAGCTTGGAGACGTATTCAACGAGGGTGCACTCGCGGCCGGTAAGCCGCTCGAAGGCATTCGGATCCTCGCGGTGGAGCAGATGCAGGCGCTGCCGTTCGGGACCCAGTTGCTGGCCCGGCTCGGCGCGGAGGTCGTGCGAATCGAGCATCCACGCGACGGCGAATCCGGTCGTGGGTCGGTGCCGTTCATGATCGATGCCGACGGCCGGCGCGCCGGCGCGACCTTCATGCGCAACGCGCTCGGCAAGAAGTCGGTGGGCGTCGATCTCAAACACCCCGACGGCAAACAACTCGTGAAGGACCTCGCGCCGCACTTCGACGTGTTCTGCGAGAACTTCAAGGCCGGAACTGCCCGCAAACTCGGTCTCGCGTTCGACGACATCCGTTCGGTGCACCCGAAGGTCGTCTACCTGTCGGTGTCGGGATTCGGCAACACCATCGCGTCGCCGTACGACTCATGGCCTGCCTACGCACCGATCGTCGAGGCAATGAGCGGCCTGTACGAGTACAAGCGCACCGGCGACAACCCACCGCTCGTCGGTCCCGCCGGCGCCCTCGGCGACATCTCGGCCGCGCTCTTCGGCACGATCGGCGTGCTCGCCGCGTTACGTCAACGCGACCGCACCGGTGAAGGCCAGTACGTCGACATCGCGATGTTCGACTCGATGGTGGCGATGGCAGACCTCGTCGTGAACTTCTGGTCGATGGGCTTGCGCGGCGACCGCCAGGCGCCGCTGATCATGGACGGGTTCCGTGCGCGCGACGGCTGGTTCATCGTGCAGGTCGGCCGGGAGCACCAGTTCGAACGTTTGGCCCACACGTTGGGTCGTCCCGAGTGGCTGAGCGACCCGCGTTTCGCGACACGCGAAGGATGGCGCGAACACCTCGACGATGTGATCCGTCCCGCGCTCGAGACCTGGGCAGCCGACAAGACTCGGATCGAGGCGTGCGACGTATTAGGACGTGACGGCATCGCCGCCGGTCCGTGCTTCGGGCCCGACGACATCGTGGCCGATCCGCACGTCGCGGCGCGGGCGATGCTCGTCGAGATCCCGCGCACCGACGGCGAGCCCGATCCGGTGCTCGTCCCCGGCAACCCCGTGAAGATCAGCGGGGTCGCGCAAGGGCCCGAGACCTACCCGGCGACCGTCGGCCAACACACGGTCGAGGTCCTGTCGTCGGTGCTTGGCTACGACGAGACGAAACTCGCAGCCCTGCGCGCCGACGGCGTCATCAACTGACGTTCCGACGAGCGTCACCCCTCGCCGACCACGCCGCCGAACAGGTAGTCCGGCGCCGGAGAGGTTGAGAACACGAGGTGCGGCGGCCAGTCTCCGTCGCAACGTTCGTTGTCGGCGGGGACGTAGGCCTGGATGTACATCGTCGCAGTCGCGTCGTCCGTGATCGGGTTGCCGATCCACTGTCCGCAGCCGTCGAACGGTCGCAGCGAGATCCAGGCCCCGGGCCAGCCGATCACACAAACTGCGTTCGGTGGACACGCGGCGGTCGACAAGCCGCGGTACGAGAGCGGCTCGCGGTCCATGGTTGCGAGGGCGGGATGCGGCGTTTCCGGAGTTCCCGTGCTCGCACGAGTCGCCTCGACGACCGCCGGATCGGCGCCAGGTCCGGGGTCGAAATAGGTCGCGACAACCTTCGCCCCGCGCAACGGTGCAGGGAGATCCACCACCGTCGCCCAGGCCGACGGTTCGCCGATGCAGTCCTTGACGAGGAAGTGCGCGGTGCGCAACTCGACGAGCACGCGGTCGACGGTGCCGTCGCCCGCGGACGACTCGTACCGGAACCGCAGGTCGTAGGCGGGTCGATTGCACATCGTCGTGAATCGGAGGGCGAGCCGATTCCCCGAGAGCACGACGAGTTCGTCGGGGATCGTCACCTGCGGTTCCGACAGCAGGTCGGCTCCCGCGAAGCGGAGGTACTCCTCGCGCGTCAACACAACGTCGGTCGGCTCCGGGGGCGCATCGGCAACCACCAAGCGGGCGCCGCGCACGTCGTAGGTACCGGCCGGGAGCGCCGGCACCGTCCACGTCCACTCGGACGAGAACGTGCCGGGTAGCACCGGATACGAGGTGCAGTCGGCGCGCGCCTCGAAATCGTTGTCCAACGTCGTACCGTCACGAACCAACTCGCCACCATGGCAGCCGGCCCCGACGGACCCTCTGCTCGCGGCCGGGTTCCTCATCACGGCCGTGATCGTCGCAGGCTCGCCCGAGGCCACGACTTCGGGCCAGATCTGGATCCAGGGTTCGGCCCCGTCGCCCGGCGGATCCGTGGTCCACGTCGGCACCGTCGTGAGTGAGGGCGAGGTCGAGGTCGAAGTCGGGTCGTCGATGGCAATCTCGACCTCGTCGGGTGCACCGCCGTCGATGGCGTTCACACCCATCGCGACAACAAGTCCCAACGCAACCGCCCCGGTACCGATGCGGCCGACGCGCTGGCGGCGCAGGTCGCGGGCGCGAGCGGTGACGGCGAGTCGCTCGGCACTCGGCTCCGCGCGCAGTGCGTCGAGCGCAGTTCGGAGGTCGTCGTCGGAGAACTCAGGCATCGTCGGTAGCTCCCAGCTCGGTGCGCAGGCGCGACCGCGCCTCGTGCAGGTGGTAACGAACCGCGCCGTCGCTGATCCCCATTGCGGCCGCGACTTCCGCGGTGTCGAGATCGTCGAGGACCTTGAGCGTCAGCGCGATTCGCTGTTGCTTCGGGAGGCGCTGGATCGCCGCGGCCAACTCGGGCACCACGTCGTCGGGCCCTCGGGGCGCGACGTCGATCATTCGAGGCAGCGCCGCGTCACGCCGTCGCAGCCGCCGGCGTTCGTTGAGCATGCGATGGACTGCGGCCCGGCGGATCCAGGCCACCGGGTCGTCGTAGCGGCCGATTCGGCGCCAGCGCACGAGCGCCAACGAGAACGCCTCGGCGACGGCGTCCTCTGCGCCCGGCCCGGCGGCCGACAGCACGCGCACCATCCTCCCGTAGTGCTCGCGGAAAACCTCGTCGAAGTCACGACCCGCCACGTTCGTCGCTTCGCTGATCTCGCCGAGGTTGCCCACGCACACGATGCTCACACACCGCCGCCACCCAGCCCGTTTGGCAAGATTCCCGGTTCTGACCGCAGTTCGTACACATGTTGGCGCGCCCCAGAGGGTCAGAACCCGAGATACCCGGTTCTGACCGCAATTCGTACACATGTTGGCGCGCCTCAGAGGGTCAGAACGCGGAATTGGTACGGTCGGTGGGCGATGCGGGCGTTGGGGTGGGCCAGCCAGGTGAACGATCCGCCGGTCGCCGCGGCGAAGTCGTGGATCGCCGGGCGCACCTTCCCATCCGACCGTCCGCTGATCGACCTCTCCCAGGCCGTCCCCGCCTATCCGCCGTCCGCCTCCCTGCGGGCCGAACTCGCTCGCCTCGTCCAACGCGACGACACCGCCGCGTACGCGCCCGCAATCGGTCTTCCCCACACGCGCACTGCCGTCGCGACACGATTCGGCGTCGAACTCGACCACACCATGATCACGGCGGGTTGTAACCAAGCGTTCTGCCTCGCCATCGGCGCATTGTGTCGACCCGGCGACAACGTGATCCTGCCGCTGCCCTACTACTTCAACCACGACATGTGGCTCGCGGCGAACGGCATCGAAGCCCGCTACGAAACGGACGGCTCCCCAGCTGCCGTCGATGGCCGCACCCGCGCCATCGTGCTCGTCACGCCGAACAACCCGACCGGCCGGGTGGCTTCACCGTCCGAAATCGCCACGCAGTTCGAGCGCGCCCGAGACCACAACGTCGCCCTCATCCTCGACGAGACGTACGCCGATTTCCGCGCCACCACTGAACCGGCGCACGACTTGTTCGAACGTCCCGACTGGCCGACGACGCTTGTCCATCTGTTCAGCTTCTCGAAGGTGTTCGCACTCGCGGGATACCGCGCCGGCAGCCTCGTCGCCCATCCTGATCTGTTGCGTGACGCGGCGAAACTCGCCGACTGTCAGACGATCGGCGCGCCGCGCATCGCGCAGGAGATCGTCGCGTGGGCAATCGCCAACCTCGACGACTGGGTCGGCGAGAAACGAATCGAGATGCTCGCCAAGATCGAAGCGTTCGGTGCGGCGATCACGCGCACCCAGTACGAACTCGAGTCGGCGGGTGCGTTCTTCGCCTGGTTGCGGCATCCGTACGACGGCGCCGCCCACGATGTGGCCCGTCGCCTCGCCGACGACATGAACCTCCTCTGCATTCCGGGTGAGTGCTTCGGACCCGACCAGGAGGGCTACCTCCGGTTGGCGTTCGGGAACGCGAGCATCGACCAGATCGACGACGTCGTCGACCGGCTGGCGCGCTGAGTCGGTGTCATCGGCGACGCAGCTGTCGTGCGCACGCGAGCGACATGCTCCGCCCGTGCTGATCGTTGTGATCGAAACCTGACGAGCGCGGCGCCAGGAAGGTTCAGCCCAGGTGCGCCGCGATGAGCTCGGCCTGGCCGGTTGCAAATCCGGATGTGTGATCTGCGCCTGCATCCGTCCAACGCACCGTGAGCACGACCGGCCGCCGATACCGACGAAGCTTGCCCTTGATTCGGAACGACTTGCCGATCGTGACCTCGACGATCGACGCGCGCGGAATCGAGATGGCCGTCGAGCCGTAACCGAGTCGGAACTCGACCGCGTCGGCCGTCACCACCAACACACCGACGCCACGCACGCCGCCGCGCGCGATCGACGTCGAACCGAGCAAGTTCACGCTGTACGACGCGATCGCCGCAAGCCCTTCGCGCGCGATCACGCGGTCGGCTCGCTCGCGCGCTCGACGCGCTGCGCTCTGCCCGATCGTGTAGATGATCCCGAACAACGCCAGGCCGAACCCAACGATGACAACGACGAGCGCGTAGATCATCGCGATCCTGTGAGCGCCGCGGCAATCGCGTCAACGGCCGCGGCGCCGTACGACAACCCTTCCTCGTACCCTTCGCCGAACGGCACCGGGAAGTATCCCAACCAGTGCGGCGCGAACCCGACGAGGACGGTCGGCACCGGTGATCGCGCGGCAACGATCGCGTGTCCGAGTTGCGCGAACCCCTCGCCCGGCACCGAGACGAACTGCACCCCGCTGATCGACCACTCGTGCAAGTCGACCTCGAGCCATTCCCGGCGCGTGATGGCCGCCATCGGCGATCCGGTCGCATCGATCTCGATCGTGCGCGACGTCAGTTCGATGCCCACGCCTCGGTCCGCGGTGGTGTCGACTGCGACCGCGACGCCGGCAACCGCGGCGAGGGCGAAGTCCTCCCCGACCCGCGCCACCGCGGCGAACCGCGTCGGCACATCGGCGTCCCAGGACATGCCGTGGGGGTCGACGTCACCTTGGCAGCCCTGCACGAACAACGTCGCGCCACCGAGCCGAGCTTCGACCTCACGACGACACACTCCTACCCAGTCGGCGGATACGTCGTAGTTGTCGGGCCCGAGAACGACCGGGTGCACACTGAAGTTCACGATCGTGCCGATGCGTTGCTCGTCGTCGGCGTCGATCACGTCGACGACGCAATACGTCGGCGCGTACGAGTGCCCGCGGCGGTTGAACGACAGTGCGTCGGGGAGCCCGAGGCGCGCCGATCGCAATCGGGCCGGTCGCGCCGAATCTGAGGCCTGCCGTGCGGCCGAGCAACACGCGACGACGAGATCGGTGCGCCACTCGTGCGGGACATTCCAGCCGAGTGCCTCGGTGCCGGTGATGGTCGACGGGGCGGCGTGCGTGTGCACGGTCGACGTCAGCACCCGATCGACCGTCACGCCCAGCTCGTCGGCGACGGCCGAGCGAATTGCGTTGGCCCAATCCTGCGACATTGCCATGAGGTCGCACACGACCAGCGCAACGGTGACCGTGTCGGAGCGGGCGACCATGACGCGTACTTCGAGGTCGTCGTGCACCACCCGAGCGGGGTCGCGTCGGTCTCCGTACCCCGCGAGCCAGATCGGCCAATGCGAAGGGCCCGGCGTGATCGTCTCGACTCCGAAGCCGATCGCCGTCGTGCCCGCGCCGGCTGCAGACCTGTTCACGGCATCACCTCCTCGGCGCGCACCTCGGTCGGGCCTTGGATCACGAGGCCCCCGATGACGAGCGCAATACCGATCACTTCGAATGGACGCGGCGATTGTTGCAGGTCGAGGCGGCCGATCACGGTGGCGGTGAGGGGCAACAGCGCCAGCAGCAATGCGAAGCGACCGCGAGGCACCCGGCGCAACACGTGTTGGTCGATGCCGTAGGGCACTGCGGTCGACAGCACACCCACCGCGACGCACAACCACACCAAGCGCGGCGATCCCCACGCGTCGCCCGACCCGACGGCACCGAAGGGTGCGAGTGCGATCGCGCCGAACGCGAGCGCGAGCGCAAGACCGCCGACGCCGCCACGTTGGGCCGAGACTCGAGCGCCGAGCACCACGTACCCGGCCCAACACGCACCGGCGGCCAACGCCCAAGCGACGCCGACGGAGTCCGAACGCAAGCCGATCGATAGGCAGGCGACCCCACCACCGGCTGCGACGAGCGCAATCAACGCGCGCCGAGAACGCGCCGAGACGGCGGCAACGGTGATCGGTCCGACGAACTCGATCGCGACCGTCGACCCCAGATGTACTCGTTCGGTGGCGAGATAGAAGGTTGCGTTCATCGCCGCGGTCACGACCCCGAACGCGGCCGCGGCAAGCAGGTCCGATCGGGTCCAACGGTCTCGCCAAGGTCGGGCAACGCCGACCATGACGATCGCAGCACCGCAGATCCTCAGCCACGCGACCGTCTGTGGCGAGAGCTCGTCGAACAGGTCGTAGGCAATTGCCGCGCCTTCGTACATCGAGACCGCGCCCACGACGAAGAGCAGCGACGGCGGTACCCGACGTAGCCACCGCTCCACGGGGCCGAGCGTAAGGCGTGTCACTCCTCGCCAGGCACGTGGTGGGCGACGAACACCCGCTTGCCGTCGGGAGCCCCCTTGTGGGCTTGTGACCAGTGATAATAGCCATTATCATCGTTGTCGATGACGGTCACTGCCCCCGAAACCCGCGATCGGCTGCTGCGCGCCGCACTCACGGTGTTCGAGCGCGACGGCTACGAGGGCGCTCGCGTCGCCGACATCGCCCGAGAGGCTGGCCTCACCACCGGAGCGATCTACAGCCAATACCGCGGCAAAGCCGCGTTGTTGTTCGAGGCAATCACCGAGCGCGCCCGTCAAGAGGTCGACGCGCTGCTCGAGGTCGCACGCGGCGAGCAAGCGCGGTCGGTGTTGGCCGAACTCGGGCGACGGCTCGCGAGCCCTGACGACATCGCCGGCCCGAGCGTCCTCGTCGATGCCATCGGCGCGGCTCGCCGCGACCCGCAACTCGCCGACCACGTCCGAGCAGCACTCGCCCGGCGCGAACAGACCCTCATCGAACTCGTCACCCGCGCCCAAGCCGCCGGAGATGTCGCGCCCGACCTCGACGCCCCAGCAATCGCACGTTTCTGTTTGGCCCTGGCCATCGGCAGCGTGACCCTGCGCACCATCGGCCTCACACCCATCGACCCCGACCACTGGACCACGTTGCTCGTGCGCCTCCTCGACGCTGTCGTCCCCGCATCCACCGTCGACCCCGAACCCGGAGAACCCCGATGACCACCACCGACGACCTCACCACCACCGAAATGCGCGACACGATCCACGCGGTGACGTCGACCTTCGACTCGACATTCACGTGGGACTACGAGCGCACCCGGATACCGCTCAGCAAGCTGTACGAAAAGGCCAAGACGAGTCAGTGGAACGCGTCGACCGACCTCGATTGGTCGACCGATGTCGATCCCGAGAAGGTCGCCAGCGAACTCGGCATCGGCACCTCCGACCGGTTCGGCGTGCTGCGCGACTACCCCAACTCGCCCGTGAAGCACTTCGGCGACAAAGAGTGGCTCGAGGTCGCGGTGAACCTCCAATGCTCCCTGCTCAGTCAGTTCCTCCACGGCGAACAGGGCGCGTTGTTGTGCACGGCGCGCATCACCGAGACGGTGCCGTGGATCGACGCCAAGTACTACGCCGCAACCCAGGTGATGGATGAGGCCCGCCACGTCGAGGTGTTCGCCCGCTACCTGAACGAGAAGATGGGCCGACAGTTCCGCATCAACGACAACCTCGGTTCGCTGCTCGACGACATCTTGCGTGACAGCCGGTGGGACATCACCTACCTCGGCATGCAGATCATGGTGGAAGGCCTCGCTCTCGCGGCCTTCGGCTTGATGCACGCCATCACCAACGAGCCGTTGCTGAAGAAGCTGCTGCGCTACGTCATGAGCGACGAAGCGCGTCACGTCGCGTTCGGCGTCCTCAGCCTGCAAGAGTTCTACCGAGAGCTGAGCGTCGCCGAGCTCCGGGAACGCCAGGAGTTCGCGTTCGAAACCGCGGCGCGGCTGCAACGTCGATTCATGCAGAGCGAAGTCTGGGAGCGCATGGGCGTCAACCCCGCTGAAGTGGCTCGCATCCTCGACGAGGTCAACCCGCCCGCCCAGCAGCAGTTCCAGACGATGCTGTTCTCCAAGATCGTGCCGAACTGCAAGAAGCTCGGACTCATCGACGCCGGCGACGGTTGGCTGCGCGAGAAGTTCACCGAGATCGGCGTGATCCAGTTCGAGGACTGGGCCGACACCGGCGAGGAGTACGAGTTGCTCGACGAGGTCGCCAAGGACCGTTCGGCCTGAGCCACGCCCAAGCTGTGATCTGCACTCGGGGGACCAAAGTCCCCCAGGAGCGGGTCGGGCTCCCCTCGGCGCAAAGCCCACGATCCAGCACCATTGCACCATGACGAATGCTCTTGATGTCTTGGTGCTCGAATCCGAACCCGCAACCGCCGACGCGGCAATCGCTGCGTTGCAGGCCTCGGGACACACGGTGCACCGTTGTCACGACGAGGGTGCCCGGTCGTTCCCCTGCCTCGGTGTCGATCAGCAGTGTCCGCTCGAGTCGGCCAGCATCGATGTGGCGCTCACGATTCGCGCTCGTCCCCGCTCGGTGCCCGGCCTGCTCGAAGACGGCGTCACGTGCGCGCTGAAGCATCGCATTCCCGTCGTCGTCGGCGGCCACACCGCGCTCCACCCCTTCGCAGAACACGCCGCCGCCGTCGTGGAGTCCAAGGACGATCTCGTCGCAACCGTCGAAGCCGCTGCGCACGGATCGCTACGCCAACACGAGGTCCTCGCCGGTGCGATTGCCAAAGAAACACTGGCGAACCATGAGGTCGCGTCAGGTCCGATCACAGCGACAGCCACGCGACGCAAAGGTGTCGTACGGGTCGTCGTCGACCTCGGCGGCGCAGGTGATCAGACCTTGCGCGACGTCGTTGCGACGCGCGTGCACATGGCGCTTCGGACGTTCGACCGACACGCGCGAGCAATCGACATCGCCGTCGGCTGATCCAACGGCGACCTGCGTCAGCTGTCGCCGAGGTTGTGGTTGAGCACCGACAACGCGTAGAAGCCGTTGTTCACCGCGTCGATGTCGTCGACGATTTCGGTCTTGGTTGAGTTGCAGTTGGCCGTGAACGGATCGCGGCTCGTGATCGTCGGCTGATACGTCCCGTTCGTTGCGGTGCCAACCGTCAACGCATACGCCGTGGGCGTGTTCACCTCGGCGACGGGCACGATCTTGCCGCCCCGTACCGCGCCAGTGGTGCACGACGGCACCTCGATCTTCAGAATCCGAGCGGGCACCGTGGCGGGCGCGCTTTCGACGAGCGGCCGCAGGAACGCCACGATGTCTCGCACGATGGGAGCGGAGGCCGAGAAGTCGGTCGACAGCCCCTGGCTGGCGGCGACCGCCGGGATGCCGAGCCGAGCCGAGGCGCGGGCCGCACCCACGGTGCCGGACAGCTCGCTCAGATCACCCGCGTTGTTCCCGAAGTTGATTCCCGACACGATCAGGTCGGGGCGCGGAACCGCGCCGGTCCGCACCGCCCACCACACCGTGTCGGCAGGAAACCCGCTGACCGCGATCGCGGCGTCACCGTTGGCCGTCATGGCCGGTTCGACGGTCAACGGTCCGTTGCTGTGGCTATCGCTCGTTCCGGACTGGTTCGTCTTCGGGGCCACCACGGTGACGTCGACGTTGGGAATCGTCTGCAATGCGTCAACGACGGCTGCGATGCCGGGCGCGCCGACGCCGTCGTCGTTGGTCACGAGGATCTGGAACGGTTCGGCGACGCCGGCCGGGCGGTTGTTGGTGCCGATCGTCTGCACGCCCGTCTCCGACCCACTCGACGGCATCAACGCAAGCGTCAACGACACACCGACTCCGGCGATGCAGTACCGACGAACTGAGCGACGCATGACGTTCTCCCCGAGACCTCGTTGTGTAGTCGCGAGCGTACTCAGGGTGGCGCGGCGGTGTCACGCTCGGGCCACGCTCTCGGGGCCACGCTCTCGGGGCCTCGGCCGAGGTGAGCCGACGAACGTCTCAGGCGCGATCGACCAGTTCGATGTGCCGACCCGACATCTCGTGCAGATCGAGTTCGAGCCATCGGGTCGCGGCGGTCGTGCCACACCATGGCGCAACGGAGCGACACGCTTCGTCGTCAGGGTCGATCGCCCGAACCTTGCCGACAACGAGCACGCTCCAGCCGACATGGCCGACATCGTCGTGATCGTCGATCTCGAACGCCACGGCGTCGGCCGCGAGCGCGGCCTCGACCCAGTGACCGTCGGCTGCGAAGACGATTGCACCGCGGAGCACTCGGTAGTTCACCGGGAAGATCACCGGCCGGCCGGCGATCGTGACGCCGACCCGACCGAAGCCATGACGAGCCAGACGGCGTTCGCACTCGTCGGCCGCCAACGCAACCGCGGCGATGCAGTGCGGCTTCGAGGTGCGGTTCACCAGTGCCCCCGTTCGACGTGCAAGACGTGCCGGAGTCCATCGAGCAACGAGAGCTCTTCGAGCAACGCGGACACGAGATCGCCCATGCGCAAGCAGCCGATGATCCGATGTTCGGCATCGATCACAAACACCCCCGGAAGCTCACAACGAACGAGCTCGCCGAGGACCGCGATGGCGGGCGTCGCCGGGGTCACCGCGAGCAACGTCCCGCGCGCCAATGCGAGGGTCGGCATCGAGGCATCGAAGCCGTCTTCGGGATCGGCCAGCGCACGCACGACATCGTCGCGATCGAGGATGCGGTTCGTGTCCTCGATGCGAAGAAAGCCAGCACCAGTTCGATGCAGCACCCGAGCGGCTTCGGAAAGCGTGGCGTCGGAACGCACGGTGACGACGGGAAGCAGCGACAGCTCGCCGATGCCGCGAGTACCGGCGACCCCCGTCGGGTCGCCGCTCATCTCGGTCGTTGATCCTGCATGCGGGCCGCAAACACCGCGGCCTCGGTACGACGTTCCATCCCGAGCTTGGCCAGCAGGTTCGACACGTAGTTCTTCACCGTCTTTTCGGCGAGAAAGATCCGTTCGCCGATCTGGCGGTTGGTGAGCCCTTCGGCGATCAGATCGAGGATCTTGCGTTCCTGATCGGTGAGGTTCGCGAGACGAGCATCCTCTTGCGGCGGCATCCGCAGACGTTCGAGCACTCGCGCGGTGATCTGCGGGTCGAGCAGCGACTGGCCGGCGGCGACGCGCCGAACGGCGTCGACGAGGTCGTTCTCTTTGATCTGCTTGAGCAGGTACCCCGCCGCGCCCGCCATGATCGCGTCGAAGAGCGCTTCGTCGTCGGCGAACGATGTGAGGATCAAGCACTTGATCTCGGGGTGACGAGACCGGATCTCGCGACAGACCTCGACGCCGTTGCCATCGGGCAGCCGGACGTCGATCACGGCGACATCGGGTTGGGTCGGAGGGATGCGGACCAATGCTTCGGCGGCAGTTCCCGCCTCGCCCACGACCACCAGATCGGCCTCGTTCTCGATCAGGCTGCGGACCCCACGGCGCACCACGTCGTGGTCATCGACCAAGAAGACACGTACCGTCACGCCGGGTACCGTAGTGATCTTTCCGATCCGCCGCTCGGCACTCGGCACGCGTGGCCGCTGTGCCGACGCGCTTCCGAGGGTCGTCATGTCCGTCGCCCACTCCGCAAAACGAAACGGCTGATCGATACCGCACGGCAAGCTCGTTGCGCACCACGGCGAACGCCACCTGGCAGGTCGCGAAGGTCGCCAGGGTCGATCACGGCACGATCACCAATGCACGGCCCACATGGTGGGCAAGTTGGTGGGACACGCTGCCGAGGAGGAGCTCGGTGAACCCGCCACGTCCGCGGCGCCCGACCACCACGAGATCGGCATCGTGTTCGTTGGCGACACGGATGATCGCGGCAGCGGGAGGACCGTCGACCAGTTCGCATTTCACGGCGATACCGGCGTCGGTCAGCGGTGCGCACCAGTCGCGCTCGAGGGTGGCTCGGACTTCTGCCCGTAGCTCGGGCGGAAGCGGTCCGAGCGCGACCGCCGCCATGGGCGGAACCGCGTAGACCGGTTCTTCGAGCGCGTGCACCGCAACGACGTCAGCCCCCAACCTCGGCCCGTGCTCGACAACCCACTGGATTGCCCGAGCTGCTGACTCTGATCCGTCCACCGCAACCACGATCATCACCCTGGGATCGTGCGCTTTGGCGGATTCGTGCGGGAGGGCCGAAGGTCCCGAGCCGCTGGGCCGTCAAGCCGTGCGGCGATCGGTACGACCTCAGGCCGTCGGAACGTCCCAGGTCACGGTCGTACCGGCGCCGACCGCGGTTTCGATCGTGCAGACGCCGCCGAGCACTTCGGCTCGTTCGTCGAGGTTGCGCAACCCGTGCCCGCGTACCGCGTCGGGGGCAATACCGGCCCCGTCGTCGGCCACGACGAGGCGCACACGCCCGTCGTTGACGCTGACCCCCACCGACACTTGGTTCGGGTTGGCGTGTCGCACCACGTTCGCGAGCGCTTCGCGCGCCGCGAGCACCACTTGTTCGGCGACGTTGTCGCTCACCGCAGTGTCGACGAGTCCGACGAATCGCACGCGCGGTTCGAAACCGAGGGTTCGGCGCGCTTCGTGGGCGAGGAACATGATCTGGCTGCGGAGTCCACCTTTCCCGCGCGGCGCCTGCAAACCGAAGATCACCGATCGCACTTCGTGGATCGTCCGGTCGAGTTCGTCGACCGCCCAGTCGAGTCGTTCGATGTGTTGCTCGTCGGTGAAGTTCCCCGCCAAAGACTGCAGGGTCATCCCGATCGCAAACAACTGTTGGATGATGGTGTCGTGCAGGTCCCGTGCGATTCGGTCGCGTTCTTCGGACATTGCGAGTTCGGCCTGCACCGTTCTCAGTTGCACTTCCGATCGCACCCGATCGGTCACGTCGCGAATCGCAGCCATGATGAACGTCGAACCGTCGTTTGCGGCGAGCGGACTGAGGCTGATCTCGACCGGGAACCGGTCACCGGTGGCTCGCCGCCCGTGCAAGACCAACCCGTTTCCCATCGGGCGGGCGTGGGGCTTGCGCTGAAACCGAGACCGATGACCCGCATGGCGCTCGCGGATCTCCTCGTCGACGAGAACTTCGACCGGGCGCCCGACCAACTCCTCGCGACCCAGCGCGAACATCGTTGCGGCAAGTTGATTGGCATAGTGAATGATGCCGTCGGGATCGACGACAATCACCGCGTCGGGCGCGGCGTCGCAGAGTTCGAGATTGAGGTGGTCCAACGGGCCCGGCATCAGATCGGAGTGAACCACATCGCGACCCCGAAATGGGTGGTTCTTCGACCTGGGACCTCCCGGTTCGGGACCTTGTGCCCGAAAGGGTGTCTCGGATCGCCCTCGGATCAGCCGAGACGCGGGATCCGTTGCACGTGCCGCCAGACGTCGGCGGCCAACTCCGCGTCGACCGGGCGGTAGTCGAGCACGGAGACGTCGAGTCGTTCGCGGCGCGCGTACGCACGGGCCGAACGCAACGACGTAATAGCGGCCGCATTCGCCGACGCGGCCCGAGCCGATCGGTGATCGAACTACGAGTTCGCTGAGGTTGGTTGCACGCGCATCGGGCGGACGGCCATCGTCACCTGCGCAACGCTGCAGAGGCGATCCTCCGCATCGAACATCTCGATTTGCCAGACCTGGGTGGTCCGACCGCGATGGCGACACACGGCCACAGCTCGGATGTGTCCGCCGGTCACGGGCCGCAGGAACGTCGTGCTGTTCTGTTGGCCCATGACCACGGTGTCAGGCGGCGTGGCGCGAGCTTCGGTGAGTCCGACTTCTCGTGCCGCGCCCATGCTCGCCAAGGTTTCGGCGATCGCGCAGTAGATCCCGCCGTGCACGATCCCCATCGGCTGCTTGAGCCCATCGTGCACTGGCACCGTGCAGCTCAGGGTGCCGGGTCCCTCATCGTGGAAGGTGGGCCGCAAGAAGCCCAGAAAGGTATGTTCCATGGGCACGAACGCCGCGTCGGTGCGCGCGCCCATCACCCGCCGATAGTCGTCCGAGGCTTCGCTCACGACGGTGACGCTACGTCGCCGAACCTGGCACGCCGACCTCCGACCCGCCTACCCTCGGCGCATGGCCGACCGCACGATCCACCTTCGTACTTGCCCGCTCTGTGAAGCGATGTGCGGCCTCGAAGTCCACGTCGAAGACCAGGCAGTGAAGCTGATCCGACCTGACCGTGACGACGTCTGGTCGAAGGGATACATCTGTCCGAAGGGAACCGCGCTGGGACACCTCCACCACGACCCCGACCGCGTCCGAGCCCCCATGGTGCGCGAGGGGGAGATCTGGAAGGAAGTGACCTGGGACGAAGCCTTCGAGCGGTGCTCCGAACTGCTCGGCGACGTCATCGCACGTCACGGCAAATCCTCCGTGACCGCATACATCGGCAACCCGACGGCTCACGCGTTGTCGCTGTCGCGCTACGTCGGCGTGCTGATCGGCATGGCAGCACTCGACTGCATCTACAGCGCGGGAACAGTCGATCAGTGGCCGAAGAACGTGTCGTCGATGCTGCTCTACGGCAACATGTGGACGATCCCGACGCCCGATCTCGAACGCACCGATTACATGGTGATCATGGGCGGCAACCCACAGGCTTCGGGCGGTTCGCTCATGGCGTGCGCCGACGTCCTCGGCAAACTCGACGCGATTCGCGGGCGCGGGGGCAAGGTCGTCGTGATCGACCCGCGCCGCACCGGCACCGCCGACCACGCCGACGAGTGGGTTCCGATCGTTCCGGGTACTGACGCAGCGCTGTTGATGGCGATCGTGCACGTGTTGTTTGCCGACGGACTCGTCGACCCGACTCGCGTGCACGTCCTCGTCGACAACGTCGTTCGCGTGGGTGCCCTCGCCGCCGAATGGACTCCCGAACGGGTCGAACGAGCGTGTGGCATCGGAGCCGACACGATCCGTCGCCTCGCCCACGAACTCGCGGCGGCGCCGACCTCAGTGGTCTACGGGCGTATCGGGACGTGTAATCAGGAGTTCGGAACGCTGGCTTCGTGGCTCGTCGACGTCGTCAACGTACTGACCGGCAACTTCGACTCGGTCGGCGGACTCATGTTCGCGAAGCCGGTTGCGTGGGCACTATCGACACTCGACGACCCGCAGTGGGCCGACGGTGTGTCGTTCGGCCGATGGAAGTCGCGGGTCGGCGACATTCCCGAGGTACTCGGCCAGGTTCCCGTCGGATTGATGGCCGAGGAGATGCTGCTCGGCGGCGACGAGGCGTGGCGCGCGCTGATCACCGTGGCGGGCAACCCCGTCATCTCGAGCACGAACCCGGACCGGCTCGACGAGGCGTTGGCCGGATTGGAATGCATGATCAGCATCGACAACGCGCTGAACGAAACGACGCGGCACGCCCACGTGTTGCTGCCGGGTCTCTCGGCGCTCGAGCAGGCGCATTTCGACGACCTGATTCTCAACTGGGCGGTGCGCTCGACCGGCAACTACTCACCGGCAGTATTCGCACCGCCCGAGGATCATCCCGGCGAGTGGCGGATCTTCACCGTGCTCGGTGCGTTGCTCATGGGCGTACCGCTCGCCGACATCGACGTCGACGCCTTCGACGACGGGTTCTTCTCGGTGTTGTGCGAGGCAAAGGGCGTCGACCCCGCCGCGGTGCTCCCGCTGTACGACGAGGGCGGTCCCGAACGATTGCTCGACTTGCAGATCCGCACGGGCGAGTTCGGTGATCGTTACGGCGAGCGCCCCGATGGTCTCACCTTGCAATCGTTCAAGGATGCGCCGCACGGTCTCGACCTCGGGCCGATGGAGCCCCGCCTCGATGAAGTCCTGCGCACCGCCAACGGCCGCGTCGATCTCGCGCCCAGCTACATCGTCGCCGACCTTCCGCGACTCGCCGCTCGCCTCGATCGCGCTGTCGACTCGTTGTTGCTGACCAGCCGCCGGCATCAGCGATCGAACAACTCGTGGATGCACAACGTGCGCACACTCGTGAAGGGCAAGGATCGCTGCACGTTGCTGATTCATCCCGACGACGCGACGCAGTGCGGCGTCGTCGATGGCGCGCTGGCGCGCGTCACCTCGGAACGGGGATCCATCGAGGTGCCGGTGGAAGTGAGCGACGAGATGATGCCAGGGGTCGTGTCGTTGCCGCACGGATGGGGTCACGACAAACCCGGCACTCGCCAATCGGTAGCCCGAGAACATGCCGGCGTGAACAACAACAAACTCGCCGACCCGCTGGCCATCGATCCGCTGTCGAATAACGCGGCGATCAATGGCATCCCCGTGGAAGTCGTCCCTGCCTGATGCGCTGAGGCGTCGTTTCGTTGCGCATAGCGCAA
>SXIR01000148.1 GCA_005772765.1 Actinomycetota bacterium
CATCCCTACACCATTTCGGGCCGCGTCGTTGACGGCGACAAGCTCGGCCGAACTATTGGGAACGTGCGCCTCGCGGCGAAACGACATCGCGCCCGCGCCGCCGTCACCGCCGCGGACACACACGCTCACCTCATCGACGAACTCAGCCACGATGCAACGCTACGAGCGAGCCGACGAGGCCTTGGCGGCTTTCGCGGCCTGCTTCATCGCTTGTTTGGCGGCGCGGATCTCGGCGATCCGCTCGAAGCTGTCGACATCGGCAATCGATTTCCAGTCCGCCGCAACCGTCTCCCATCCTTGGGGTTGGATACCAAGCCGCTTACCGAGCAAGCCGACAAAGATTCGAGCCTTGTCGTTGCCGTAACCCGGGAGCGCCTTCACCCGAGCGAAGAGCGCATCGCCGGACGGAACGCCCTTCCAGACTGCATCGGCTCGACCGCCGTGTTCGGCGACAAGGTGCGCACACAACTCCTGGGTTCGCTTCGCCATCGAACCCGGGAACCGGTGCAACGCCGGACGTTCCTTGAACACCGCCTCGAGGTCGGCCAGATCCATCGCGGCGATCGCGCCAGCGTCGAGTTCGCCGCCAAGCCGTTCGCGCAACCGAGCCGGGGCAACGAACGCTGACTCCATCGTCACCTGCTGGTCGAGCAACATCCCGAGCATCAGGGCAAGCGGGTCGCGGGCCAAGAGCCGATTGGCGTCCGGATCGGGCGTGAAGTGCAGTGCGCTGGGCCGAGAGGGCATACGGCCAGGGTACGCCGTGACCCCGACGACATCTCAAGGCTGCGGGCCCCGACGCCGATGCTCGCACCATGGTCACCGAGACCGGGTCTTCCCGCGCGCGACACGTCGCGTCGACCGATCACGACGCGGACCGCCCCGATTGGCCGCCGCGCCCGGGGACCAAGATCGCGCTCTACCTCCCCGACGCAGCCAACCCCGAGCACCAATACCTCGTCGGCATCGAGGACCTCGACGGGTCGATGCTCACGGTGACCGCCCCGGCCGGGGTCGATCCCGAGTTCGAACGCACCGACCCCGAGGTCAAGCTCCTGCTCCCTGGGCGGCGCTGGGGCTGGGGCTACGACGCCCGACTCGTCCACGACGAACGGGTCGCAAACCACTTATGGCGCCTCCGCATCTGCCGCGGTCCCGTCCCGGTCGAGCGGCGAGACTCCGAACGAGTGCCCCACAAGAAGATCGTGATGTTGCGGTTCTCGGGTCGGTCGGTGCCAGCACACATGCTCGATCGCAGCACGTACGGCATGCGATGCATCACCGGACGCGGTGTCCCCGTCGACGTCGGCCAGCGCGTCACCGTCGAGGTCGACCGCAACGCCGGTGATGTCGTCACCGATGCCCTCGTCGTCTGGCGGCGGCTCAACGCAAACGGTCTCGAGTTCGGTTTGTCGATCGGCTGAGCGCAGCGTCCCGCCGATCAGGCTTGATCGGCCGCGCCAGGGTCGCCGGGTCGCGACCACGGCTTCGCGGGATCGGCGAGCGCCGGTAGTCTGTCCGATCCCCGATTCTGGGGTTGCACGATCGACTCGATCACGCAGCCCCGCACGGGAGCGTCGTCGGCCGGCGGAGGGCCGAGCGGCAGCACCACGGCCGCACAGCGAACGAAGATCGAGCGAGAGACCAAGCGGGAAGATCGAGTGGGTGACGACCGAGCCGCGCAAGCGCGACCGTTGAACGACGAACTCGCTGTCGAACAGGCCCACGTCGACGCCGCGTACACGCGCCTCGATGCCATGCGGTCGGCGGCCGAGAGCGTGCGCACCGCCTACTCCGACGTGCGCGCCGGCGGCACCCACCAAGCCCGCCTCGAACGCGACATCGCCTACGACGTCACCGAACGACGCCTCGCCGAACTCGACATCGGACAAGCGCCGTTGTGTTTCGGCCGCCTCGACCTGGCGCAGGGTCCGACCTGGTACGTCGGACGCCTGGCCGTCGACGACGCCGACCACACGCCGCTCGTCGTCGACTGGCGCGCGCCGATCGCCGAACCGTTCTACCGGGCCACCGCTGTCGCCCCGATGGGCGTCGCGCGGCGGCGGCACTTCATCGCCCGCAACGGCCGCGAGATCATCGGGCTCGACGACGAGGTGTTCGACGCGGCCGCAGCGTCGAGCGCAGGACTCACCGTCGCCGGCGAGGGTGCCTTGCTCGCGGCACTGAACCGAGAACGCACCGGCCGCATGGGCGACATCGTTGCAACCATCCAGGCCGAACAAGACGAAGCCATCCGCGCCGACCTCGCCGGGGTCCTCATCGTCGCGGGAGGCCCAGGCACCGGCAAGACCGCGGTCGCCCTCCACCGTGCGGCCTATCTCATCTACACGCACCGACGCCGACTCGCCGGGGCGGGCGTGTTGCTCGTCGGTCCGAGCGCGGTGTTCCTGCGCTACATCGAACAGGTGCTGCCGTCGCTCGGCGAAAACGATGTCCAGCTCGCCACCATCTCGACGCTGAAACCGCAGTTCGATTCGTCGGCGCGCGATCGCGACGACGTAGCCGCGCTGAAGGGCGATCCGCGCATGGCTGCGTTCGTCGCGCGTGCGGTGCGCGACCGCGAGCGCGGGCTCGCCAAGGACATCACGTTCATCCTCGACGGACTGCGCATTCGCATCACCCGCGACGACACCGCGCGCATCGCCCGGTCGGCCCGACGCCAGGCCGGAACGCACAACGGCAAACATCTCGGCGTCCAGCGCCGACTGCTCGACGTTCTCATCGCGCAGTACAAACGACTCGCTGCGCAGAGCTACCAGCGTCTCGACCACGACGCCGACAATGTCACACCGATCGGCGGACCTGACCCGCTCGTGGCGCGCGCGCTCGTGCGGCGCGAAGCTCTCCCCGAAGGGTTCGATCACGACCTGGCCGCACGCCTGCGCAAACGCCCCGAGTTCCGCGAAGCTCTCGAGCGCATGTGGCCGGTGATCAACGGTGCCGAACTGGTCAACGATCTGCTCGGATTCCGAGCGCTCGTCCGTTCTGCCGCCGGCGACTCGCTCACGGCGGCCGAACAAGAGGCACTGCACCGGCCCTACGCGCCTGACGCCGCCCGAAACCGCTGGACCGAAGCCGACCTCGCACTGATCGACGAGGCCGATGCATTGCTCGGCCCGGTCGAACTCGCGGCCGCTCGGCGGAAACGCCGGAAATCCGATTCGAACTCGTTGTCCGTCGCCGAACGCGTGGTCGACGATCTCGGGTTGCGCTCGACCGTCACCGCCGAGCAACTCGCCGCCCGCTTCGGCGACGACGCCGATCAGCACACCGGAGCCGGCGAAGCTCGAACGTTCGGGCACGTCCTCGTCGACGAAGCCCAGGACCTGACCGCGATGCAGTGGCGCATGCTGGCCCGTCGTTGCCCGGCGGGCTCGTTCACGATCGTCGGAGACCCGGGGCAGGCATCGAAGCCGGGAGCGGTCGCCGAGTGGGACGACGTCCTCGCCATGCTCCCGACCCATAACGGGGTTCGCCAGACAACGTTGTCGGTGAACTACCGCACTCCGGCCGAGATCATGGAGGTCGCGGCGCGGTTGCTCCAGGTCGCGGCGCCCCACGTGGCACCCTCCGACAGCGTACGCAGCACGGGGGTCCCGCCCGAGTTCGTCACCGTCGATCCCGCGTCGCGTCTCGCTGCAGTGGCGTCGCGCGCTCGCGAGCTCTGCACGCGTGGCGGTTTGGTCGCGGTCATCGCCCCGCAATCGATGCACGACACGATCGTCGACGCGCTCCGCGACATCGGCGCGGCGGCAGGAACGGCCGACGCGCTCGACGCACCCATCGCGGTGCTCGACGCCGTCGAAACCAAAGGCCTCGAGTTCGATCACGTCGTCGTCGTCGAACCTCGACAGCTCGTCGCCGCAGATCGGGCCGGCTTACGGTCGCTCTACGTCACGATCACGCGAGCGACCCAGACACTCGCGATCGTCCACGCCGAACCATTACCCGAAGGGCTCACTCGGTAACCGAGCGATCTGCTCCGGAAAACTCAGTCGGTGACGATGTCGATGAGCTTGCGGCCGCGGCGGCTCGTGAACTTCACGACGCCGTCGGCGGTGGCGAAGATCGTGTCGTCGCCGCCACGACCGGTGTTGAAACCGGGGTGCCACTTGGTGCCACGCTGGCGCACGATGATCGTGCCCGAGGTGACCACCTCACCGGCGAATCGCTTGACCCCGAGCCGCTGCGCGTTCGAGTCACGCCCGTTGCGGCTGGAACCCGCGCCCTTCTTCTTCGACATGACCTACTCCTCAGCCCTTGCTGATCGCAGTGATCTCGATGGTCGAATAGTGCTGGCGGTGACCCCACCGCTTGCGCTGGTTCGACTTGTTCTTGTACGTGAACCCGTTGATCTTGGGGCCTTTGGCCTCGCCGACCACACGCGCGGTCACCGACGCACCCGAGAGCTGCGCCGGAGTCGACAACACCGTGTCGCCGTCGACGATGAGCACAGGCCGCAGCGACACGTCCTCGCCGGTCAGCAGCTCGACATCGAGTTGCTGGCCTTCTTCGACCTTGTATTGCTTGCCGCCAGTGGCGATGACTGCATACATGCTCAAGAACGATCCTCGTGAATGGCCCAGTAGATCTGGGCCAGTGAACGGCCTGGTCAACGGCGAGACGCGCCGGGAACCCGGACAGCGTAGCGGCCCGGCAGGCTAGTTGACCGGGTCGAAGACGCTTCGGTCGACGGTGAACCCCCGACCTTCACACGTCGGGCACGTCTCGGCGAACGCCTCGACAAGCCCCTCCGAGACCCGTTTCCGCGTCATTTCGAGCAAGCCGAGCTCACTGATCGGAAACACCTGAGTCCGGGTCTTGTCCCGGGCCAGCGAGTCACGGAACGCCGCTTCGACGGCTTCACGGTTGGCCTTGGTCTCCATGTCGATGAAGTCGATCACGATGATCCCGCCGATATCACGCAGGCGCAGTTCGCGCGCGATGACCTCGGCGGCCTCCAGGTTGTTCCTGAATACCGTTTCCTCCAGGTTGGATCGGCCCACGTTCTTGCCCGTGTTCACGTCGATCACCGTCAGCGCCTCGGTGCGTTCGATCACGATCGAACCCCCGCTCGGCAGCCACACCTTCGGATCGAGCGCCTTGTAGAGCTGCTCGTGCACGTGGAACCGTTCGAACACCGACAACGGCTCGTCGCCACGGTCGTGGAACTCCACCCGCTCGGCAAGTTCGGGCGACACCGCTTCGATGTAGGCCCGCACGTCGTCGAACATCGCTCGATCGTCGAGCACGATCGAGCGGTACTCCTTGGTGAACTCCTCGCGGATGACCCGGATCGCCAGCGGCGGTTCCTTGTAGAGCAACGTCCCCGGCTTCGCTCGCTTTGCCAGGGCGTCGATCTGGTCCCACTGGGCGGCCAACCGACGGAGGTCTCGATCGAGTTCTTCTTCGGTCGCGCCCTCAGCCGCGGTGCGCACGATCAAGCCGGCGTCCTTCGGCCGTAGCCGATCCAAAATTCGCCGCAAGCGCTTGCGCTCGTCGTCGGGCAGCCGCTTCGAAATGCCGTACGTACCGGGCTGGCCGGGCACCATCACCACGAATCGGCCGGCCAGGCTGACTTCTTGCGTCAGACGCGCGCCTTTGTGCGCAATCGGGTTCTTCGACACCTGCACGATGATCGACTGGCCGTTGCGCAGCACCTGTTCGATCTTCGGCTTGTTGTCGCGTCCACCTTCCATGTCGCCGGTGTCGTAGGCGACATCGCCCCGGTACAGCACACCGTTCTTGGGGGTACCGATGTCGATGAACGCGGCTTCCATTCCCGGCAACACGTTCTGC
>SXIR01000149.1 GCA_005772765.1 Actinomycetota bacterium
CGAAGAAGGAGAAGTGACGAGTCGGTCGCCCGATGTCGTCGAGGTCGGTGTGCTTGCCGCCGGCGCGAATGCACTTCTGGATCGACGCGGCGCGCGGGTGCGACGGCGCTTCGTTGCCCAGGAAGAAGTCCTTGAAGGGCACCATGCCCGCAACCGTGAACAGCACGGTCTTGTCGACGGGAATGACGCTGGCGGACGGAACGATGATGTGATCGCGCGCCTCCCAGAACATGTCCCAGGACGCGCGGAGTTCATCGGCAGTGCGGGGCGGATTGGACATCGAGCGCAGGCTACCCAGTGAGCGAGTCGCGCATTTTGAGTTCGGCCTCCCGTTCGCGCATCGCGGCCCGACCCTCCGCAACGGCGTCCCGAACGAGGTCGACGCCGGCGACCGCTCGACCAGCCGCACGCTGAGCGATCTCGGGCGGGGTGTAGCGGCGAGCGACCTGCCGGGCCTTGATCGCGGCGTACGCCGACGTCCCGACGCCCGCCGCGTAGCCGACGACCATCCAGCGCGTGCGTTTGAACATCACCGGCTCCGTTTCGTACGAACAGGTTCGGCTCGGTCGGCGCCCTTCCACCGTCGGCGGCCGCCCCCGTCGCGCTCGATGGCTCGCAACGGTGCAGGTTCGGCGGCCTTGCCGCGCAGTCGCTTCGTCGCTTCGCTCACCCCGGCGCGGACCGCCATTGCCTTGACCACTGGCGACTGGATTGTGCGATACGCCAGACGCGAGGCGGAATCGACGCGTGTCTCGAGGTCCTCGGCGGCCGTGATGAGCCGGTCGACCCGTTCGACGTGGTCGACCGTGTTGTCGACGACCTCGTGGAGTTCGTCGACGAGCGGCAGCGTGTCCTCGCGGAGACGCTCGACCGCGTCGCGCACGTCGTGGAGCGCACGCGTGAGCGCGTGGAGGGTTGCGATCATGACGCCCGCGACGAGCGCGACCAACACCGCGAGGCCGACGGCGACGATCTCAGCAGCGTTCATCGATCGCCTTGTTGGCGTCGCTGCCGCCAGCGCGCCACCAGTTCGGTCTCGTCACCGCTGGAACCCGGTTCGTAGAACACTTCGCTCGCCACCTCGTCGGGCAGGTACTGCTGCTGCACCCAAGCATCGGGATGGTCGTGAGGATACCGGTACCCAGCACCGTGCCCGAGGGCCTGCGCACCTCGGTAACTGGCGTCTCGGAGGTGGACCGGGACGCGTCCGAGCCCCCGGTCGCGCACCGCTCCTTGGGCCGATCCGATGGCGCGGTAGGCGGTGTTCGACTTCGGCGCGAGCGCCAGATACACGACCGCGTGGCTCAAGTTGATTCGAGCTTCCGGCAGTCCGACGAACTCGACGGCCTGCGCGGCCGCGTTGGCGATGACAAGCGCGTTGGAATCGGCGAGCCCGATGTCCTCGGACGCGAGCACGACGAGACGCCGGGCGATGAACCGAGGGTCTTCGCCGGCTTCGATCATCCGAGCGAGCCAATAGGCGCCCGCGTCGGGGTCCGAACCGCGGATGCTCTTGATGAACGCCGAAATGATGTCGTAGTGCTCGTCTTCGCCGTATCGAATCGCACGAGTCGCGAGCGCGGCTTCCGCATACGCGAGCGTGATCGACGCGGCGAAATCGGCGCCGCTCTGACTCGCAGCTTCGACCGCCAACGCATGGGCCAGCTCGAGGCAGGTGAGCGCATGGCGGGCATCGCCTTCGGCTCGATCACACAGATGTGCGAGCGCATCGTCATCGATCGTGCACGGTTCGGCGCCGAGTCCCCGGTCGCGATCGTCGAGCGCGTGTCGAAGCAACGGACCGAGATCGTCCGCGGTCAGCGGCTCGAGACGGAACAGCGTGCTGCGTGACAGCAGTGGCCCGGTCAACGAGAAGAACGGGTTCTCGGTCGTTGCGCCGACCAACACCAGCAACCCTTCCTCGACGTGCGGCAGGAGCGCGTCTTGCTGCGTGCGATTGAATCGATGCACTTCGTCGAGGAACAGGATCGTCCCTTGCCCGCGCTCACCGAGCCGAGCGCGGGCTCGATCGACGACCTCGCGCACGTCCTTGACTCCAGCAGTCACCGCCGACAACGATTCGAACGCCTTGCTCGTCGCGCCGGCCACGAGGCGAGCGATGCTCGTCTTGCCGGTGCCGGGTGGGCCGAAGAGGATCACCGAGGCGAGACGATCCGACTCGATCAGCGTTCGCAACGGTCGACCGGGGGCGAGAAGGTGGCGCTGTCCGGCGACTTCGTCGAGGTTCCGGGGCCGGAGTCGGGCCGCGAGTGGGGCCCGACGCGCCAGTCGTTCTTCGACCGCATGACTGAAGAGGTCGGGGCCGCTCACGCCCGCAATCTACAAACCCCCGCCGAGGTTGGCCCGCTGAGGCTCCCCCGCCATCGGTCCGCAACCTGGTCGGGTCGAGCCCCTACGGTCTGGCTCGACATCACCACGAGCATCGAGGGGAAATCGTGGAAGAAACATCCTGGGTTCGCACCACCTACCTGTACGTGATGACGGCGGTCGCGATTGCAGTGATGGCAGTCGGTGCCGTCGGCACGGTGTTGGGCTTGGTCCACACCATCGCGCCCGATCTCGGTCATCGCGACACCTTGGATCGGGTTGGCATCGGTGTTTCCAACATCGCCGGCGACATCATCGATCTGCTCGACGAGAACCAGCGCGAAGACGTCGAAGCGTTCTGCGAGGACGTCACCGACGACGACGACGACTTCGACGAGTGTGTCGACGATCAGATGACGTCGGGCTCCGAAATGGACTCGATCACCGACGGGATCGGCAAGGTCAAATCCGAACTGCAGGGCCAGATCCGCAACAACAGCGTCGATCAGATGTTGCGCGGCTTGTTCGCGATCACCATCGGATTCGTGTTGTTTCGCATTCACGGCCGCCGCACACAGTTGTTCGCCGACGGCCTGTTCCCGCGCCCGACTCCGACCGCGTCGGGTGATTCCGGCATCGGCGTAGCTGCGTCGACCGCCGCGAACGGTTTCCCGCCTCCGCCGACTCCCCAGGCCGAGGTCACGCCCGAAGGGTGATCGTTCTGGCTTGATGGTTCGGGGTGCGAGCCGATGCTCGGCTCGCACCCGAATCGGCCACGCTCCAGTGGCCGTCGCAACGACATCGTCGTCGCGACGCCACGCGAGGGTCAGGCCTTCGGCGGCAGCACGCGCAAACCGAGTTCAGTGAGTTGACGCTCGTCGATGGCACTCGGAGCATTGGTCAGCGGATCAGCACCACTTTGGGTCTTCGGGAACGCGATGACTTCGCGGATGTTCTCCTCACCCGCGAAGATCGCCACGATCCGGTCGGTCCCGAACGCGAACCCGGCGTGCGGCGGCGCTCCGTACTTGAACGCGTCGAGCAAGAATCCGAACTTGCCCTGCGCGGCTTCGGGGGTGATCCCGAGCAGCGAGAAGATCCGTTGCTGCACGTCGGGTCGGTGGATTCGCACGCTGCCCGACCCGAGTTCCCAGCCGTTCAAGACGAGGTCATAGGCCTGGCTCCGCACCGACAGCGGGTCGGATTCCAGCCGATCGAGGTCGTCGGGATGCGGCATCGTGAACGGATGATGTGCGGAAATCGGCGCGCCATCGTCGCCCAGACCCTCGAAGAGCGGAAAGTCGACGACCCACAAGAATGCAAGTCCCTCGGTGACGGGCGGTCGTCCGAGATCGAGCCGCAGTTGGCCGAGCACTTGGCATGTCGGAACGCGTTCGCCCGCCGCAATCAACACGAGGTCTCCCGGCGCGGCGTCAAGCGCCGCGATCAGGCCCGAACGCTCCGCGTCGGACAAGAACTTCGTGACGGGACTTTCGACGTCGACCCCTGCGTCGGTTGCACGCACCCGCATCCACACCAGCCCGGCCGCGCCCAACTGCTTCGCGCGATCGACCAAACCGTCGACTTTCGATCGCGACGCCCCGCCCTCGCCCCGGACGCAGATGCCCTTGACCGCGCCGACGCCTTGGAACGCGCGGAAGTTGGTGGCGGCGAAGACCTCGCCGAGATCCACGAGTTCCATCCCGAAGCGAATGTCGGGCTTATCGGAGCCATAGCGATCGATGGCGTCATGCCACGTGATCCGGGGCACCTCGCCGATGTCGACTCCGGGCCGCACCGCCGCGGTCGCAGCCTGGACCGCGTGAGTGACGGCTGCGAGCACGTCATCTTGGTCGGCGAAGCTCATCTCGAGATCGAGCTGCATGAACTCGAACTGGCGATCGGCTCGCAGATCTTCGTCGCGCAGGCAGCGAGCGATCTGGAAGTAACGATCGAAACCCCCAACCATGAGCAACTGCTTGAACAACTGCGGGCTCTGAGGCAGCGCGTAGAAGTTGCCAGGTTTGAGTCGGCTCGGCACGACGAAGTCGCGCGCGCCTTCTGGGGTGCTGGCAATGAGCATCGGTGTCTCGATCTCGCAGAAGCCTTGCGCGGCCATCGAGTTGCGCAGCGCGAGGTTGACCTCGGCGCGAAGGCGCAGGTTGCGTTGCATCGGTACCCGACGCAAGTCGAGATAACGGTGCCGGAGGCGGAGGCTCTCGTCGACGTCGGTACGGTCGTCGAGCGGGAACGGCACGGGCTCGCTTTCGCTCAGCACGTCGACGGCCGTGGCACCGATCTCGATGAGACCGGTGGGCATGTCTGCGTTTTCGGTACCGGTCGGACGCAAGCGCACGGGCCCCTCGACCCGCAGGACCCACTCGGTTCGCACTCGGTGTCCGACGTCGAGTCCCGGCTGGGCAGGGTCGATCACGACCTGGACACTGCCCGTCGCGTCGCGCAGGTCGATGCAGATGACGCCGCCATGATCGCGACGATTCGCGACCCAACCGCAGACCACGACCGTCGAGTCGACATGGTCGGCTCGCATTTCGCCGGGACGGTGGGTGCGCATCATTGCGGAGTGACTCCTCGTTGTTGGATCCAGGTTGTAATCGTGGCGCGGGGCACTTCGTGTTGTTCGCCGGTGCTGAGTTCTTTCACGATGACCACACCGTGTTCGTACTCCCGAGGCGCGAGCATGACGCCGTACGTTGCCCCGCTCTTGTCGGCCGCGCTCCATTGCTTCTTCAGGCTGCGGCTTCCGAACGAGCGGTCGACGGCGAGGCCGGATTCGCGAAGTTCGTGCACCAGGAGGAGGGCAGCGTCGTTGTCGAGGGTGTCGATCACGAACGCATCGAGGCGCGGCCGTGCACGCGTCACGGCCGCTTCGGCACCCGCGACGATGAGGATGCGTTCGATCCCCGTCCCGAAACCGATGGCCGGGGCGGGCGGCCCGCCCATTTCTTCGGAAAGTCGGTCGTAGCGGCCGCCACCGCCGATCGTGTCCTGGCCGGCTGACAGCGCCGAGCTCCGGAACTCGAAGACGGTGCTCGTGTAATAGTCGAGACCTCGCACCAGGCGCGGGTCGATCTCGGGGTCGTAGCCAATGGCACGGAGCCCGGCCAGCACGCGATCGAAGGTCGCGGCGGCCGCGTCGCTCAGGTGGTCGCGCAGCTGCGGCGCTTCGGCGATGATCGTTTGCCAATCGGGTCGCTTGCTGTCGAGGATGCGCAGGGGGTTCGCCACGGCACGTGCGATGTCGTCACCGAGCAGGTCGGCATGATCGTGCCAGTACGCGAGGAGCACGTGGCGGTAGCGCTCGCGGGTCTCGGCATCGCCCATCGAGTTCACGACCAGGCGTGACTGCGTGAGCCCGATTTCGCGGTAGAAGCCACCCTGCAGATCGATCATCTCGACGTCGACGTCGGGATCGTCGCTGCCGATCACCTCGGCGCCGAGTTGGAAGTGCTGGCGGTACCGACCCGCCTGGGGCCGCTCGTAGCGGAAGTTCGGGGCGATGTACCAGACCTTCCACGGCGCGATCGGGCGATGCTCGACGAACGCCCGCACCGTGCCCGCCGTCCCTTCGGGCCGCAGCGCCAGGCGACGATCGCCCTTGTCGACGAAGTCGTACATCTCCTTGCTGACCACGTCGGTGGTGTCGCCGAGCCGAGCGAACACCTCGTAGTGTTCGAAGATCGGCGTGATGACGAGGCCGTACCCGAACCGCCGGGCGCGTTCGGCAAACCGGCCGACGATGTCGATCCAACGGTCGGACTCGGGCGGAAGGACGTCGCGGGTGCCCTTGGGCGCCCGAAAGACGTCGCGCGCACCAGTTCCCGAGGCCATCAGCGTCCGATGCTATCGACCACCCCGCGCGGGCCTGGGACTGATTCTTCGGTCGTGCTCGGCCGGCTCGGTGGCGATCAACTCCCCGACGTCACGTCGTGTACCGCTCCAGCGCCATGCGCGGCACCGCCGTCACGCAGGCAACGAGGCCGGTTGCTTGTTCTCGGCCCAGGTGTTCACACCCCACTGACTCGCCACCGGGTCGAGAACTTCGGCGGAGACAGGTACTTGAGCCGCTGGTCGGCGACGTCGGCCGTCGCATCGCCGTGCTACATCTCGATCCAGCTCTCGGTCTCGAGTGTGACGGGCCCGAACCCCACGATTTGTTCGACCCGTTCGTCGTAGACGAGGTTCATGTTGTTCTTCAGCACAATGTCGTTCGCGTACACCGCACCGTTGAAGTCGGCGTTGTTCTTGAACGACACCGGCCCGTTGGGCGCGTAGAGCAACGTGGCCGTGTTGCCGTTCGGCGCGAAGTTGTTCTTGATCCCGATGGCGCAATCGAGGGGGTTGCCGCCGTTGTTCGTGCACACCGACCCCGCGGGCGGTTGGTAATAGCTCACCAACACCAAGACCTTGTCCGCCGTGTTCGCGTTCGTGACACCAGTTCCGCCGAAGGCGTCGATCGCAGCCGACTCGGCGATGATGGTCGTGTCGCCACCGATCGCAACGCCGTTGAGATCGATCGATCCGGCGCCTTTCACGTAGTAGGTGCCCGACAAGTTCGATCCGTGGGTGGCGATCCAGGTATTGAAGCTCGCGACGGTCGCGAACTCTACGGGCGCCGGTGAATAGAGCGCCGGGTTGTAGGTGAAGGTCGGGATGGTCTTGGTGGCGGGGGCAGCGACGCAGACACCGGTCGTCACCGTGCCAGTCGGGCCTGCGCCGGTCTTGAATCCCCAGGCCCGCACCGCGCCCACGATCGAACCAACGACCTCGACGTCGTACGCCAGATGCGAGGGGTCGTCCGAGCAGTCGGGCACGGTCGATGCTGCCGTCGCTTTCCCGCCGATCGACGCACCGGTGTCGACGGTGATGGACGCACCAGATCCTGGGTCGTAGCCGCCGGCGGTCACGTCACCGGACACACTCGAGTTGTTGTCCAAGAACACCCAACCGGTCGCAGCGTTGATCGAGCCGGTGATCTCGTCGTTCTGGTCGACGCGCACGCTGCCGTTCGCCCAGATGTCGCCTTCGACGTAATCGTTGTTCTTGGTATCGATGTCGGTCAACGAAAACAGTGCGTATTTGAACGAGCGCGGCGGCGCGAGCACCATCTGCACCGAACGGGTTGCTTCGAGCGACTCGTGGGTCCCGGCCGAGCCTTCGGCATCGATCTGATAACGGTGCCGACCGAGGTAGGTCACCGAGACGGAGTAGTTCCCTTCCGCCGTCTCGCCGGCAAACGGCACCGGCACCGCGCCTCCCCCGGCTTGGATCTTCGCCACCGCCTGTTGCACTCCGGCATCGGCATGTTGTACCGCGAGCTCCCAGTTGCGGCCGCGTTGACTCGATTGATCGGCGTGCTGACCGTTGGTCAGGACGATCAGCGCCAATGCCGATGTCATCGCAATCACCATGATCGAGGTGATCATGGCAAACCCTTGCTGAGTGCGGTCTCGGCGAGTTGCGCTCATGTCGATCCTCGGTTCCGCATGCGAACCTCCGACGTCAGTTCGATGGTGGTATCGGGCGAGGTCTCCGGCTCGACGACGAGGGTGATCGTCACAACTTCGGCGGATTCGGCCGATGGCACGAAATCGAAGACCGACACCGATGACAGGCGGTCGATGAGCACTTCGGTCGGATTGGAGCCGACCGTTCGGCGCATCTCGTCGCCTGTCGCCTCGTAGACGACGGTGGTCATTCCGCCCTCGACGTAGGTATCCATTTCGAAACGTTGCGCCGTCGCACCCGGAGCGACTCCGGCGGACTGGCGAACGTCCTTCGTGAAGCGAGCAATCGCAAATCGCATGTTGTCGAGCGCTTCGGTTCGGTCAGCGGCGTAGCGCTCGCTGCGTTGAGCGCTCCCGAGCGAGTCGAGCATCACCGCGACGACCAGCATCATGATGCCGACGACGACCGTCAGCTCGATGAGCGTCGCGCCTCGTTCACGTGACGTCGCCGAACGCCGGAAGCCGAGCGGGGAGATCACCCAGCCCCCCGGGCGCGAGGCGAGGCCACCTGCGCGCCGCGCCGAACGCCGGAAGCCGAGCGGGGAGATCACGAGCACTGGTTCTTACTGAGGGAGACGGTGTTGGTGGGGACGCTTTCGTTGCCGGCTTTGTCGTAACCAACGACATAGAACCGCACGCTGTCGAGGCTCTTCTTGTGCGTGTCGCTGGCTGCGAGCACCGTCGTCGTCGTGAGCACGCTCCAGGTCGTGCCGTC
>SXIR01000150.1 GCA_005772765.1 Actinomycetota bacterium
AACGACACGCTCGGCCACGCGGCCGGCGATCTCCTGCTCCGCCAAGTCGCTCGGGCAATCCAGAGCTGCCTACGCGGCTCGGACCTCGCGGGTCGTTTCGGTGGCGACGAGTTCGTCGTGATCTGCCCGAGTCTGGCGCTGCCGACCGAAGCGACGATCGTTGCCGACCGCATTCGGCGCCGACTCACTGCGCCGTTCGTCGTGCAGGACACCGAGGTCTATGTCGGAGCCAGCATCGGGATCGCCATTGCCGACCACCACAGCACGGCAGCCGGATTGCTCGCCGAAGCCGACACTGCCGCGTATCGGGCCAAAGAGCGCGGTCGGAACCGCATCGAGATCTTCGACGAAGACCTCCGCCGATCGGTCCGGGCGAGAGTCGAGATCGCGACTGCGCTGCGCCACGCGCTCGACGATGAGCAGTTCGTGCTGCACTACCAGCCGCTGGTCGCCGTCGATTCGTCGTTGTTGGCGGGATTCGAAGCGTTGGTGCGATGGGAACGTCCCGGTGTCGGGCTCGTCCCGCCCGGTGATTTCTTGCCGGTGGCCGAAGACCGCGGGCTGATGGTGCCCATGGGTCGTTGGATCACCGATCAGGCGTGCCGTCAGCTCGCGACGTGGAACGCGCTCGGCCATGACACGACCATGGGGATCAATCTCGCGCCACGCCAACTCGCGAGCGGCCACATCATCCGCGAAGTTCGCGAGATCATCGAGAACACCGGAGTCGATTCAACCCGACTGTGTTTCGAGATCACCGAGAACGCGCTGGTAGACGACGCCGAAGCCGCGATCCGTCGGCTCCACGAACTCCGCGATCTCGGCGTCCGGCTCGCGATCGACGATTTCGGGACGGGCTACTCCTCGCTGTCGTATCTCCGTCGGCTCCCAGTACAGGTCGTCAAGATCGACCGGAGCTTCGTGCTGGCGCTCGGTACCGACCGCGAGGGGTCGACGATCGTCGCGTCGGTGATCGACCTCGCCCACGCGCTCGGCATGGAGATCGTGGCCGAAGGTGTCGAAACGATCGAGCACGTCGCTGCGCTGGTCAACCTCGGATGCGACAAGATGCAAGGGTTCTGGTTCACGAAACCGAAGGACGCCCAAGCCGCGACCGCGCTGCTGGTCGGTGGCGGAGCGTGGACCGCGCAGGGTTGGGCGGCTTGAGGTCGGTCACTGGTCTGTCGGCGACGCTAGGGCTCAACCGAGCCAGTAGGTCGCCTGTTCGAGCAGGTAGCGGCTCACACCCAGGCACCGATCCAGGGTCTCGCACGGCACTTCCTCACCGCGGCGGATGCGCAGCAACGACACGCGCTGGTGGGCGACGATCCGCAGTGTCCGTTCGGGCGCGTCGGTCGCGCTCGGGAACGAGTCGGTCGCGCTGACCTCGAGCGGGAGATCGGGTCCGCCGACGCCCGCCAGGTCGGTGGCGAGTACCAACAGGTCGGGGCCGTGCGGCAACGGCGGAAGCGCCCACGTGAAATTCAACGGGAAGTAGAAGTGGTCGTCGGGTTCGTCGTCGTCGGGAAGCCCCATGACCGCATCCTCGAAACCCAACAGCACCCGCGGATCAATCTCGAGCGAGAGGTAGAGGTCGACCGGGCCCTCGCAACCCTCCTCGGGGTGGACATCGACTTCCCACGTCTGTCGCAGCGAGTAGCTCTCGACGAAATGGCGCTCGTCGTGGACATGGAAACCGTGTTCGACCGCGTGATCCTTGAGATCGGCGACGAACCCGGCGATGTCGATGACTGCCATAACTAACGGGCGAGGGTACCGAATGCGCGACGGATCGCCCGGGTCGCCTGTTCGAGCGCTGCGGCACCCGCCGGGACGGCCAGCGGCATCATCGCGAACCCGTGGATCATCCCGTCGTAGCGCTGCTGTTCGACGTCGACGCCGGCAGCGGCCAGCGCTGCGGCGTACGCCTCCCCTTCGTCTCGCAGCGGATCGAACTCGGCCGTGATTACCAACGCAGGCGGTAGCGCCGCCAAGGATTCCGCCCGCAGTGGCGACAACCGGGGGTCGTGGGCGTCGGCACCGGACGCCGTGTAGCACTCCCAGAAGAACTGCATCGTCGAACGTTCGAGAAAGTAGCCGGCGCCGTTCTCGACGTAGCTGGCGCGATCGAGGTCGGCGTCGGTCGCCGGGTACACGAGCACCTGGGCGGCCAGCGCAGGCCCGCCTTCGTCGCGGGCGCGCAGAGCGAGCACCGCCGAGAGGTTTCCGCCGGCGCTGTCGCCCATCACGGCAATGCGGCCGGGGTCGACGCCAAGGTCGTTCGCGTTTGTCGCTACCCACGCCAGCGCGGCCCAGCACTCGTCGTAGGGAACCGGGAAGGCGTGTTCGGGTGCGAGTCGGTAGTCGACCGACACGACAACCGCGCCGGATCCATCGGCAACGATCTTCGCGATCGGGTCGTACGCCTCGGCCGAGCCGATCGTCCAACCGCCGCCATGGATGAACAGCACCGCACCGACGGGCCGACCACCCGTTGGCGTGTAGATCCGCAACGGGATCGTGCCATGGGGGCCGTCGATCGCACGATCGGTCACCGCAACGGAGTCCGGACCAGCACCCGCGGTCATTGCCACGAGCATCCCGAATCCCTCGCGGGTGGCGGCGAGCGTCTCGTGCGAAATTGGCGCTCCGCCGCTTCCGGCCATGAAGTCGAGCAAGACTTGGACCTGCGGATCGACCGGCATCGCTAGTTCCCCTTGTCGAGTGTGGTCGCGAGGGCTCGAAAGGCGCGCCCGCGGTGGCTGATGGCGTGTTTCTCCGATGCTGTCATCTCGGCGAAGGTTCGGCCTCCTCCGCCCGCGGGAGCGAACACCGGGTCGTAGCCGAAGCCGTTGTCGCCCCGACACGCGTCGAGGATGACTCCCTCCGCCACTCCCCGTTCGCTGCGCTCGTCGCCCGAGATCGGATCGAACCACAACGCGACCGTCACGAATCTCGCCGTTCGCGAGGCCCGCATCTTCTGGGTCATCGCGCTGAGAACCTTGGCGCAGTTGTCGGCGTAGGAAGCTTGGTCGCCGGCGTAACGCGCCGAGAACACCCCGGGTTCGCCGCCGAGTGCGTCGATCTCGAGCCCGGTGTCGTCGGCGACCGCGGCAACACCGAGCGTGCGGGCAACTCCCTGGGCCTTGATTCGCGCGTTGTCGAGCAACGTCGCGCCCGTTTCGGCGACGTCAGGCGCACCATCGGGGCGCCGGATCGTCGCGACGAACGAGTCGACCGAATCCGACGGCGCGATCGCGAAACCGACGACCGCGCCGTCGGTTGCGGTGACTGGGAGTGCTTGCATGGCGGCGCCGCGCGACGAGGTGAAGATTTCTGCGACCTCTCGGGCCTTGTCGACATTGCCCGTCGCGAAGACGAACCCGTTCATCGCGACGGCGGCGGAACCGAAACGAGCTCACGTTGCGCAGCGACGAGATCGTTGATCCCGCCTTCGGCGAGCGCCAGCAACGCGTCGAGTTCGGTTCGGGTGAACGCCAAACCCTCGGCGGTGCCCTGCACTTCGATGAACCGACCGGATTCGGTCATGACGATGTTCATGTCGACCTCGGCGCGGCTGTCCTCGATGTACTCGAGGTCGAGCAACGGCGTGCCGTTGTACACACCAACCGAGATAGCCGCGCACGCCTCGGTGATCGGATGGCGGGCGATGCGACCTTCGCCGAGAGCGCGGGAGCATGCGTCGTACAGGGCAATCCATCCGCCGCAGATCGACGCGGTGCGTGTGCCCCCGTCGGCCTGCAACAC
>SXIR01000151.1 GCA_005772765.1 Actinomycetota bacterium
ACCACGTTGATAGGCCGGAGGTGTAAGCACGGTGACGTGTTCAGCCGACCGGTACTAATCGGCCGAGGGCTTGGAGTTCTTGTTGTTCGTGCTCGCTGTGGAGTTCTCGATGTGCGAGGACTGACAATTTTCCGGTGGCCATGGCGGCGGGGATACACCCGTTCCCATTCCGAACACGGCAGTTAAGCCCGCCTGCGCCGATGGTACTTGGAGGGGGACTTCCTGGGAGAGTAGGTCGCCGCCGGAATATTTCGAATGACGAAGCCCGCCGACACCCTTCGGGGAGCCGGCGGGCTTTGTCGCGTTCGCCCCCGGTTCAGTCGACATCGACCGGTAGGGTCGCACACCTTCCAGCACCAGAAAGCAGATCATGGCCCCGACTGAGCGCCGCCGTACCCCACAGCCCGACGACCGGGCCGGTTCGTCGCGCCGTGACGGCGGCCGTGCCGCCGGGAGCGGGGCCGAACGCAAGCCGGGTCGGGCCAGTTCCGGGAGCACGGGTACTGGTCGGTCGGGTACTGGTCGTACAGGTACTGGTCGTACAGATACTGGGCGGTCGGGGTCGTCGAGCGCCGGGTCATCTCGGACCGGGTCGGGCCAAAGCGGAACCGGACGCGCCGGCGCGGCCCGGACCGGATCTGGGGGCGCGGGATCTGGGCGCGCGGGATCTGGGGGCTCGGGATCTGGGCGCGCGGGTGCCGGCCAATCTGGCGCGGGACGCTCGGGATCGAGCCGGGCAGGCGCGGCTCGAAGCGACGGCCGGGGTTCGGGCAGCGGCGACAAGCGAGCCAGTGGGGCGAATCGGTCCTCGGGCACGCGTGGGGCGGTCGGCCGATCGACCGGTGGCCGATCCGACAGCGGACGCAGCGGGAGCCCGGCGGGACGCGGGCGGGCCGAGCGGCCCGAGGCGACCGGTTCGGGGCGCGCCCGACGCGATGAGTTCGACGCAGATCGCCGACCGCGGCGCGACGATCGATCCGGGGCCGCACGCGGCGCCAGTGGTGCACCCGGGCGTGGGACCGGAACCGCACGATCGAGTGGGGCCCGCGACGGCGCTGCGCCTCGGGGTTCGCGCACCGAACGCGGTGCCGGTCGAGACGGTGCCCCCGGCCGCGGAGCCCGCGCCGAACGTGGCCCGGAGCGCGACGATCGCAGCCGCACCGACGGACCGCCTCGCGGCGGGCGTCGTCGTGACGACGTACCGCCGACACGATCGAACGACCCGAGGCGATCGCGCAGCGCGCCGAGCGAGGGACGCGAGACGAGGGCGCGCGGCGCCGAGCCGGGACGCAGCGCCGGACGTGAACCGGCACGCGGACATCGCGACATCGATCCGCCCACGATCAAGCGATGGGTTGACTATCCAACCCCGAAGTTCCGCAGTGCCGATTCCGAGGTTGCGCCCGCCGAACGCAAGACCTTGCGACGGGCCGAGCCCAAGCCCAAGCGCAAGCCCGCGGCGGCGCCGGCCTCCCGTCAAGCGGCACCGCCGCGGCGACGCCGACGAGTCCGTAGCACCGAGGCGGTCGTCGAACTTGGCCGGCTCGCGGGTGCGAATCGCACCAAAGCGCTGGACAATCTGCAAAAAGCCGCGGAGTTGTATCGCCTCGAGCGGGAACGAGAGGCCATGCGGGTCCTGCGTCCGCTCGCCGAGGCCTACCCCGACGCCGCGGGAGTCCAAGAGCTGGTTGGGCTGTGCCATTACCGCCTCGGGCAGTTCCCGGCCGCGCGTAAGGCGCTCGAGCGATTCGTCGAGATCACCGACAGCACCGAGCAACACCCGGTGCTCATGGACTGCCTTCGCGCCGCGGGGCGGCACCACGATGTCGAACGGCTGTGGAGCGAACTCGCCGAGGCCTCGCCCGATGGAGCGCTCGTCACCGAAGGTCGCATCGTGATGGCCGGGTCGCTCGCCGACCGCGGCCGGTTGGCTGACGCGATCGACGTGCTCGAACGCAAGGCCACCGCGCCCAAGCGCGTGCTCGATCAGCACTTGCGCCTCTGGTACGCGCTCGGCGACCTGCATGACCGAGCGGGCAACGGTCCCGCGGCGCGACGTTGGTTCGGCGCCATTGCTCAGCGGGATCGGTCGTTCGCCGACGTGGCCGAACGCCTCGCGGGCCTCGGGCACTGACGAGGCCGACACTCGTTCGTGTCACAACGGGTCGATATGTTCGCCCGGTCCGAGGTTCTCCCCCTCGTCGTCCTCCCCGAAGCCAGTGCGCGCCGTGCCGGCGCGGCCGGGACGCGCTCGGCCGCCAGTCGCGGCGGGCGACGCGGCGCATCACGCGCCAACCACGAAGGGAACCCGCATGAACCTCGTCTTGCTCGAAGGCGCACTCTCGAGTGCACCCGACGTCCGCACGCTTGCTTCGGGCAGCGTGCTGGCCCAACTGCAGGTCACGACCCGAGACAACGGAACGACGCGTACCGTGCCCGTCGCCGCGCTCGATCCACCGGAGTGGGTGTGCCGCCTCGACGCGGGCGCGCGTCTTGCGGTGCTCGGCTCGGTCGAGCGGCGGTTCTTCCGGGCGGCGGGCAGCACGGCATCGCGCACCGAGGTCGTCGCGACGAAGGTTCGACGGGGCACCGACCGTCGGGCCTGTCGACGGTTACGTGACGACATCGTCGCAGGACTCGGCGTGGCCGACGACGTGACCGACTGAGGAGTCCGTGGCCGAGCGAGCGCCCCGAACGCGGTGGACCTGACTGACCGTCAGATCGCGTTACGATGCGGTGGCGCGCTCGGCGGGAGCGCGTTTTCTCCCCCACGTACCAACGCCGCCGCACCGCCCCATGACTGGGCGCGGCGAGGAAAGGTCAATGGTGACCATCGATACCACTCCAGAGCGCCCCCTCGAAGGGGTCGAGACGCTCGACCGCGTTGACATCCCATTCGCCGGCGACAGCGGCGACGGCATGCAGCTCGTCGGCGATCGCTTCACCGAGTTGTCCGCGGCATTCGGCAACGACCTTGCGACGCTGCCGAACTATCCCGCCGAGATTCGAGCCCCTGCCGGTACCCAGGCAGGGGTTTCGTCGTTTCAGGTGCACATTTCCGACCACGACATCGTGACCCCGGGCGACGCGCCGAACGTTCTCATCGCCATGAACCCCGCGGCGCTCGCAGCGAACCTCTCGGACATGGTCCCGGGCATGACGCTCATCGTGAACGGTGACAGCTTCACCCAACGCGACCTCGACAAGGCCGGACTGACCGCCAACCCGCTCGAGGACAACAGCCTCGACGCGTTCAACCTGTACGTCGTGCCGATGACCTCGATCACCGTCGAAGCGACCAAGGAACTCGGCGTGAAACCGCGCGACGCCGAACGGTCGAAGAACTTCTTCGCGCTCGGGCTGCTGTGCTGGATGTACACGCGTCCAGTCGCTCCGGTCATCGAGTGGATCGAGACCCGATTCAAGAGCAAGGAACAGGTGCTCGCGGCCAACCTCGCCGCGTTCAAGGCCGGGCGGAACTTCGGCGAGACCGCGGAGCTGTTCGACCACCCGTACGAAGTCCGGCCTGCCTCGCTCGAGCCTGGCAACTACCGCAACATCGTCGGCAACCTTGCGACGGCCTACGGGCTCATCGCTGCCGCCCAACAGGCGGAGCTGCCGCTCGTCTTCGCGGGATATCCGATCACGCCGGCCAGCGACATCTTGCACGAGCTGTCGAAGCACAAGAACTTCGGCGTCAAGACGCTCCAAGCCGAAGACGAGATCGCCGCAGCGTCGATGGCCATCGGCGCAGCGTTCACCGGTGCCCTCGGGGTCACGGCGTCGAGCGGTCCCGGGATCGACCTCAAGAGCGAGGCCGTCAGCTTGGCGGTGAGTCTCGAGCTTCCGATGGTGATCATCGATGTGCAGCGCGGCGGTCCGAGTACAGGATTGCCGACCAAGACCGAACAAGCCGACCTGATGTTGGCCATGTACGGCCGCCACGGTGAGTGCCCATTGCCGATCGTCGCGGCAAAGAGCCCGAGCCACTGCTTCGATGCAGCCTTCGAAGCGACCAGAATCGCGCTCAAGTACCGCACGCCGGTGATGTTGCTCACCGACGGCTACCTGGCCAACGGGGCCGAGCCGTGGAGGTTGCCCGATCTCGACTCGCTGCCGAGCATCAAGGTGCCGTTCGCGACCGAACCGAACTCGGGCGACACCTTTTTGCCGTACCTGCGCGACCCCGAGACGCTGGCGCGGCCGTGGGCGATTCCGGGTACCCCCGGGCTCATGCATCGCGTCGGCGGCATCGAAAAGGAAGGGATCGGCCTCGACGGCGAGGGTGGCACCGGGAACATCTCATACGGTCCGCTGAACCACGACCGCATGGTGCGCTTGCGGGCCGAGAAGGTCGCCCGCATCGCTCGTGACATCCCCGGGGTCGAACACGACACCGAAGACGGGGCCGACGTGTTGGTCATCGGGTGGGGTTCGACGTGGGGCCAGGTGCAAGCCGGGATCCGTCGCATCCGTGCGCGAGGTTTGAAGGTCGCGTCCGCGCATCTCGTACACCTCAATCCGTTCCCGGCCGACCTCGGTGAGGTCCTCGGCCGCTACCGGAAGGTGCTCGTGCCCGAAATGAACCTCGGCCAGTTGAGCCGGTTGCTGCGCGCCGAGTTTCTCGTCGACGCAGTCAGCTTCACGAAGATGCAGGGCGTGCCGTTCCGGGCGGCCGAGATGGAAGCCAAGATCCTCGAACTGATGGGAGAGTCGGCGTGAGCGAGCAGGGCGTGACCCTCACTCGAAAGGATTTCGAGTCCGACCAGGAAGTCAGGTGGTGTCCGGGCTGCGGCGACTACGGCATCCTCGCCGCAGTGCAGTTCGTGTTGCCCGAACTCGACGTGAAGCCCGAAGAAATGGTGTTCGTGTCGGGTATCGGTTGTGCGGCGCGCCTGCCGTACTACATGAACACCTACGGCGTGCACGGGATCCACGGGCGGGCGCCGGCGCTCGCAACGGGCGTCGCGCTGACGCGGCCCGACCTGCACGTCTGGGTCATCGGCGGCGACGGCGACATGCTCTCGATCGGCGGGAACCACCTGATCCACGCGCTGCGTCGCAACGTGAACCTGAAGATCATCATGTTCAACAACCAGATCTACGGTCTCACGAAGGGGCAGTACTCGCCGACGAGCGAACTCGGAAAGGTCACCAAGAGCACCCCGTTCGGTTCGCTCGACTATCCGTTCAATCCGTTGTCGGTCGCGATCGGAGCGGAAGCCAGCTTCGTTGCCCGTACTCACGACATGGATCGCAAGCACATGATGGAGACGTTCCGACGTATGCATCGGCACCCTGGTGCGGCGTTCGTCGAAGTGTTCCAGAACTGCAACGTCTTCAACGACGGTGCCTTCGCCGGATTGTTGAAGAAGGACGTCCGCGAGAACATGGTGATCGACCTCGTGCACGGCGCGCCGATTCGGTTCGGGTCGGAGGGCCAGCACGGCGTGGCGCTCAACGAGTTCGGTGAACCGCACGTTGTCGAGGTCGCCGACGTTGGCGAGAGCGCGCTGTTGGTTCACGACGAACACCGCCACGACCCGACGCTCGCGTTTGCGCTCAGCCGGCTCTCGAACGGTCCGCACATGCCGACACCCATCGGCGTGTTTCGCGACGTCGAACGCCCGATCTACGAGGTCGAAGTGCAACGCCAACTCGCGGCCGCGTCGGAGAAGTCCGGGCCCGGCGACCTCGCCAAGCTCATCGCCAGCGGCGCGACCTGGACGGTCGGCTGATCGTCGCTCAGTCGAGCAGGCGGAACACCATGCCGGTGCGAGGTTTGGGGTAGAAGAACGTCGTCTTCTGCGGCATCCGAACACCAGCGACTGCAGCGGCTCGTGTGTCGGCGACGCCCACCGGCTTCAAGAGCAGACCGAACGTGGCTTCGCCCTTCCCGACAAGCATGGCAACGTCGTGCAGTGCGTGACGATATCGCCACTGCGCGTCGGGGAGCCGCGGGACCACAACGGCTTCGACGAGGGCAGCATCGGTGGCGCGCACGGCTTCGGGCTCGGATGCGATCAGTGCCGGTTCGCAGACCGCAGCGTGCGGGACGAGAAGGTGCAGTGTGTCCGCGAAGGCGAGGCCGATGCCGTGCTCGGCGTGCATGAGGGACTCGAGCGCGTCGACACCCTCGGGGGTGTTGGGTCCGGCGTCGCGGATCGTGAACGCGTCGCGCAGGGCGCTCAGCACGTCGACGGTGACGTCGACCGTGACGAGTCGGTGGATCGCTTGGATGCAGAGTTCGTGCTCGGTGAGTTCGACGACCAGACACATGATCGCATCGGCGCCTGGGTCCGAGGCCCCGGCCGCACGCTGTTCGTTGCGGTAGTTGATGGCCGTTTCGAATCGATGGTGTCCGTCGGCGAGCACCAACGGGTGGGCTGCGATCGCGGCCTCGATCGCAGCGACGCGATCGGGGTTGTCGATGGCGAACAGCCGATGGCGAACGCCGTGTTCGTCGTGGCATTCGGCCAGCGCGGTCGACGTATCGATCAGATCGGTGAGCCCGTCGGCGGGGGACAGGCCCCAGATGGGGTCGAGGTTCGCTCGCGTCGCCCGCAGTAAGTCGAGGCGGTCCGACTTGGCCTTTGGAATGGTGCGCTCATGCGGCAGGATGTCGCCCTCGCCCGCCCGGTCGGGCAACGCGAGTGCGCCGAGCACGCCGATGGTGTGCGCGGCGACGCCATGCGGATCGACGAAGTCCATCCGGTACCCGTAGAACCGAGCGGTCGCGTCGCGCGTCAAGACGCCCGCGGCATGCCATTCGGCCAGGGCCCGAGCCGCGCAGCCGTAGCGGTCTCCGGCGTCGCGTTCGTCTTGGGGCAGGATCAGTCGGATTGCGTTTGCAGGGTGGTTGGCTTCGAAGCCGACGCGGTGCTCGTCGTCGACGACGTCGTAGGGCGGGGCCGCAACCGCGTCCAGCCCCGCACCGAGTCGGTCGAGGTCGTATCGCAGCCCGCGAAAGGGTGAGAACTCCGCCATCGGTCGAACATTAGGTTCCCCCTGTGACCGCGCCGGTGTTGTGCTGCGACCTCGACGGAGTCGTCTGGCTCGGGACGACCCCGATTCCCGGTTCCGCCGAGGCAATCGCGCGCCTGCGGACTGCCGGTCACCGGGTCGTGTTCGTGACCAACAATTCGAGCAGCACCCGAGCCGACTACGCGACGAAGTTGGCGAACGTCGGCGTCCCGACCGACCCGCTCGACATCGTGTCGTCGGCCACTGCGGCAGCGCACTGGATCGCCTGCAACGTCGACCTCGACGCGCCGGTGCTGGTGCACGCTGGCCCGGGCGTGGCCGAGGCGCTGCGCGAGCGTGGCTGTACACGGCTGGTCGATGCTGCGGCGGCTCGGGCGAGCGATCGCTATGCCGCCGTGGTGTGCGGGTGGCACCGGAGTTTCGATTTCGAGCGACTCGCCGCGGCGGCCGACGCGCTCCACGGCGGTGCTGTGTTCGTCGCCACCAACGTCGATCCCACCTACCCCGACGTTGATCGTCGACTGCCCGGGAACGGCGCGTTGGTTGCGGCCGTCGCGACCGCGGCTGGCCGCGCCCCTGATGTCATTGCCGGGAAACCGCATGCGTCGATGGCCGCGGTGGTGCACGACGTCGTCGGTTCGACCGGCATCATGATCGGCGATCGCCCGTCGACCGACGGCGACTTCGCCGCCGCCCTCGGTTGGCCGTTCGCTCTGGTGTTGTCCGGCGTCGGCGGGCCCAACGGCGAAGAACCCGTGCCGGATCCGGCGCCGGCCTTCGTCGAGACGGACCTGGCTTCGCTGGCCGAGCGGTGGCTTGCCTGAGCGCGCAGCCCTTCGCAACCCGAAACGGCGACGAACGACCTCGTTCTGGCCGACGCGGGCGATGCCGATAGCGTTCGATGGTCCCCGCGGCCGGCCCGCCGCGCTCACCTCACCGAAACGTTCGGAGAACCCGATGGCTTCGCTGCCCACGCCCAACTGGCGCCAACTGCTCGAACTCGGCATGGGGGCGGTCGAGCCCAGGCGCGCGCAAGTCCGTCAGCTCGTCAACGACCTCGTCGCCCAAGGTCAGGTTGCCCGCGACCAAGCGACCACCACCGTCGACGAAATCGTTGCACTCGGTCAGGCTCGTGCCGACGAGGTGCGCGCCACGGTGCGTGCCGAGGTGCAACGTCAGGTCCGAGCACTCGGGCTCGTGACCCACGACGACCTCGTCGCGCTCGAGCGTCGCTTGGCCCGTCGCAGCGCAGCTGCGAAGCCGGCCGCCAAGGGCGCGTCGACGAAGGCCGCCAAGAAGCCGGCACCCGCGAAGCGGCGAGCGGGTGCAGCGGCGAGCAAGGCGACGGCCACGAAGGCCGCAGCCTCCTGAGCAACCTCCGACGACGACTCGACGCCGAACTGGTCCGACGGGGTTTGGCCCGCAGCCGCGGCGAGGCGGTCGAACTCGTGCACGCCGATCGTGTGACGGTCGCGGGCGCGCCAGCGCGCAGCCCGGCTCGGCTCGTCGCGCCGAGCGAAGCCGTCGCCGTCTCGGCCGACGACGCTCGCTATGTCTCGCGTGGTGGACACAAGCTGGCCGCGGCGCTCGACCGATTCGACATCGACGTTGTTGGCGTGCGGGCACTCGACGCGGGTGCGTCGACCGGGGGATTCACCGATTGCCTGCTTCAGCGTGGCGCGCGCGAAGTCGTAGCGGTCGATGTCGGGCACGGCCAACTCGCGTGGGGCCTGCGCGACGATCCACGGGTCGTCGTCCTCGAACGCACGAACGTTCGCACGCTTGCCCCCGAAGCGATCGGCGAACCCGTCGGACTTGTCGTCGCCGATCTGTCGTTCATCTCGCTGCGAACGGTCGCTCCCGCCCTCCTGGCCTTGGCCGAGCCCGGTGCGGCGTTCGTGCTGTTGGTGAAGCCCCAGTTCGAAGCGGGACGGGCGCGGGTCGGCAAAGGGGGCGTGATCCGCGACGATCGCATCCGCCGAACGGTCCTGATCGAGGTCATCGAAGGCCTGGCCGCGGCCGGTCTCGGTGTCGTCGACGTCACGACATCGCCGATCACGGGGGCCGACGGCAACGTCGAGTATCTGGTCGAGGCTCGGGCAGGCGCCGCGCCGATCGCTCCAGCGACCCTCGATGACCGTCTCGGGCCCGTCGACGTCGGCAAGACTGCTCCTTGATGCGCGCTATCGGCCTCGTGCCCCATCCCGATCGTCCCGCCGCGCACGCGCTGGCGGCCACCACTGCGTCGGCATTGGTGGCCCAGGGCATCGATGTGCGCGTTCCGGATTCGCTGGCGGATCGGGTCGGACTCGGACAACACCGGACCCCGGATCAGGGATTCGCCGACGGTCTCGATCTCGTCATCGCGCTCGGCGGCGACGGCACGATGCTGCACGCGGTGCACGCGGTCTATCCGCATCACGTCGCGATCTTGGGCGTGAACGCCGGGCGGCTGGGCTATCTCACGACCGTCGAGGCCGACGAGCTCGCGGCCCTGTTGCCGGTCATCGTCGATGACACCGTTGATGCGTTCGACGTCTCCGAACGCATGGCGATCGAGGCTGAGATCGTTCCGCCCGAAGGCCCCTCCCGAGTTGCGCACGCGTTGAACGAGGTCGTGCTCGAAAAGATCGAGAGTGGTCGGCTGGTCGATATCTCGGTGTCGATCGGCGGTAGCCGCTTCACGACCTTCTCGGCCGATGGCGTGATCGCCGCGACTCCTACCGGCAGCACCGCGTACGCGTTCTCGGCGCGAGCCCCGATCGTGTCGCCACAACACCGGTGCTTGGTGATCGCGCCGGTCGCAGCACACATGTTGTTCGATCGCACGCTCGTGCTGGGACCCGACGAACAGGTCGAGTTCGAAGTGGGGGCGCGTCCGGTCGCGATCGCGATCGACGGCCACCACGGCGGCGATCTCTCGCCGGGTACTCGCGTCATGTGCCGTGCTGCGGCCGACCCGGTCCGGATCATGACGCGGCGCGGTCGTGCATTTCATCAGATCTTGCGCGAGAAGTTCGCGCTGCCCGATCGCGAACCGAGCTGATGCTGGTCGAGCTGCGAGTCGAGAACCTCGGCATCATCGCCGAGCTCACGGTCCCGATCGGCGCAGGCATGACGGCGATCACGGGCGAGACGGGCGCGGGAAAGACACTGTTGGTCGAAGCGCTTCAGCTGTTGCTCGGCGGTCGAGCCGACGGCGCGTTGGTCCGCGACGGGGCAGCCGAGGCACGCGTCGACGGACGGTTCCACGTGGGTGACGACGAGGTCGTGTTGAGCCGAGTCGTACCGAACGAGGGCCGATCTCGTGCCTACATCAACGGCCGTCCGGTGACTGCGGGTGAACTCGGCGCCGTGGGTGGCGAACTCGTCGATCTGCACGGCCAACACGACCAGCAGTCGCTGCTGGTGCCGGCTGCGCAGCGAGCGTTGCTCGATGCGTGGATCGGCGCGCCGGCCGAAGAGTGCCGCGCTGAGCTCGGGTTGGCTCGCGTGCGCTTGACCGAACTCGAAGCCGCCCTCGGTGCACTCGGGGGCGACGAACGCACACGCGCTCGCGAGATCGACCTCTTGCGGTTCCAGATCGGCGAGATCGACGCCGTCGAGATTGCGACGGTCGACGAAGACGTCGTTCTGGGCGCGGAGGTCGCGCTGCTCGACGACGCCGAGGCCCATCGGCAGGCGCTCACCACGGTGCGGGCCGCGCTCGACGATGGTGCGAGCGAGGCCTTGGGAAACGCGCAGGCTGCGCTCGTCGGCCGCGACCCGTTTGTCGCGTTGAGCGAGCGGCTTCGGGCGCTCCAAGACGATGTGGCCGAACTCGCACGCGAGATCCGATTGGCCGCCGAGGCGATTGTCGCCGACCCCGAGCGGCTGGCCGCCATCCGCGAACGGCGAGCCCGGCTCGGTGAGTTGCGGCGCAAGTATGGCGACACGCTCGCCGAGGTGCTCGATCATCGTCACGACAGCCAGGCGCGCCTCGACGAGTTGGAAACCCACGACGAACGTGCTGCTGCGCTCGAGGCCGAGCTCGCTGACGTGGTTGCCGAACGACATGAGGTTGCGGCACGACTCAGCGCGCTGCGCACGAAGCACGCGCCGAAGTTGGCAGCCGCGGTGACCGCTCGGTTGCGCGAGTTGGCGTTACCACACGCGACGGTATCGATTCGCGTCGAAACAATGGAGTTGCACGACGACGGCGCCGATCGCATCACGTTCGAACTGGCGCCCAACCCTGGAGAGTCGGCCCGACCGCTTGCGAAGGCGGCATCGGGAGGCGAACTCTCCCGCACGATGCTTGCGATTCGCGCGGTTCTGTCGGCGGCTCCACCGACGCTGGTATTCGACGAAGTCGATGCCGGTATCGGCGGCGAAGCGGGCATCGCGGTCGGTGCCGCACTGCGAGACCTTGCGGGGGCCCACCAGGTGCTGTGTGTGACCCACCTCGCGCAGGTCGCCGCTCACGCCGACGCGCATCTGCATGTCAGCAAGGCGACGGAGGGTGATCGAACCGTCGCGGCCGCCGAGATCCTGCTCGACGAGGCCCGGGTGCGTGAGCTCTCGAGGATGCTGGCCGGAGTCGGTGAGTCCGAACACGCGCGTTCGCATGCCGACGAACTGCTCCGGAACTCGACTCGGCCACGCCGCGAACCGGCGAAGTCGCGATCGCGAACGCGGCCGTGAAGCTCCGTCGACGCTCCGCGTACGGAGATCACCCCGCAGCACGCGATCGCGTCATCGGCGCCGCCTACGCGGGAAAGCGGACGAAGGATCTCGCCAAGCGCCTCCCCGAGGGGTCCATTGCGATCATCGATCATCAAGACATCGATCGCGTTGCCGGTGAGATGTTGGTTGCCGCGGGGGTGGCTGCAGTGGTCAACGCAGCACCGTCAATTTCGGGGCGCTATCCGAACGGCGGGCCGATTCGGCTCGTCGAATCGGGGATCGTCGTGCTCGACCGAGTCGGTGTCGGTGCCCTCGACCGCATCGTCGAAGGCGAAGAGCTCGCAATCCACGACAACGCCCTGTGGCGTGGCGACGAACAAATCGCGAGCGGTGTTCAGCTCGACCTCGACTCGATCGTCGCGTCGATGGAACACGCTCGGCTCGGCATTGGTGACGAGCTGCGACGGTTTGCATCGAACACGCTCGAGTACATCGGCCACGAGTCCGACGCTGCGTTCGAGCCGCTCCGCATACCGGAACTGCGCACTGAACTGCGGGGTCGCCACGCACTCGTCGTTGTACGCGGTCACGACTACAAGACCGACCTCGCGACGTTGAAGAGTTACATCAAGGAGTTCCGCCCGGCGCTGATCGCCGTCGACGGCGGCGCCGACGCCCTCCTCGAAATTGGTCTCATGCCCGAGATGATCTTCGGCGACTTCGATTCGCTGAGCGATCGAGCGATGCACTGCGGGGCCGAACTCGTTGCACACGGATACGTCGACGGCGATTGTCCTGCATCGGACTTGCTCCGCGACCAGAACCTCGATCACGTGGTCGTGTCGGCTCCGGGCATGAGCGAAGACGTCGCCATGTTGTTGGCCTACGAGTCCGGCGCGACGCTCATCGTGGCGGTCGGTACCCACTCGACGTTGGTGGAGATGCTCGACAAAGGCCGTCGTGGCATGGCCTCGACCTTCCTCACCCGTCTGCGCCTCGGCCCGGTGCTGGTCGACGCCAAGGGCGTGCATCGGCTGTACGAGAGCCGGGTTCGCCGATCCGATTTGGTGCTGTTGGTGCTGGCCGCGCTCACCACGATCGTCGTCATCATGACCGCAAGCGACGCCGGACGGCTGTTCACCGAGGGGCTCTGGGTCGACCTCAAGGACCGTTGGCGGGACTTCGTCGACTGGATTACCTAGCCTCGCTGACGAATGATCAACTTCCGGTTTCATGTCGTGTCCATCGTCGCGGTCTTTCTGGCGTTGGCCATCGGGGTCGTCTTCGGTTCGACCATCGTCGACCGGGCGGTCGTCGACCGCCTCGAAAAGCGACTCGACGACGTCGACGAGAAGGCCGAGCAACAACGTGACGAGAACGAGCAGCTGAAGACCGACATCGAGCGGCACGACGCGTATCTGCGTTCGAATGCCCCGTACACCGTCGATGGACGCATGAGCGGGCGCGACATCGTCGTCCTCGCCGACGCGGCCGTGAGCGATGCCGCGATCGGCGATTTCCAGACCTTGGCCGTTGCTGCGGGCGGCGAAGACATCGTCGTGCTGCGCGTCGACGATGACGTGTTGCGCGGCGAAGCCGACGCCATCAAGGCGATCGCGGAGCGGCTCGAACTGTCGAGCGAGGACGTCGGAGTCGTCCAACGAGCGTTGTGGGATGCCATCGCCGTCCGCCTCGCTGGCGAACCACGCGGCCCGGACGAGATCGATGCTCCGGCGGATCTCCTCGGTGATCTTGCCGACATCGGCAGCATCACGGTGTCGGTCATCGGCGACGACACCGACGAAGTGCTCGACCAACTCGGTGGGGGCGACACCATCATGGCAATCGCCGCATCGACCTCGACCAATACCGAGTCCGAAACCTGGTTCGCCGCCGCGGCGGGGGCCGCCAACGAGCGGTCGCTCACCACTGTCGTCGGCGAGTTCCACGATCCGAGCGAGCAGATCGACCGGGGTGTTGCCCTCGGCGAGTTGCGTAACGGCGACCTGGCCTCGGAGGTCTCGACGGTCGACAACCTCGACGAATTTCAGGGTGTCGTGTCGCTCGTGCTCGCCGCCGAACAGCTCACGACCGGTGTTGTCGGTCACTACGGGCTCGGCGCCGGGGCGACTCGGAGTACCCCCGAGTTCGCAACGGAATGAGCCCACGTGTCGACACCTCGACAGGCATCGCGGTGAGCGAATCGTCAGCCGACGATCGCCGCGGTGCCGGCGCATCGATGGCAAGTCGAGCGACCGCAACGACGACGTCAGCCACCGTGGTGGGCGCGATCACGTTGGTATCACGGGTCTTTGGATTCGTGCGCGTGCTCGTCGTCGCGGCGATCCTCGGTGTCGGCGATCTGGGGAACGCCTTTCAGTCGTCGAACTCGATGTCGAACGTCTTGTTCGAGCTCCTCGCCGCGGGCGCGTTGTCGGCGGTGCTCGTCCCGGTCTTCGTGAGCGCGCGGGAACGAAACGATTCCGAAGGCGGTGACGAGCTCGCGTCGCGCCTGCTCACCGTCGCGCTGGTCGCGCTGGGCGCGTTGACGGTCGTCGCCATCGCGACTGCTCCGTGGTTGGCCGACCTTTTGACTGTCGGCACGGACCCGGCGGTTCGTGACGATCAACGAGCTCTCACCACCGTGCTGCTCGTCTGGTTCTTGCCTCAGACGGTGTTCTACGCGTGGGGGGCGATCGCCGGCGCCCAGCTTCACGCGCGCCGCCGATTCGTTGCGGTGGCAGTGGCACCGATCGCAAACACTGTCGTCACGGTCGGCGCGTTGCTGGTGTTCCGCTCGGTTGCGGGTGCCGAACCCGGTCTCGATCTCGATCGGTCGGCGACTGTCTGGCTCGGTGTTGCAGGAACCGGCGGTGTCCTCTCGTTCGTCGGTGTGATCGTCGTTGCGGCTCGACGTGCCGGCTCGCGCCTGGGTCTGCGACGGCAGGTGTGGAACCGCGAGGTGGCGAGCGTGCTGGCGAGCTCGGCGTGGGGTGTCGCGCTCCACACCGCGGGTGCGATCTTCTTGTTCGCCGCGATGATCGGCGGTAACTCGGTGGCGGGCGGAGCGATCGCCTACCAAACGGCCTTCGTCTTCTTCCTCGCTCCGTACGCCGTTCTCGCGCAACCGATCCAGACCGTCGTGCATCCAGAGTTGAGCGCCGACGCGGCCGCCGAGGCATGGGATCGGTTCGCGGAGCGGCTGCGCCAGAGCGTCGACCGCACCGTCGTCGTCGCCGCCCCGGTGGCCGCGATCGGCACCGCGGTCGCGCTACCGGCCATGTCCACGGTGGCGTTCGGCGCCAGCGGCGAAGGTCGCGGCGCCGAACTCATCGCGGCCGCCCTGGCTTCGCTGCTTGTCGGGGTGGTCGGTTACTCGTTGTTTCTCTTGCTCGCCCGCGCATCCTTCGCGTTGGGTGACGCAAAGACACCTGCGATCGTGGCGATCGGCGCGACTGGTTTCGGTGCGCTGCTGATTGCCGCGGTCGCGCCGCAGTTCGACGGCAACGCTCGGGTCGCAGTGCTCGGCCTGTCACACTCGATGAGTTACGCGCTTGGCGCTGGTGCCATGGTCGTCGTGCTGCGGCGTCGTCTGCGACGCCCGATCTGGTCGATGCCTCGGATCGGTTTCCTTGTCGCGATCGTGGCGTCGACGGCCGTCGCGGTGGGTGTGACTCGTACGGTCGGAACGTCGGGGCGGCCAGGCGCGGCATTCGCTGTCACGGTCGGAGCCGGCTGCGTCGGATCGCTGTGGTGGCTGGCGCGTGGGTCCGCTCGCGTGAGGGAGCTGCGGTGATCCGGCTGAGCGCACGCCGCAACACTGCCGTTGCGATCCTCGGCGCAGCGATCGCCGCCGTTGTGGTGAGCGGCTGTTCGGCGGAACGTGACGAGCTGCCGAGCGTCGATCGTGTCGTGATCGTGGCGATTCCCGAGGTGCAGTGGTCCGACCTCACCGGCGACGAGTTGGAGCACCTGCCGCAGTTGTTGGAGTCATCAGCGGTCGCGAACCTTTCGACGCGTATCGCTGACCGGAACGCAGACCGCTCCGACGGCTACCTCACGATCGGCGCGGGCACTCGTTCGATTGGCGCCAACGGTTACGCGTTCGGTCGCGACGAAACGCTCGGACGCGACACCGTGGCCGCGATCGTCGATCGCCGCACCGGAACGGCGCCCGTGCTCGCGATCAGCCACATCGACATCGCGAGCCTGTCCGAGGACAATCGTGGATCCGAGTTCGGTGGCCGGGTGGGTCGGCTCGGAACGGAACTCGAACGCGCCGGAATCGCAACCGCCGTCGTCGGCAACGCCGATCTGGGTGGGCCGATCACTGCCGACCTGATGCAGGTCGCCGACCGGGCGGCCGCGTTGGCGTTGATGAACGACCGCGGCGAAATCGGTGGAGCCGTCGGTCCCGATCTGCTCGTTGCCGATCCCGCAGCGCCGTTTGGCGCTCGTCTCGATGAGGGTCGGGTGTTCGAAGCGTTCGACGCAGTGTGGAACCCGAACGAGCGTGCAGCAGTGCTGGTCGAGTGCAGCGATCTGGTGCGTGCACGCGCCGAAGCCGCGGCGGCCGAGCCCGGGCGGGCTCGCGAACAGCGCGCGACCGCGCTCGCCGCTTGCGATGCGACCATCGGCGAGCTGATGCGCCGGCAGGGCGATCGCGACGCGATCGTGATCGTGTCGCCAACGACGTCAGCTCGGGCGACCGGACTCGGGGTGGTGGCCGTCGCGGCGGCGGGGGTCGATGGCGGATATCTCCAATCCGCCTCGACCCGACGAGCGGGCTACCTCCAGCTCTCCGACGTCGGCCCGACGGTGCTCGATCTGTTGGGCCTCGACGTTCCGAGCGCGATGGAGGGGAATCGGGCGTGGATCTCCGATGGCGATCCGCGGGTGACGAGTCGCATCGAGCGGCTTCGCGGCGAAACTGCTGACGCGGCCACGCGCGAATCACTGATTCCCGGCGCGACGGCGACCCTCGTGGTGATTACCGTGGTGCTGGCCTTGCTTGCGTTGGTCGAATGGAGGCTGCGGCTGATCGGGCGCCGACGGCTGGTCGCTGCGTCCTTCGGGCTCGTCGGCGGGCTCGCGGGGACGTATCTTCCCGCGCTCGTCGGTGGTGCCGACGATGCCGTCGTCGTTGGCTTCACGGTCGCGATCAGCGCGATCGCCACGTCCTTCGTCGGCGCCTGGTTGTCGCAGCGGTTCTCGCCTGAGACGGCAGTTGCGGCGGTGCTCGGTGCGTTCGTGACGTTGTTCGTCGTCGACCTGTTGAGCGGCGCACGTCTGCAGTTCAACACGCTGTTCGGGTACTCGGCCGCGGTTGCCGGAAGATTCGCCGGGCTCGGCAACCTCGCGTTCGCACTGTTTTCGGCGGCGGTGCTCGTTGCTGCTGTCGTGATCGGCACGGGCACTGGCGCGCGGCGCGTCGGGATCGCAGGAGCCCTGTTGGTTGGTGCCGTCGTCATCGAGGGAATGCCGATGTGGGGCGGCGACGTCGGCGGTGTGCTCGCGATGGTTCCCGCGTTCTTGGCCGTCTACACGATGCTGTCGGGGCGAGAGGTGCGGTGGTGGCATCCGGCGCTTTGGGGGATTGCCGCCGTCGGTTCGGTCCTCGCGTTCGCGTTGGTCGACCTCCTTCGCCCCGAAGAACTCCGGACGCACCTGGGTCGATACCTCGACGAGGTCCGTACCGACGGCTGGAGCTCCCTCCTGACGACCGTCGGACGTCGGCTCGAAGCCGGACTCGGCGGCGCGCGGGTTGCGATCTGGACCCTGTTGGTGGTGGCCGCACTCTTGGTCGTCGAGTTCGTGATGATTCGCCGACTGCGAGCCGCCGAGAAACGTCGCGCCGAAAGTCCCGCGGTTCGCGCACTCGCCGTTGGGGTAGCGATTCTGGCGGTGGTCTCGCTCGTGACGAACGACTCCGGGCTCGCCGCGCCGTTGACAATGATGGCCATTGTGGTTCCCGCGGCAGTGGTGCTGTTCGTCGGACGCCACGACGCGGCAGCGTCGGATCGCCCGATTGGTCGTTGGCGACTGGATCGTGGCGGGCCGCGAACGAGTCAGGTCGGAGCCGCGCAGTGACCCGCGTGGTTGCCGTCGTGGCCGGGATCATCACCGCGCGGGCCGTCGCGATGGCGATGCGCGACCTGCTGGCGCACCCGGTCCTTGCACGAACGAACTTCAGGGGAACTGCGCTCCCAACCGCGGCGGGAGTCGTGATCGTGTGCGGCGCGGTTGCCGTCGAGGGAGCGCGTGCCGGCCTCGACGCCATCGGCGCAGACCGGTCGTACCCGCTGGATCGTCTCGTAGTCCTGGCCGGGGTGATCGGCTTCGGTCTGCTGGGTCTGATCGACGACGTTCTCGGCGACGCGTCGGGACACGGTGGCGATCGCGGCTTGCGCGGGCATGTGCGAGCGCTCGGGCGTGGGCGCGTCACGTCAGGCATGGTGAAATTGCTCGGCGGCGCGCTGCTCGCGTTGGTGCTCGCTCCGATCGGTGGCCAGACCGGCTGGCGTTTCTGGGTGGATGCCGTCGTCATCGCGGCGACGGCCAATCTGGCGAACCTCTTCGATCGAGCCCCAGGCCGAACCATCAAGGTGGGGGTGGCCACCGCAGTGCCGTTCCTCGTGTTGGCGTCGGCACCAAGCGATCGCGACATCGCGTGGGCGGTCGCGGTGGTCGTGGGGTTGGCGATCGGACTGGCCCTCGACGACCTCCGCGAGCGTTCGATGCTCGGTGACACGGGCGCGAATGCCCTGGGTGCGAGCGTTGGTCTGCTGATCGTCGCTTCTGCGTCGGTGACCGCCCGCGCCACGACGGCAGCGGTTGTCGTCGCGCTCACGATGATCTCGGAACGTGTGTCGTTTTCGCGGGTGATCGAACGGACGCTGCCGCTGCGCGTCCTCGACCGGCTTGGGCGGCGGCCATGACGGGTTCACTCGCATGCGATCGCTACGCTCGATCGGTGCCCGTTGCCGACGTCGCTTCGCAACGAGGTCGCCGAGGGATGCTGCGGATGGTGCGGATGCTGCGGATGCTCGGGCTGGGCGTTGTGGCGTTCGCGGTCTTCGGCTCGGGCCCCAGCCGTTACGCCGGGGCCCAAAGCGACACGAATCCGTGCACAGTCGAGCGGATGTTGGTCTTTTCGATTCCCGATCTCTCGTGGCGCGCGCTTCGTGACGCAGACGTCCCCAACATCGAAGAGTTCCTCGCCGGGAGCGCTGTGGCCAGCCTCGCTCCGGCGCGCACGGTGCCTCACGATGCAGGACCCGCCGACGCGTACCTGACGTTCGGCGCAGGCGCCCGAACCATCGGACACCCACCCGTCGACGGTGAGGTCATGCACGCTGACGAGCAGATCGACGGCGTGCCGGTCAGCGAACTCGCCAGTCGCCGTTTCGACGCCGTCGTCGAGGCGCCGATCATCGCGTTGGGGTGGCCGCGCATTCTGCGCGAGAACGACGACCTGCCGTACGAGAGTCGGGCCGGCGAACTCGCGGCGGAACTCGCCGACAACGACATCGACACTGCCGTCATCGCCAACGCCGACGGGAGCGACACCGCCGCCAAGGCGTTCCATCGAGAAGCCGCACTGGCATTGAGCGCTCCTGACGGGACGCTGTCGGCGGGCGCGGTCGCCACGAATCTCCTGCTCGACGATCCGACCGCGCCGTTCGGTGTGCGACTGAACGATGCCGCCGTCGTCGACGCGTTCGACGCGGTCTGGTCCACCAGTCGCGCGGTCGTCTTGGTCGAGGCGTCCGATATCCCGCGTGCAATCCGCTACGGCTCGGTGTCCACCTCCGAGCAACGGCGAGTCGCGACCGTCGAGGCACTCGCATCGAGCGATCGTCTCTTCGCCGCGCTGCTCGATCGTGTCGATCTCGATCGGGATGCCGTGCTCGTGATCGCACCGCCCGATGGCATGGGACGTCGCGACCTCAACGTGCTCGGGCTGAAGGCGCCCTGCGATTCGCCCGGGTGGCTGCGCAGCGCGTCGACGCAGAAGGAAGGCGTCGTCTCGATGATCGACATAGCGCCGGGGATCCTGGCGCAGTTCGACATCGAATACACCGAAAAGATGGAAGGCCGACCCTTCGAGGTGCACGCCAGCGCGGCGGACCTCGACGCGCGGATGGAGCGCATGATCGACCACGCGCGCGGTTCGGAGTTTCGAGCCGAGCAGCTGTTCCCCGCGACCGTCGTCTTCATCGTCGCCCTGTCGATCGTGGCGCTCGGTGCGGTGTTGTTGCTCCTCGACCCGGCCATCCATCGGCGAGCGAGCGGCATCGTGAGCTGGTTCGCGTGTGTTGCGATGGCTGCGTACCCCGCCACGCTGTGGGTCCGGTTGCTGCCAGGACACGAGACCGGTCCCGCGGCGTACTACGGATGGCTGACGCTCGTCGCGTTGGTCGTTGGCAGCGTCGTGGTCGCCGTCGCGCGCACGGCGATCGCTCGCGTCGCCACGCTGCTGGGCGTGGCCCTCGGCACGATCCTGCTCGATGCAATGACCGGTTCGCAGTTGCACTACAACGCGGTCTTCGGATACTCGCCAACATCGAACAGTCGCCTGTACGGGATCTCGAATTACTCGTTCGGCGTCGTGGTGGTGACGTCGTTGTGCATCGCCGCGGGTCTCGCGCACTTCCTCCCTCGCCGTGGCGCTGCCGCGGCGCTGGGACTTCTCGGATTCGTCCTGGTCGTCGAGGGGATGCCGGTTTGGGGGTCCGATGTCGGAGGGGTCCTTGCCGCCGTTCCGACGTTTCTCGTCTTCGCGCTGTTGGTGTCGCGTCGGCGAGTGCGGCTGCGCACCGTCGCCGTGGCCATGACCGCGACGGCGGCCGCGATCGCGCTCTTCGCCGCGGTCGACCTTGCGCGACCGGCCGAGGAGCGAGCACACCTGGGCCGCCTCGTCGAACGCGTGCAGCGCGACGGGGTCGGCCCGCTGTTTGCCATCGTGGGCCGCAAACTCGAAGCGGCGATGCGAGAGTCGACGAAGTCGTTTTGGGTGACTGCGATTCCGATCGTGATCGTGATCGTCTTGGTCGTCGGACGCGCGGGTCGCCGCCCCCTGGCTCGCATCTGCGAACAGATCCCAACGCTGCGGGCGGCGTTGCTGGCCGCGATCGTCGGTGTCGTGCTGGGGAGTGCCCTCAACGATTCGGGTGCGATTGTCGGCGGCACGTTGTCGTACATGCTGTCGTTGTCGCTGATCATCGTGTGTCTCGCCGCGAACGAGATCGACGCCGGCCCGATCGAGTCAGAGGCCGTCGTTCGACGAGCCAGCCAGGTATGACCGACCGACTCCCGTCGGACGCAACGCTCGCCGCAGCAGTCGACGCGCCGCTCGCACCCTCGACGCGGACGTTCGTGCGGACGCTGCTCGTTGTGATCATCGTGTTCGGCGTCGCTGGTTTCGAGGCATGGCCGTTGACGTCGTTTCGGCTTTTCAGCACCTCACGTGGCACCGTGCGCACGTCGTACGAAGCCGTGACTGTCGACGCGGCCGGCCGCGAAACTCCGTTCGAGCAGTCGACGTTGGCCTTCGGCTATCGCCTCGCCGAGTGGCCGATGAGCGAGATCGCGGGAGCCTCCGAGGCACGACAGCGTGCGCTGTGCGAGGCGATAGCGGTGGGTGCTCGCGACGCTGGACGCGAGGTCGTCGAGGTCCGGGTCGAGAAGGTGCGCGAACGCCTGGTCCGCCGAGGCAACGACTGGGAGATCGTTCGGGCGGAGCCCGAGCTCGTTGTTGGCTGTCCCGCCGACGAGCGCGGGGGAGTCGGGGTGTGAAACGTCTCGACGCGCTGCTGTTCGGGCCCGAGGCGCCGCGGCGTCTCGCGATCGTGCACGCCGGTCTCGTCGCGGCGCTGTGCGTGCGGGTGGTTGCCGGTCCGTACCGAGAGATCGCCGCCACAACCCCCGACGGATTGTTCCGGCCGCCGTGGTTCCTCGCGTTCTTGGATTCGATGCCGCCGGTTGGCGTCGTGATGGCCGCCCAGGTCGTCGCCGTCGTCGCAACGGTCGCTTGGTTCGCGCGCCGTTGTCCTCGGGCGGCGTTCGTGACCTTGTGGTGCTGCTATCTGTTCGTTGCGGCCATCCGCGACGCTCGGGGCAAGATTCTGCACAACGACGTGCTGGCGCTCCTCGTGACGATCCCGTTCCTGGCTGCGCCGATTGCCGATCTCGCCGATCGTCGTCCCTCGACCCGCACCGGGTGGCCGTTGCGGGCAGGTTGTTCGATCATTGCCTTGGCGTACTTCTTCGCCGGGTACCACAAGGTCGTGCGATCCGGACTCGAATGGATCACCTCCGACAATGTCCGTCACGCCATCGCGTGGGGCCCGAAGCCTGCGGTCGGGCGCTGGGAGGGTCTGGCCGACCTCGTGACGGCACATTGGCTGCCGGGTCGGATCATGGCGGCCGGCACGATCGCCTTCGAACTCGGTTTTCTCGCGTTTGCGTTCGTTCCCCGTCTCCGCCCCGTACTCGCCGCCGTCGCCACGACGTTGCACATCGCAACGACCCTGCTTTTCGGGCTCGATTACGCAATGTGGATCGTCGTGCTCTGGCTGTTCGCGCTGCCGTGGGAGCGTTATGCGTTCGTCGATCGTTTCGTCCGGTCCCCGAACGCGCGGGTCGGCGATGGTACGGTCGGATTCCGGGCCGATCACGTTGGCGCCCTCGAGGAGTAAGCCCCGCTTTGGGGGTCTCGAGCACGAACCCGGAGTTGACGCCTGAGATCGGCGTTGGGCCCAACCCCGGGAGCAACGTCGGACAAGTTCGTCGGTGACACGGTGGTGGAGGTCGGGAACGTGGCGAAGCACGTCTTCGTGACGGGTGGTGTGGCGAGCAGTCTCGGCAAGGGACTGACGGCAAGCTCACTCGGGCGGTTGCTCAAGAATCGCGGCCTACGGGTCACCATGCAAAAGCTCGACCC
>SXIR01000152.1 GCA_005772765.1 Actinomycetota bacterium
ATGTGGCGGATCGAACTGTCGATCAGTGGGTCGTAGACCGGCAGGATCGCGCCGCCGGGCAGGCCGAACATGACCTCGACCTGTTCCAGTTCGAGGCTCTTGATGAGGGCCTGGGCTCCGGTGAGCTTCATCGGTGTTCCCTTCGGGTCGTGCCGAGTTGCGGTGTCGGTGTGCGGGCAAAACAAAGCCCCTCCGTTGGGAGGGGCGGGAAGCGCACGGGCGCGCGAAATGTCGCCGTGCGCTAGGTAACTACGAGTACCAGGGTGCGGGGGCGAGCAGACATCGTCGCCAGTCTGCCTGATATCGACCGCCGATGCAACTCGAAATCCGCAGAGTTCGACCAAGAGTTCTAAATGCCGGATTCGTAACCCCGTGGGTCTCAGATCATGCGTCGGACCGCCGATCAGATCCAGTCGCGGGCGGACAGCGGCCGACAACGAGGCACCCATGCGCCAGCCGACATTCCAATCCGCCCAGCTGCCATACCAATCGCCGCCGACGAGAACGCAGTTGGAAACCCTTGCCATCGGGCGTCGCCTCGTGTCGATCGGCGTCGCGTCGATCGCGACCTCGACCGCCATGGTCCTGCTCGGCCCTCCCGCGCTGGATCACACGTGGGTGCACGCGTTGCTCGCCGTGACCATCGCCCTGGCCGGCGTTCGGATCTTCGTCACCACCCCCCTCGACCGAGCCGTGCGTGCGGCCGTCACGAACCGCGACGATCGCATCGTGGCACTCGATGCTGCTCTGGCCCGCCGGACCTTCGACGTGCGCATCGCTCGCGCGCTCGAGGCAACCACGTCGGAATCCGAGGTGGTCGCACTCATTGCCGATGCCGTCGAGGAGATTGCCCCTGGACGCGCGGCCGAGCTGCTCCTCGTGTGCGACAACGGCGACGCGTTACGCCGCGCCGGCGCCACGAACGCGTGCGGCCCGGCACACGGATGTCCCGTCGCGACGCTCGGCGGATGCCGCGCCGTCCAGCACGGTGGTACTCGAACCTTCGACAGCGCTCGGGCCATCGACACGTGTCAGCATCTTCGGCACCGTCCTGACGGCGACCGCGCCGCAGTGTGCATCCCCGTCACGGTCGCGGGCCGCAACGTCGGCGTGCTCCACACTCACACGCCCCCGACCGATGCGTTGAACGCCGAGACGATCGTCCGGCTCGAGGAACTCGGGGCACAGTCCGCGGCGCGGATCTCGCTGCTGCGCGCCGTCCACCACGCGACCGAGCAAGCTGCGACCGACCCGCTCACCGGCGCCGCGAACCGACGCGCGCTCGACGCGCGCGTCCGCGCCTTGGCCGCGGATGGGGTGCCGTTCTCGGTCGCCATCGCGGACCTCGACTTCTTCAAGCAAGTCAACGACGAGTTCGGTCATGAAGCCGGGGACCGACTGCTCCGAACGTTCGCCGAAGCCATGCGGCGCGCGCTGCGACCCGACGACCTCATCGCGCGGTTCGGTGGCGACGAGTTCGTCATGGTGATGGCTGGCTGCGACGCCAAGCAGGGCGCCAAGGCGTTGGAACGCCTGCGCAAGGAACTCGTGCGCGGCCTCGAGTTGGCGCAACTGCCCGAGACCACCGCATCGTTCGGCATCGCCGACTCGTCAGCCGGGCGAACACTGTCGGCCGTGCTGGGTGTCGCCGACAGCGCGCTGCTCGAAGCGAAGCGATCTGGACGCGATCGCGTGCAAATCGCAACGCCCGAGATCGACCTGTGCGCCAACGCGTAGTCGGCAGTCAGCGCTGGTGGAGCACACACGAGTACGTCGTGCGACCGCCGATCTGTCGGCGCAGCATGGCTGCGCCATCACGCGGACACGCACCGCCGGGAACTCGACCCGCCATGTGATCGCCGGTATGTGATCCGCCGCGTCGACCCAGTGTGCGAACCGTGGTGCGCATCGTTCGGTGGAGTCGAGCCACATCATCGCGGGTCAGCGACCGCGCCGACCGAGCGGGATCGATACCGGTCCGCCACAACGTCTCATCGGTCAACAGATTGCCGAGGCCGGCGATCTTCGACTGGTCCATCAGCAGCGCCTTGATCGGCGCAGACGAATTCGCGAGCAAGCCGGCCAGGTAACTCCGCGTCGCTTCGGAGGCGTCGGGTCCCCAACGGGTCTCGTCCGGGTCGAGCTCGACGGCGCCGAGACGCCGCGGATCGCGCAACCAGAGGGAACCGCCGTCGCTGAACGTGACACCGAACCGTCGCCATGCCGGGTCGTCACGATTCGTCGCGTACAACAGCGGATCGCCGGCCTCCACCCCGTCGACGATGACGCGGCCGCTCATGCCGAGATGTAGACCGAGCGTCGGCCCATCGTGGTCGAGGTCGAGCAACAGTTGTTTGCCGATCCGTCGGGCCGCGACGAAACGGTGATTCCTGAGGGCGGAACGCACCATCGTCGGAGTCGCACCCCGTTTGACGAACCACGCGTCCGGCGCATGCACCTTGGCGATCTGACGTCCGAGCGCTCGGTCGTCCAACACGACGCGCGCCATCTCGGCTTCCAGCATCTCCGGCATCGTTTACCCACCTAGTCGCGCGGCGAGCTTGCTCACCGTCGTGATGTTGCGCATCGTGGTCGGCCCGCCAATTGCCCGTTCGAGGCGGACGTTCGAGAACTTCGACTCGCTCTGCGACCGACCGCACGACCAGTGGATCTCGGCGCCCTCGACGACAAATCGGTCGATGTCGGTTTCCAGCGCGAACACGGCATCGGACTGTGCGGCGGTCAGCGGCGCCTTGGCAAACGCGACGTTGTGCGCGACTCCTTCCGGAACTGCGACGCGCCGTGTCGACTCGAGTTCGGTACCGGTGCGAAGGAACGTTGCGACCTCGAAGTCGAAGCGTTCGGCCAGGTGGGTCTCGATCCTGGATTCGACCGACCCTCGACGGCCCGACGCGTTGAACAGCACATTGCCGCTGGCAATGAACGTCGCCACGTCGTCGCAGCCGAGTTCCGCGAACGCCGCGCGTAACGCATCCATCTTGATCGTGCGTCCACCCACGTTCACCGCGCGCAACAACGCGACGTAACGCGTCACCTCTCGTACACCGCGACCCCAGCCGCATACTTCGCACGAAAGCGGTCGAGCACCTCACCCGGCGCCGCGTGTCGACCTTCTGCGTGTTTCGAGTAGAGCAGCTCACCATCGACGTCCACGTCGAACACGCCCTTCGAACCGGCCACGACGCGAAGGTCTGCGATGATGTGTTGGTAGTCGTGGAGCAAGTCGCGAACCGCGCTCACGGCGCGCTCGGAATAGTCTCAGGGTACGCAGTAGGTCAACTCGATCGAATGCATCGAACGACCACCTTTCGTCAGATGTTGGTGATCGCGCCCTTCTCGGCACCTTGCGCGAGCCGCGCGTACTTCGCGAGGAAGCCACTCGGGTAGCGCGGCTCCGGCAGCTTCCAGTTTGCGCGGCGGCGTTCGAGTTCGGCTTCGGCGACGAGCAAGTCGATGGTGTGCGCTTCCGCATCGATCACGATTCGGTCGCCGTCTTCGACGAACGCGATCGGGCCACCATCGACCGCTTCGGGCGCAACGTGGCCGACGCAGTAACCGTGGGTCCCGCCGCTGAATCGTCCGTCGGTGATCAACGCCGCGTCGGCCCCGCGTCCGGCGCCCTTCATTGCGCCGGTGACCGCCAGCATCTCGCGCATGCCGGGGCCG
>SXIR01000153.1 GCA_005772765.1 Actinomycetota bacterium
ACGAATCCTTCGTCGTCGATCTTGGCGATGTCACCGGTTCGGAACCATCCGTCGACGAGCACCTCGGCGTTGACCTCGGGTCGGTTCCAATAACCGCGCAGCATGACGGTCGGGCCCTTGATCCAGATCTCGCCCTGCTCGCCGATCGGCACCGGGCGGGCCTCGTCGTCGCGAATCTCGACCTCGACCGTGGGCACGGCGCGTCCGCAACTCGATGGGTGCGCGAAGTAGTCGTCTCCGCCGAGCGCGGTCGCGACGGACGCGGTTTCAGTCAAGCCGTAGGCCGTCGACAAGGTCTTGCGAAGGTTCGGAAAGGCTTGCTCGATGCGCTCGACGAGTTCCGGGGCCGCGGGCGCGCCGCCGTAGCTCGCGCGTTTCACCGACGACAGGTCATAGTTGGCGAAGTTGGGCGACTCGATGATCCGCCACATGATCGTGGGCACGCCCCCGATGCTCGTCACTTGTTCGCGCTCGATCGTGGCCATCGCGTGATCCGGGTCGAAACGACCGGCGGGCATCAACACGAGCTTGCCGCCCAACGCATAGTTGACGACCATCGTCGCGAGACATCCGGTGACGTGGAACAGCGGGACGACGAGCAACGCAGCATCTTGAACGTCGTCCGCGCTCGCGCGGCTTGCGGTACCGCTCAGCATCTGCATGATGCCAATACACACGATGTTTTGCAGGTTGGCGACGGTCTGGCGGTGCGTGATCGTGGCGCCTTTGGGCCGACCGGTCGTGCCGGACGTGTAGAGAATGGCCAAGATGTCGTCTTCGTCGAGTGCGGTGGTCGGGATTCCCGGGTCGGTTGCGTCGCCGTAGAGATCCGTAAACGGACGCACGACGCCGTAGTCACCCGGGTCGGGTTCGTCGACGAGAAAGACGTGCTGAACGCTCGGGCAGTCATCGAGTACGGGTTCGATGAGATCAACGCGTTTGCGGTCGGCGACGACGACCACGGCGCCGCTGTCGTCGAGTGCGAACTGCAACTCGTCGCTCTTCTGCCACGCGTTGAGCGGCACGGCGACCGCACCGAGGATCGCGCAGGCCCAGAAGGTGATGACCCACTCGGGGTTGTTCGCCGACACGATCGCGACCCGATCGCCGTGGCCGACACCCAACTCGGCCAGGCCCCGCGCGACTCGTCGCGCCACGAGGTCGTGTTCACCGAACGTGAAGCGACGGTCGCCCTGCACCAGGAACGTGACGTCGGGGCGCAGCGCGTTCTCTTCCATCAGCACCCGAAGATTCGCCCGGCGGTCTTTGTACACCTGGACCGGTTGCCCGAGCACCGACTCGACGACGATCTCGAAGGGCCCGCCGGGCCCGAGGACTTGCTGCGCGACTTCTTGGGGTGTGGGCACGTCCAGTGGCTCCTGTCGGGTGCTGGCGGTCGGGTGGCCATGACGTGCGCGCACGCCACGGCGACGGTGGCGGAGGCTACAGAAACCGACCGACCCAACGGCGAGCCACCGCGCCGGGACCTTCGACCCAGACCGATGTCGACCGTGGGCGTGCAGCGCCAGCGGTTGCGACGCCGGTCATGTCGGCTTGGGACCTTCGGCCCTCCGAATCTCGCCACCAAACCGGTTGGCTGTTGGTGGCACCGCGACGCGCGTGCCGAGTGGATGCCGTTGTGCGCGCGTCCGCTCTCGGAGATCCGGAGGAGGGCCCGTGGGTCTGTTCCAACAGCGTGACCGCGACGCGGTGAAGGCCACGAGCGTGGTGTTCTCACTGCTCGCACTGATCCTGGCGTTCACGGCGCTGATCGTGGTGGTCACCGATGACGACGAGGGCAGCCGTGGGGGCGGCGCGGCAGCGAGTGGTGGCGTCAACGTCGCGCTCGCCGATTTCTCGATCGAACCCAAGACCACCGAGGTCGACGAGGGGGCCACGCTGAACGTGGTCAACAACGGTCAGTCGGTGCACAACCTCGCCATCGAGGGCACCGACCTCGTCACCGAGGACTTGAACAGCGGTGACGCCGACTCGCTCGACCTCGCCGGCGTCGAACCCGGTGAATACGAGTGGTACTGCGCGATTTCGGGACACCGCGAAGCGGGCATGCGCGGGACGGTGGCCATCGGCGTGCCGTTGTCGGCGGCCCAGCAAGAATCTGGGTCGGCGGGCGCCACCGACGAAGAACTCCTCGCGATGAACGACGCCGACGACGCGCTCCAGCGGGAGCCCGTCGACGCGTACGTGGGGCAGGTCGTGAAGGTCTACGAGAACTTCCTCGAGAAGGCGGGCGCCGGCGATCTGGCGAACGCACTCGACCCGAGTCTGTACGAGCCCAACACCGAACACCCGCTCTACGACCCGAGCGATGTCACCACGAACCCGCTGTTGGGTCCACCGATCCTGAAGCCGTCATCGGTCGAGGCCGACGGCACCAAGGTGTTCGACATCACGGCCATGGTCATCGACTGGCAGGTCGACCCGAAGACGACGGTGCGGGCGTGGTCGTACAACGGCACCGTGCCGGCACCGACGATGGTGCTCGACCCCGGCGACAAGGTCCGGGTCAACTTCAAGAACGAGTTGCCGCAGTCGAGTGCCATTCACTGGCACGGACTTCCTGGAGTGCCGGTGTCGATGGACGGCGTTCCGTTCGTGACGCAGGACCCGATCCTGCCCGGTGACGAGTTCGTCTACGAGTTCACCGTCGGCAACGAACCTGCGGCCGCGATGTACCACTCGCATCACCACGGCGAACACCAGATCCCCGACGGCTTGTTCGGCGCGATTCTGGTGGGCGACTACACCGAGCAGATTCAGGCGGTGACGGGCAAGCCCAAGGCCGACGCCCGGATCCCCTTCGTCCTCAACGACGCCGGAGCGATCGGGCTCAGCTTCAACGGCAAGAGCTTCCCTGCCACCGCGCCGGTGGTTGCCCGAGTCGGTCAATGGATCCAACTGGAGTACTACAACGAGGGTCTCCAGATTCATCCGATGCACCTGCATGGGCCGGCGCAATGGGTGATCGCCAAAGACGGGATCCCGCTCGCGGAGCCCTACCGAGTCGACACGTTGAACGTGGCACCGGGTGAGCGTTACACGGTGTTGGTGCATGCCACCGAGGACCTCTTGAACCCGGATCCGGACGCGCCGTTGGCGCCCGTCGGCGTGTGGGCACTCCACTGCCACATCCTCACGCATGCCGAACGCCACGACGGCATGTTCGGCATGGTCACCACCTTCGTGGTGACACCCTGAGTCGACGCGTGCGTTCGACCTGCACGGACGCCCCGGGGGTCAACCCCCGGGGCGTCGCGCGTCCGGAGCCGCCACGACATCGCGCAACACCAACGCGGTCGGGTGATCTCGGTCGAGCGGCACGTCGAGCGTGATGCGCACGCCGTTCGCAGTCGGCACCCACGCGAGCGCGTCGCCAGCGGCCGTCGTCACCAAGGTCGTCGGGGTCGCCGCGACCTCCGCCAACACGAGTTCGTTCGGCGACTCGTTCGACGCCTCGGCTCGCACGAGCGCGTGGACCCATCGATCGCGGGCGACATAGCGGACCTCGACGCGGCGGCTTCGCCCTCCGGGAACGATCCACGGGCGTGTCGAGCGCAATCCCTCGTCGAGCGTCGTTGCGAAGTCGGCGAGCCAATCCAATCGCGTGATCTGCGCCGGCGCGATCGTGGCATCGACACCGCGCGGTCCGACGTTCAACAAGAGGTTGCCGTTCTTGGATGCGATGTCGGCGATCGACCACAACAACTCGGCTCGGGTCAAGCAGTGCGCATCGTCGGAGTACTCGTTGTGCCCGAAGCTCTTGTCGATGCCGCGTACGCACTCCCATGCGTCGGGTTGAATTTCGTCGAACACCGTGTACTCCGGTGTTCGCACGTCGAACATCGGCGGTTTCGGCGGGATGATGCCACGGTCTTTGTGCGCACTCTTGGCGACGACACCGTCGATCACTTTGCGTACCGGTGCGGTCTTCGCGGCGGCGAACGCGGGCGACCACGGCAAGAACCGATCGTTCACGACACCGTCGGGGACCGCGTCGTAGTACGCACCGAGGAGCGGTGCGAGCTTCGCTGCGGGGGCCGGCCATGAGATGTCGTTCCAGAGCACCGACGGCCGATAGCGCCGGATCAGCTCGCGGACGTGCGCTTCGGCATACGCGATGTACGCACCGCGAGGTTGCGCGACTGCGAGGTCGGTCACCCGCCCGATCGGATGATCGTTCCACGTCCAGTCGAGTCCGCCGGAGTAGTACACGCCGAAACGCATCCCCTGCGCCCGCACGGCCTCGGCGAGTTCACCGACGACATCACGACGGCATTCCCAATCCGCGACGTGCGGATTGCGAACGTCGGACGGCCAGAGGCAATAGCCGTCGTGATGCTTGGTCACGAAGACGACGTAGCGCGCGCCCGCCGCGGCAAAGCGACGCGCCCAGTCGTCGGGATCCCACCCGTCGAGCGCCGCTTCCCAGTCGCGTGCGAACTCGCGATACGGACGGTTTTGGTGGACCGAGCGGTGATGCTCGGCGGCCGGGCTGTCGGCGAAACGAATCGAGTTCTCGTACCACTCGGTGTACGGCGACCACGCGAGGGCGTCGGGCCGACCCGCGGCCAGCAGTTCACCGATTTCGTCGGTCGTGGGCGCGAATGCCGGAACCGACGCAGGCGTCCAGTGCACGAAGATGCCGAACTTCGCGTCGCGCCACCACGCCGGCACCGCGTGTCGGCGAATCGATCGGACCGTTGACTGCATCGGGCGGGTCATGGCGCAAGACACTACGGGCGAATGTCACTCGTGTGTCACCCTCGGTTCTTGCGGACGTAGTCGGCGCTTCCGGCCAGAAAACCGTCGAGGTCATTCACTTTGTGCTGCACGATGTCTTTGAACCAGCTCGGCACGTAGATCTCACGCTGGTCGGCATCGATACCGGCGAGCAGGCCGTCGAGAAACTCCGCAACGGGAATCGGCGTGATGCCGGGTGGGAGCGGATCGTTGTCGGGGATCTCGAACAATGGCGTGTCGACAACGCCGGGGTACACGGTGGTGACCTTCACGCCCGTGTCCCACAAGTCGATCGCCATCGCTTCCGAGAACACCGCCAGGGCCGCCTTCGACGCGTCGTAGGCGCCCTCGCCGGGCGATGACAGCGTGGCCGCCACCGATGCGACGCTCACGATGAGGCCGCTCCCCCGCTCGACCATGTGCGGAAGCAGCGCCAGCGTCAGACGCACGGGCGACACATAGTTGAGATGCATCACACGCTCGACCGTGTCCGCGTCGATCTCGAGCACGCCCTTCCGCTTGGGCATCCCCGCGTTGTTGACGAGGACGTCGAGCGGACCGAACGATGTCGTCACATCGTTCGCGAGTGCATCGACGGCGCCGAGGTCGGCAAGGTCGACGCTCCACATCGTCGATGCAGGCGAGTGCGCTCGACAACGTTCGAGCACGGACGCGAGCGCAGACTCGCGCCGAGCGACCAGGCCGACCACCGCGCCGGCCGCGGCGAGGCGCGGTGCGAGGGCTGCGCCGATGCCCGACGACGCTCCCGTGACGAGTACCCGTTTGCCCATCCAGTCGTATCCCATGACTCCCCCTCCGGTCCCGGCTCGGAGGAACCTAGGCAGCGGTCGCTCGTCGTGCGACTCGATGCGACGAGTCGCGAACCTCAACCCGTCGTTTTGCCTGTCGGTTCGCCCGTCGATTCGCCCGCCGTTTCCTGCTGCACGACGTCGAAACTCCACAGCTCGGCGTGCGCCGAGACCGGACCCTGCCCGCTGGGCTGAGCGTGGCCGTGCTGAAACGCTCGGCTCGACAGCCAATTGTCGAACGCGGCTTTCGACTCCCAGCGGGTGTACACGAGGAACACGTCACGATCGTCGCTCGGCCGCAGGAGTTCGAAGGCCTCGAAACCGGGCATCTTGGCCACTTCGCCAGCGCGGTTGGCGAATCGCTCGACGAGCTCGTCGGCACGGTCGGCGGGAACCGTGATGGCGTTGATGCGAACGACACTCATGCCGCACTCCTCGGGGTGCGCGCCAACGGCGCGGGTGTGACCAATGGGCGCAGGAAGTCTCCCCGATCCTCAACTCCCCGGCCGAAACCGCCGATCAGATCCACGAGGAGGCGCTGATGCCGATCCGCGATCTGCCCCGTCCCGATTCGAGTCGCTGCGCGCCGACCAGCGACGACGCGGCCTCCAACGGTGACGCCGACCTCGGCGGCCTCGCTCGGGAGTTGCGTCCATCGCTCGTCGACATCGTCGAGACGCTCACACGGTTCTCTCGCGAGCAAGCAAGCGGAACCGACACCGACGCCGCGTCACCGGATCTGATCTGGAAGGCGCGCCACCTCGCCGACGAACTCGCCGAAGTCGTTGCGGCGCTCGAACGAGCGCCGGCCGATCCCGTCGACGCGCGCTCTCCGCACACAACCGTGTTGGTGCGCCACGCGATTGCGCGCGCCGCGGACGCATCCGACGCGTTGCTCGCCGGGCGGCGCGTCGTCGTGCGGTGTTCGGCGCAACTCGCGATCACCACCCAGGCGAATCGATTGCACGAGCTCCTCGTCACCGCGATCGAAGAGTCCGCTCGGCGAAAGGCGTCGGCTTCCGACGTACGCGTCGCGGCGCACCGCTCCGGCACTCGACTGGTCGTCGAGGTCGAAGGCGGAGTCGTTGCCGGTCACGGCATCGAACGTCTGCATCACCTCGCGCGTGCTGTCGGCGGCCGCATCGAGGTCGTCGCCGGGCCCGAGACACGCGCAGCGCTGCGGTTCCACATTCCGCAGGCTCGCTCCGGAGACCTCACGGATCTGCCCGACGACGTCGCCTGAACTGCGGCGACCCGCCCGACGCGAGCGACACGCCCCACGAAGCGCGACCAGACGGCGGCTCAGTCGCCGGAGTCGGTGTTGCCGCGCAAGAACTGTTCGATCTCGTCGGCGAGTTCATCGCCGCTCGGCAGATCCTCCGGTAGCGGCTCGACAGCGTCGGTGTCGACCAGACCTTCGAGCTGGCGATCGAGCTGGCGATCGAGCTGATCGACGATCGATCGAACGTCGGGGCGTTCGGCGAGCCCTTCTTCGACCTTGTCGCGATATGCCGCCGACCGGCGGTCGAGCTGGGCGAACTCGGGCGCGACTCGGAACGACTGTTCGAGCCGGGTGAGCAACGCACGGACCGCCGGAGGACACGCCGAACCCGAAACGTACTGCGGCACCTGCGCCCACAGCGCCGCAGATCGGATGCCCGCGACCCCCAAGGTGTGTTGCACGACCGTGTTGAAGCCGGTCGGACCGTCGTAGTCGTCACGGAGGTCGCCGAGTTCCTGCGCGAAGCTACGCGTCGCCGCGCTTGCCTGCACCGGCACCGGTCGACGATGCGTCGTGAACGCCGGCATGCCGCTGACACCGACTGCTTCTCCGACCCGCAGTTGGTTCGCGAGGTCAACGATCGCCTGCGCCACCGATGGCCAGCGGATCGACGGTTCGGGTCCTCGGACCACGACGACGTCACGACCGAGACGACCCGTCCACACCTCGATCTCGGGCCACGTGACGAAGCGCACGCCACCCTCGTCGAGGTTCACGTGGGGTCGCACCTGTTGGAGGTCCAACAGGTCGGTGAGATCGAGCGATCCGATCTGTTCGACGTCGTCCATCTGTTGCAGCAACGCCTCGAGCGTGCCTTCGCCCGCAAGCCCGGCATCCACCCAGCCGCGCAGCGAATACACCATCAGCGCGTCGGACAGTGACGGGGTACGCCGCAACGTGAACATGAAGTCGCCAGGCTAGGAGAAGCCTCGTGCCCTCTCGCATCGGTACGGTTGCGCCGTGCAACTCAGGATCTTCACCGAACCTCAGCAGGGCGCGTCCTACGAGGATCTGCTCTCGGTCGCCCGAACCAGCGAAGAACTGGGGTTCGATGCCTTCTTCCGCTCCGACCACTACCTGCGCATGGGCGATGTTTCCGGGCTTCCGGGCCCGACCGACGCTTGGATCACCCTCGCCGGGCTGGCCCGCGATACCTCGACGATCCGGCTCGGGACCTTGGTCACGGCAGGAACGTTTCGGTTCCCGGGTCCGCTCGCCATTGCGGTGGCGCAGGTCGACGCCATGAGCGGAGGCCGGGTCGAACTCGGCCTCGGCACCGGTTGGTACACCGAGGAGCACACCGCGTACGGCATTCCGTTCCCCGACCTGAACACGTTGTTCGAGCGGTTCGAAGAACAACTTGCGATCTGCACCGGGCTGTGGAACACGCCATCGGGTGCCACCTTCGACTTCGTGGGCAGCCACTACCAACTCCGGGACTCGCCGGCGCTGCCCAAACCCGTGCAAGCGCCGCTGCCGGTGATCGTCGGCGGGTACGGCCCGCGCCGCACGCCACGCCTGGCGGCGACCTACGCACAGGAGTTCAACGTTCCCTTCCCGCCGGTCGAGGTGTTCGAACGGCAGGTCGCGCACGTTCGGGCGGCGTGCGAGGCGCGAGATCGCGACCCGGCAACGATGACGTTCTCGGTCGCGCTCGCCACATGCGTGGGCGGTGACGACGTCGAGTTCGAACGACGTGCCGCGACGATCGGCCGATCACCCGACGAACTCCGTCAACAGGGTGTGTGCGGATCGCCGGCCGAGGCGGTCGAGACCCTCGCTCGCTATCGCGACGCCGGAGCATCGCGGGTGTACTTGCAAATGCTCGACGTGACCGACCTCGACCAGCTACGGCTGATCGCTGCCGAGGTAGCGCCACACGTCGCCTGATCGGCGCGCAGTCCATCCAGTACCAGATGCGTTGCGGAGCACGCACGGAACCAACGGAGGTCGTCATGGACGTCAAGTTCGGAGTACATACCGGACTCCAGAACACGAGCATCGCCGAACTGCAAGGGCTCTGGCGCCGCATCGAAGATCTCGGTTTCGACTGGATTTCGATCTGGGACCACTTCTACGCAGCCGACGCGACCGGGAATCCGCATTGTCTCGAAGCGGTGGCGTCGCATGCCGCGTTGGCCGCCGCGACATCGCGGGTGCAGTGCGGTTCGCTCGTGTACTCGGCCGGTTATCGCCACCCTGCGGTACTCGCGAACACCATGGCAACCCTCGACCAACTCGCGAACGGCCGCGTCGTACTCGGCCTGGGTGGCGGGTGGCTGCAACAGGAATACGACGTCTACGGATTGCCGTACGGCACCGCCGGCGAGCGGCTCCGCAAACTCGAGGAGTACATCCAGTGCGTCCGAGCGCTGCTCACCGAGGAACGTTCGTCGTTCTCGGGCGAGTACTTCTCGCTGCACGATGCGATGTGCGAACCGAAGCCGCAGCAGGCCCGCCTGCCGATCTGGGTCGGCGGTGGCGGCGAGAAGGTCACGCTGCGGATCTGCGCGCAGCACGCCGACGGCTGGAACGTCCCGTTCGTCGCGCCCGACGCGTGGGCGCACAAGGCTGCCGTGCTCGACGCACACTGCGAGCGGCTCGGACGCAACCCGGCCGAGATCACCAAGTCGGTCAACGTCGGCATGGCGTTCACGGACGCCGAGCTCGTCGAGCAGTTCGGCGCCATGGCGAACTACGTGCGCCCGGGCGTGTTCACCGGCAGCGTGCAAGAGATGGTCGACAAGGCCGCGGCGTATTGCACGGCGGGCGCCGAGTACTTGATCTTGGCAATGCGCGCGCCGTTCGATCGCGATGGGCTCGAGCGTTTTGCCGCCGAGGTCCTCCCCGCCATCCGCGCCGCTTGAACGACCTCGCCCAACCGAGCGCACGTCCGAAACATGCGTGGTAGACCCGGAAGTGACGCACGTTCGATGACATACCGGCGAAGGAACGGGTGATGAACGGGGAGTTTCGCTTCGACGGGTTGACCCGGCGCTGGGTGAACATCGTCGGACACCGCCAGGGCCGACCCAACCTCCCGACGACGGGTTGTCCGTTCTGCGTCGGCGGGCTCGAGGCCCCCGACCCGTACACCGTGCGTTGGTTCGCGAACCGTTGGCCGGCCCTCGAACCCGGCGCGCCCATCGACATCGACGCGGCCGAACGGGCCGGGACCGCATCGTTGCCTGCGATCGGCGCGACCGAAGTCATCCTCTACTCACCCGACCACGACGCCTCGATGTCGACACTCCCTCCCGAGCAACTCCGTGCAGTCGTCGATCTGTGGGCCGACCGCACGACCGAACTGTTGGCCCGACCTGAGATCGAGTACGTGCTCGTGTTCGAGAACCGTGGCCCCGACGTCGGCGCCACGATCCATCATCCGCACGGCCAGATCTACGCGTACCCGTTCGTTCCTCCCGAACCAGCAGCCGAAGCCGCGGTCAATCGGCAGCATGGTTGCGCATCGTGTGTCGAGACGGTTGACGAGATCGCCGCGGGCGAACGCGTGCTCTGCGCGTCGGCGACATGGGCCGCCTACGTGCCGTATGCCTCGACGCACTCGTTCGGTGTCCGCCTGACGCCGACGCGGCACGTCGGCCGGATCGCCGACCTCGACGACGCCGAGCGCGACGGGCTCGTCGAGCTCCTCACCGATGTCCTCGGTCGCTACGACCGGCTGTGGGCCGACGACCCGGCCCGCAGCGCGATGTTTCCGTACCTGCTGTGGTTCCACCAGGCCCCCAAGTCGGCGGGCGAGGAGTGGCACCTCCACGCGCACATCGCGCCGCCGCAACGCGCACCCGGCGTGCAGCGCTTCGTTGCCAGCGGCGAACTCGGGTCGGGAACGCTGAGCAATCCGGTGGTCCCCGAGGCCGCCGCCGCGCTGCTGCGCGAGCACTGACCGACTCGACGCACGCGGCCGGAGCGGTTGGCGGGGCATCCGGGCGGCGCTCCGATTTCCCGGTTACGGTCCGATCCGCATCGGCGATGGGCACTCGGGCCGTCGCCGCAACCGGGGATACGAACGATGCACAGAGGTTGGTTCCGAACACTGGCGGTCCCTGGCCTGGTGTTGGCGTCCGCGTGCCTCGGGCGTTCGGCGGCCAAGGACAACTCCAGGGTGCTCGGCCAGGCGCTGACGCTCGCCAACTCGTGACCGAACCAGGCGCGGCCGTGCCGCTCCCACGTTCTCTGCCCGGCGCCCGGATCTTCCGGGCGCCGGGTCGCGTCAATCTGATCGGTGGCCACGTCGATTACCACGATGGGCTCGTGGTCGCGATGGCGATCGACCGTGATGTGCGGGTTCAGATCCGCCGTCGTGACGATGAGCGCGTGGTGGTGCAATCGGCCGAACAGCTGGGAACGGTCGACGTGGCCGCAGACGGCGTCGACGATCCGGCGGCGGTCGCTCCAGCGTGGGGGCAGCTCGTGGGCGGGATCGTGCGGGTGCTGGCCGAGCTGGGGCGTCCTCCGATCGGCGCCGACGTGTCCATCGAATCCGCCCTCCCGATCGGCGGTGGATTGTCGTCGTCGGCGGCGTTCGAAATCGCGATCGCAAGCGCGCTCGCCGCCGTCGCGGACTTCACGATCGAACCGTTCGCGCTGGCCAAGGCCGCGCAGGCTGCGGAACATCTCGGCACCGGAGTCCCGTGCGGGATCCAAGATCAGATGGCGTCGGTCATCGGCGGGACGATCCTGCTCGACTGCCGAACGCTGCACGTCGAGCGCCTCCCGATCCCCGACTCGCTCGCGGTGGTCGTCGTCAACTCGGGAGTCGAACGAACGTTGGCGACGAGTCCGTGGACGCAACGCCGCGCCGAGACGTTCGCCGCCGCAGCCGCGTTGGGCGTCCGGGTGCTGCGCGACGTCCGGCTCGACCAAGTCGCCGACCATCGTCGCGCCCGCCATGTCGTGTCCGAGATCGCTCGCGTCGAAGCGTTTGCTGCGGCCGGGCGCATCGGCGACTACGCGACGATGGGGCGTCTGATGTGCGAGAGCCACGCGTCGAGCCGCGACGACATGGAGAGTTCCACGCCCGAACTCGACGAGATCGTCGACGCGCTCGTCGAAGCTGGTGCGTTCGGCGCGCGCCTCACGGGTGGCGGTTTCGGCGGATGTTGTGTCGCAATTGCCGACGCCGGCGATGCGGACAACATCGCCCGCATCGCTCTCGACCGATATCGCAACGGCTTGGGTGCCAACCGGGCCGCGACGGCAACGGTCGTCGCCGTTGGCTCCGCGTCCGGCGAAGTCGTCAATCGCTGAGATCCGACGGTCGGCTCATTCGCTCGACGCGTCCGATGCGCACAGCGGCGGGCTGGGTTGCGCCGCCGCGCTGGTCGCCAACACGACATACCGCGACGGCGTGTCGAACTCGGCCGCGGTCGAGAAACTCGACGCCAACGCTTCCCATCGGGCGAGTTCTGCGGCGAAGCGTTTGGGGTTGCGGCAGAACCGCCCGTACTCCTCGCGGGCGAGCACGAGATAGTCGAACCCGGCCGCCTCGTCGGTCGAGATCCCACGCCGCGGGATCGCTTCGACCGCGTAGTCCTCGGGGTCGACCCACGGCGCGTAGTTCGAGACCAAAATCCGCGACCCGGGTTCGAGATTGTCGGCGATCCACTCCCGGGCTTCGCTGCGCCCATCGCCCGCCGGACGGGCGGACTCCCAGCCGTCGTAGGGCACCGCGAACGCGGCGGCCACCGCGACCACGAGCGCGAGACGCAGCCAACGCGCGCGCCGCGAGGCACCGGCCACAACCGTCGACGGTTCGCTCGTCCCCGGTGCGTCACGGCGGCCGAGGGCGTCCCACGCCAACGCGACGGCGATTCCGACGAGCGCGGCCAACGCAGGCAGGATCGGCAGGATCGTGCGATCGAACCGCAAGGGGTAGCGCGACACGAAACCGACGTAGCCCACGACGAACGAGGCCACGATCGCTGCCTCGCGACGCGTTCGCCGCACGATCAATGGGACCGCCGCGATGAGCAACACGACTGCGTAGGTGTCCCACAAGAGTCCGACGTAGTGGAACACCGACGACTCACCGGTCCCCAAATGACCCGTGGAGTAATGCCGCATCTCGAACGAGACGTCGTCCCACCAACGATCGGTCGAAAGCACGGCGTATGGCGTCGACACGATGAACGCAACGATCGCGGCGGCACCCGACGCGGCGAGCGACGCGAAACCCTGCACCGAGATCGGTTTGGGCCGAGCCGCGACCTCGGCGGGACCTCCGACGGGCGTGTCACTGTCGACTCGGCTCGGTTGTCGCAATCCGTGCGCGACCACGATCGTCAACGCGACCAACACCGCGTTGTACTTCGCGCCGCCGGCCAGTCCCGCGAGCGCGCCGGCGATGAGGTAATCGCGCAGGTTGCCGCGGCGAAACACCACAATCGCGGCCGCAACGGTCGCGCTCGACAACATCGCCGCGTAGGTATCGGTCGCGAGGTAACGACTGTGTTCGATCACCATCGGCGAAACACCCAGCAACGCAGCGGTCGTCCATGCGGCAACCGACGACCCGCTCACGCGTCGCGAGATCGACATCGCCAGCGCGACAGCACCCAACGCGAACACCACCGTGACCGCTCGCAACAACGCGACCAGCCCTGGCGACGGCGCGTACGCAGACCCCAACGAAATGCGCTGCATGTACTCGACGTCGCCGAACCACTCGAACGGCGCAAGCACCAGCGCGTGGAGATAGAACATCAACGTCGGATAACGAAAGAACTCCGGGTCGAACGAGCCGCGGTCGAGCATGCCGACCGTCGTGTTGTAGGTGCGCCATTCGTCGGCGTGATACACGTACGGCAGCTCGCGCCACACCGCGAGCGAGAACAGCACCGCAATGGGCACCAGCGCGATCCACTCAAGCCGAGGTCGCCCCCTCCTCGCCACAGCTCGCACGTCTGCGAAGGTACCAGTGCGAACTCATCCGCTCTTGCCGGCACTCAGCGCCGCCACCGATCGTCTGGGTAGTCGTAACCCGATCCGACGTCGAGACGACGCGGGAGGATGCGGATCTCGACGACCAGCCCGTTGCCGTCGTCGAGCCGACGTGTGAAGTCGCCGTCGAACAACTCCTCGGTCGGCACCGTGAGCGAATCGGTGACTTCGTTGAAGCGGGGATCGCGGCCGAAGCCCCGGTGCACACAACGATTGAAGTTCTCGCGCCAGTAGTTCGACACGGGCGGGACGTAGTCGCCCAAGGCAACGCGCACGTCGAACGTCACCGCGTCACCGTAGAAACCACGATGGCCGTTGCGATGAATGGATCGGAGTCGGCCAGCGAAGCACAGGTTGTGGTTTTCGCCGTCGTTGGGTCCGGCTTCACGCAGATCGATCGGTCGGGCATCGACAAGAACGTCGCCGTGGAGCATCGCGATGTCGTCGCTCCCCGGGTATTCGAGGATCCGGGCGTGGACGCCCCACTCGGCCTGCCAGCCGTAGGTCTGCGCATAGTTCCAGCCACTGGTCGCTTCCGGGCCGAACCGCGTCACCCGGCCGTTGTCGGCCGTCATCGTCACCTCGAGTCGATAGTGAGTCCGAGCACACAGTCCGGTGATCACGATGGGCGATCGAGTCCGAGCGAAAGCACGACCGGTCGCGGAACCGTCGCCGGAAGTCAGGCACAACTCCCGCTCGGGCGCGGGGTGCACCTGCACGTGCACGTCCGCGTTGCGATCGGCGACCAACACCAGTTCGAGCGCGTCGGTTCGGTCGGTCACCGGCATCGTGAACGTGCGGGCAGCGATACCGACGATGTTGCCGCTTGCGTCGGTCACGTAATCGTCGAAGTGGTCGAGTTGCACATCGGGACCAGGTTCGGGCCGTTCGGATGCAGGACCCGTCCATTCGGTCGGCGCGCCGACGAATCCGTCGTACTGACCAGTCCGGCGACCTTCGGAGTAGACGACCTCCAAGGTGATGGCGCCGAAGTCGTCGCGGTTGGCGCCACAGCCGCCGCTGAACGGCCCGGTTCCGCACAAGCGGCGTTCACCCGACAGCGGGATGCGATAGAGCTCCGAACGCGTCCCTTCGGACTTGAGATCGAGCGGAATGCGTACGCGCTGCGACGCGCCATCTCGCACGCTGGTCACGATGTCGACCTCCGGGTACACCAACAGGTCGTCGACGTGCCCTTCGGTCGAACACAACGCGAGCGGCTCGGCGAGCACCGTGCGACTTCCGCCGCGATAGCTCACCCCGTTCGGCAGCGAAGCACTGCACGCGCCCGTCCACGAGCCCGACGACGCGAGCTGGAGCGGACTGCTGCGATCCGGTTCGACGACCGCGACGCTCACCCGATCGGGGCCGACGGCCCGGACGAACTCGTGTCCGACCACCCGGAATGTCGCCCGCCGACGATCCGGCGTGGCGATGAAGTACGCCTCACGGTCGACGATGCCCGCCGAGTCGAAGCTGGCGGCCTGGCGATACCAGCGCACGCAGAGGTGGTAATAGGTGCCTTCGTCCAGTTCGAGGACGACCTGTTTCATCGCGTTGTACGCCGGGAGGTAGGGGTAATCGGGTGAGGCCAACGTGTCGGCGTCGAGTCGCTCGGCCGGGTGCACCCGCCGCTCGCTCGACGTCTCGGCCGTCGCCTCGGTCTCGTTCGTTTCGTGAGTCGCGCACGACCCGCTCCCTGCAGGCCCGAAGGGAATCGCCGACGCGGCGACCGTCATGCCGTTCGACTGCACCGGGGCGATGACCCGCACGTGGTTCGCGCCGTCGAAACGGATCGACACCGGCGGGCGGGTACGGGAATCGGGAATGGTCCAACCCGAGTTGTCGAAGTCGTCGCCGCCGATACCGTCGGTCCACGCCGTGATCGACCACTGCGTGCCGGGGGCACCGGCGAGCGGCACGCGCAGGCAGTGTTGCGGTCCCTCCCACCAATCTTCGGGGTAGGTCGGCGTCGATTCCCAACGGCGACGTTCCGCCTCGCTCGTTGGTGCAAGGTCGAACTGATCACGGGTCGCCGCGATGTCGTACACGTCGTGGAAGCTGACGAATCCCTCGTCGACAGGATTGTTCGTCAACACCACGGCCGGGATGCCGTCGCCGGACGGGTAGTCGCAACGACGCCAGCCCGGGTTGGCCGCGTCGATGTGAGCCGGGTCGAGGAACAGCACCGTTTCCATCGCGGCCGGCGCTCGGATCGCCAGCACCGTGCTGCCCACACCTTCGGCGCACTCGGCGTCGTCGCGAGCCTCGGCGGGCGAGTCGCCGGCGCACGGATCGACGAAGACGCCGACCCCGACGTCGTCACCGCTTGGGACATCGGGCTCCGACTCCCCGTCGCCGTCGGGTTTCGCGCGACCCGCGTCGCGGGTGAGTTCGGGCGCGAACGCATCGAGCATCGATGCGGCAAGGTCGTCGGGGCTCGAGTCGGCGTCGATCGGCCGGCGCGCGACCATCGACGCGGGTTGCATCGACACGACCGGCGACACGGCGACGCCCTCGCCGCCGGCGCCGCCGGGGGTGTCGGCGATCTGCGCAGGATCCACGTCGACCGCGAGTGGCGCCAAGACCGGTACCGGAGCAGGGCGTTCCGAGTCGGAGGCGGTCGACGTCGAGGTCGCCGACGCCGTCGGTTCGTCGGTGCGACGCGCAAGCCCGAACGCGGCGCCGAGCGAGACCGCGAACACGGCCGCCAATGCGACGACCTTGACACCGGTCGCGCGTACCGCGGCTCGGCCCGTCGCCGCATTCGACGACCGGTCGTTCGGTTGTTGGTCGTTTCGCTGCTGGTCGTTCGAAGTCATGTCAGTGCGCTTTCTCGTGCCTAGAGAAACGTGCAGTCGAAGATCTGCAGGTCGTTGCTGGTGCTGGCGACGTTGCCGGCAGCATCAGTCGCTCGGAAGGTGAAGGCGATGTCGTCTTGACCCGGGGTCTGCGGAATCGTGTCTTCGTCGAACGGCCCGAGCGTCGCCGAGTAGTTCGAACCTGCTCGCGTCGCGGGGACCTCGCCTGAGTTGCCGTTGACCGACCACCGAACCACGACCTGGGCGACACCCACCGCGTCGGTCACCGTCGCCGACACCTCCACCGTGTAGGGGTGCCCCGGACACACTGCCGGTTGGTTCTCGTAGACGTGCTCGGTGTCCTTGACGACGGCGGTGATACGCGGTGCTGTGGTGTCGGGCGCCGCCGTGGTCGGTGGCGCCGTGGTTGGGGGCGCCGTCACGGGCACCGTTGTCGGCCCCGGCGATGTCGTCGTCACGGCCACGGTCGACGTCGTCGCGATTGCAGACGACGTCGTCGGCACGGTCGATCCGGCGGCGTACGCGACCCGTTCGCCACATGCGATCACGTCGAGATCGTCCAACGACCGATCCGGATCGACCGCCGAGCGTTCGATCCACACTCTCCGTCCGAGGTCCAACGGATCGCGCAGTTCGAGCCAGTCGCCCGAGGGGTCGATCGCGGTGACGTGGACTCGGTCCCCCGACCCCAGCTCGGTCACGACATCGCCATTGGGGCACGTGCGAACGGGCGCAACGCCGGAGGCGTGGTCGACCGCGCCTTCGACAACCGACTCGCTCGGCGCGTCTCGATCGCCGACCACGAACCCGGCTGCTCCGCCGGCCGCGGCCACGACGAGCGCGGCGGCCAGCCAGCCGGGGGCGACCGCGCCCCGCTGCGACCGAAACGCACGGCGATCACTTCGAATGGTTCGGCTCGTCATCGACTCCCCTTCGGATGGATCCGGTCCCCAGGCCGCCCCGGTGTTGCACGACTCGGTCGATTCCTCATCGACGTTTGCGCGGGCATTCTGCACGGAGAGGCGGCACCCGACGCGTACCTCACAACTTTTTCGCCCTCACTCGGCGGCCGGTCGTGCGTTGGGTTTGCGCACCTGCGACGAGCGAGGCGGCGGCTATAGGTTCGCCGCCCGTGCCCCCCAGCCTGCGCTCCCGAGCCCAAACCGCAGCGTCGCTCATCGATGCTTCGCTCGACGACTGCGGATTCGTGCGCGCACCCGGCCGGGTCAACCTCATCGGCGAACACACCGACTACCAGGACGGCTTCTGTTTGCCGATGGCTATCGACCTCGATGTCATCGTCGCCTGGCGCACGCATCCGGACGACGACGTCGTGGTCGCGTCGAGCGCCCACACCGACCGGGCGACCTTCGATCGCTCGGTGCCGCCGTCAACGCTCGAACCCGCCTGGGCTCGACCCGCCGCCGGCATGGCCGCCGAACTCGCTGACGATCACGACATCCGGGTCGGTGTCGCACTCGGCGTCGACTCCACCGTGCCGATCGGCGCAGGCCTCTCCTCGTCGGCGGCCTTCGAAGTCGCGGTCGGCCTCGCGCTCGCGACCGCAGCCGGATCGGCGCTGACCGGCGATGCGCTGGCGCTCGCCGCCCAGCGGGCCGAACACCGCTCGACGGGAATGCCGTGTGGCGTCATGGATCAGATGGCCTCGGTTCACGGCCAGGCCGGGCACGCGTTGCTCCTCGACTGCCGCACGCTCGGCGTCGCTCCCGTGCGGATTCCCGACGACCTCGCGGTGGTCGTCGTGCACTGCGGCATTCCCCGCACACTCGTCGGAACCGAGTACGCCGAACGACGCGCTGGCGTCGAAGCCGCCGCGGCGCGGCTGGGCGTGCCCACCCTGCGCGACGCGCAGCCCGAGGCCGTTGCGAACGATCCACTCGCCCGCCACGTCGTGTCGGAGAACCGACGAACGTTGATGTTCGTCGCGGCGCTGCGACGCGGTCGAGTGGACGAGCTCGGGCCGCTCATGCTCGCATCTCACGCGTCGTTGCGCGACGACTACGAGGTGTCGACCCCCGCCCTCGACGTATTGGTCGACTCCTTGATGGAAGCCGGCGCGATCGGTGCCCGACTGACCGGAGCGGGGTTCGGCGGGTGTGTCGTGGCGTTGACTCCCGCGAGCCGAGCCGAGCAGATCGCCGATGTCGCATGCGACCACTACCGTTCGCGCACGAACCAAGTTCCGACGCCATTCGTCGTCGCGGCTGCCGACGGCGCCCGGCGCCTCGACCCCACGATCGAATCCGGAGACCGCTGATGGCCACGTTGTTCACCCGCATCATCGAGGGCGAGATCCCGGGGAGGTTCGTCTACCGCGACGATCGCTGTGTCGCATTCTTGACGATCGAGCCGATGTACCCAGGTCACACGCTGGTCGTCCCGATCGCCGAGTACGACCACTGGATCGATCTGCCGGAGGACTTGAACTCGCACGTGTGGACTGTCGCGCAGCGCGTCGGTCGCGCGATCGCCGCGGAGTTCGCCCCCAAGCGCGTCGGCGTGTTGGTCGTCGGCGACGAGGTTCCGCATGTGCACGTGCACGTCACTGGCTTCGACCATCCTGGTCAGTTGAGCTTCGCGGGCGTCCAACGCGATGTGACCGCCGAAGACTTCGACGATTGGCAGACCCGGCTACGAGCCCGCCTCACGCAGTGAGCGGCCCGCCGGTTACATGCGGTCGAGCAGATCCTGTTTCTTGGCCTGATACTCGGCGTCGCTGATCGCACCACTGTCGCGGAGCTTCGCCAGCGCATCGATCTGCTCGGGGATGGATGGCCCAGCCACGGCGGGTGCCGCTTGCTGCACGAGCGTCGGCGCCGACCACGTCGCCCGGTGGCGTTCGTGCTGTTCCATCATCCGGTAGATCTCTTGTTGGACGCCGTCGGGATGCTGCACGTCTTCGAACGTGCTCTGTCCGTCTTTGCCCGCGCTTTCGATCGAGAGGTCGCCCGCGCCGATGACGCGTTCCCACACGGACTGTTCGAAGTTGATGTTGTTGATACGCGAGAGCGGAATCTCGACGCCGCGCTTGGCGATGACACCGGTGCGAAAGATCACCCGCTCACTGGTCACGACGAAATACGTGAAGGTCCAGTCGAGATACTTGATCAGGAGCCAGCCCGCCCATACGACCGCGCCCACCAGCCAAACCCACAAGGCGACCTTCTGGATGTCGCCGTTGGCAGCTACGAGGACGAAGACGATGAAGATCCACAACGGGACGCCGATCAGGATCTGCTTCCCGAAGAACCACCAGTGCGGACGGAGATCGAGTGCGATTTCTTCGTCGTCTTGCAAGAGACGTTTGGGGTAGGCCATTGCCGAAGCGTAGGACCGCATCGGCCCTCGCAGGCGCGTTCACGCGCCCGGGCCGAACGGTCGTCACGCCTCGTGTCGGTCGAAGCCGTGGTGGTCGAGGGCCATCAGGTATCCGGTGGCCAGGTCGGTCTTCGGATAGCGCCGGACCAGCGTGTCGAACTCGGTGCCGTGGTCGAGATGCACCAAGTGCGCGAGTTCGTGCACGATGACCGCGTCGAGCACGAATCCTGGCAGCTCCGCCAACCGACCCGAGATCCGGATCACGCCGTCGCTGGTGCAGGTCCCCCAGAGCCGCTGTTGGCGGTCGCTCCAGGCAATGCTGGCGGGTCGGGGCAGCCCGTAACGCCGAGCGAGCTTCCGCGCTCGGGCTTCGAGATCGATCTCGTCGGCCGCGATCCGCCGCTCGAGCCGCACTCGCAGCTCCTCGCCGATCCGGCGAGCCTCCGATTCGGACATGCGAGGCGGGTGCGTCACGACGATGCGATCGGATTCGAGCACGGCTTGGACATGGCGTCGCCGGACCGTGCCGACGCGCAGCTCGATCGGTCGTCGGAATCGATGCGGATCGTGTGCTGGTGCGGTGAAATCGAGTTCGAGCTGCGCGTCGAAGTCGGCGGCACCGGGCACCTGCATTATGCCCACCCGAGTTCGTCGAGCCGGTCGTCGTCGATGCCGAAGTGGTGCGCGAACTCGTGCACGAGCGTCTCGTAGACGTTCTGGAACAACTCGTCTTCGTCGACGCTCATCGCGCACAGCGGTCGCCGGAACAGCACGACCCGATCGGGTACCGCAATCGGATCGGCGAGATACCCAGGCAGCATCGGTCCTCGTGTTGCCATCCCCGATCCTTCGTACAGACCGAGAAGGTCACCGTGTTCGCCGCGCTGGGTGCCCGTCGGTGCATCCTCCACGATCACCGCGATGTTGTCGAGCAATGCGACCAGCTCATCGGGTAACGCGTCGAGCGCATCACCCACGATCTTTTCGAACCGACGCGGCGAAACGAGCATCGTGGAGCACTCTACGCATGACGCGCCGATTCGGATTCGCACCACGCGCGCAACACTGACGCGCACGAGAATCGGGTCGGCGACTCGCGCTTTACATCGCCGGACGCGCGGCCTAGGTTGCGGTCGCCGGCACGACACCATCGTCGCCGACGGACGTGCAGCGCGACCGAAACCGACCCGCGGAAACGCGCTGACGGGAGCGGACGCACCTGCAGCTCCGACGGTGGCCCTGGTGGCGCCGGGAGCGGATCGGATGAGTGTGCGCATCCCCCGCTCGTTGTGTCCGTGAGGACGCAACCGCTGGAAGTGGGCCCCGGAAGCGGGCGGGTCGATCGACCCGCACCCCGGGGCCCATTTCTCTTCCTCGACGCTGCCGCTTCCGCGCCCGTCGGCCTGACGCGCCGCCCCACACCTCGCGCCACGAACGCGATGTCGCAACCGTTCCGTAGAGTGCCCAGCCGATGGAGTTACTCGACGGGCTCGACGATCGACAGCGCGAAGCGGTCACGATGGCGTTGGGTGCCCCGTTGGCGATCCTGGCCCCGGCCGGCTCCGGCAAGACGCGGGTCCTGACCCGCCGTATCGCCTGGCTGGCGACAAACGAGCTCATCGACCCGCGCCGCACGCTCGCGGTCACCTTCACCCGCAAGGCCGCGGGCGAGTTGGTCGACCGGCTTGCCCGGCTGGGAGCGGGCGAGGTCACCGCGGGCACGTTCCACGCCTTGTGTCTGGCCCAGCTTCGGCGCCGCCAAGCCGAACGCGGGCGGGAGCTCCCCGCGCTCCTCGAACGCAAAGCTCGTCTGCTTGCGCCGATCCTGGGCGGACGCGGCGACTCCCAGCTCGCCGCCATCAACGAGGTCGCCGGCGAAATCGAATGGGCCAAGGCACGCGGCATCGCGCCCGAGCACTTCGTTGCCGCGGCCCATGTCGCCGACCGCGAGCTCCCGCGTCCCGCCGAACAACTCGCCGATTTCTATGCGCGCTACGAGCGCGACAAACGCGCCAAACGACTCATCGACTTCGACGATTTGCTCTGGTGGTGCGCCGAGTCCCTCGAAACCGACGCCGACTTCGCCAGCTCCGTCCGGTTCCGGCACCGGCACATCTTCGTCGACGAATTCCAAGACATCAGTCCGGCACAGCTGCGTGTGCTGCGTGGTTGGCTCGGCGATCGCTGCGACCTCTGTGTCGTCGGCGACGAAGCGCAAGCCATCTACGGCTTCGCCGGCGCCGAGTCGGCGGTGCTCGTCACGTTCGCACGTCACTTCCCCGGCGCGCGCACGGTGCGATTGCTGACGAATTACCGCTCGACTCCCGAGGTCGTCAACGCGTCCAACGCGGTACTCGGCGTCGGTGCCGGCGTCGTGCGGCCGACACCCGCCGCGGTGCGCACCAACGGGGCAACGCCCACGGTGCGCGAGTTCAGCGACGACACGACCGAAGCCGCGGCGGTGGCGCGCGCCGCGACCCGAGCCCACGATCGTGGCGTCGCGTGGTCGCAGATCGCGGTGCTGTATCGCACCAATGCGCAATCGGCCGCATTCGAAGCTGCGTTCGCTCGCGCCGGCGTTCCCTACCGGCTGCCTGGGACCGGGTCGTTCCTCGCTCGGCCCGAAGTCAAAGCCGCGCTCAGCGAACTGCGCAAGGTCGAGCGCGCCGCGCCGGGCCGACCGCTCGCCGACCACCTCGCCGATCTCGTGGCCTCGCCTCCCGATTCCAATGACCCCGACGGCAGCGGCGAGCCCAACGCCAACGGTTCCGACGCAGAGCCTTCCGACGTTGCCGCGCCCAGTACCGAACGAGCGGGTGCCGCCGACGCACTCGTTCGTTTCGGCAACGAGTACCTCTCGGCCGAAGGGGGAACTGGCTCCTTGGCCGGGTTCTTGGCCTGGCTCACCACCGCGACCCGCGGCGAAGGCGACATCGGCGGCGGCGACTGCGTCGAACTGGTCACCTTCCATCGGGCCAAGGGACTCGAGTGGGATGTCGTGTTCGTCACCGGCGTCGAACAGGGCTTGGTGCCCATCTCGTTTGCACGCACGCCCGAGGCCCGCGCCGAAGAACAGCGGCTGCTCCATGTCGCGCTGTCGAGAGCCGTCGACGAACTCCACGTGAGCTGGGTCGCCGAACGCGTGGTCGCCGGACGACCGCGCCGCCGCAAACCCAGTATGTGGCTCGATCGCATCACCGGTGGTGGCGGCGACGACCCCGAGCCCGTCACACCGAAGCAAGCGCGCGCCGATGCGCGTCGTCGGCTCGCCGAAACGCGCGCACAGCTTCGGGCGACGAACCCGGACGCGCCCGACATCGATCGTGCGCTGTTCGCGAAGTTGAAGGAATGGCGGTTGCAGACCGCGCGCGGCGCGGATGTGCCCGCCTATGTGGTGTTCAACGACGCGACGCTCGAAGCCATCGCCACCGAACGACCGACCACTCGCGTCGGGTTGCTCGGCGTGGCGGGCATCGGCGAGGTCAAGTTGGAACGGTACGGCGAGGCCGTGCTCGCGCTCGTCGACGAGCACCTCACGACATCCGGCGACGTCGCGCGCTGACCGGAGTACGGTTCGCGCGGTGCACAACTTCGACGATGCCGCCGCCGACCTGGCGCGCCTGATCCTCCGATACACCCACGAGCGGCTCGCGCTCGACCCAGTACCGCTCGATCAGTCCGTGTCACGCGACGAACTCGAAGCCCGTGCACCGAACCCCATCGGATTCGACGGCAATGCAGCCGAGTCGATCTTCCATCTCTTCGAGGAGGTCTTGGCGCCCGCGATCTTGTCGGTCGACTCCACCCGGTTTCTCTCGTTCATCCCGGCCGCACCGACCAAGGCATCGCTGCTGTTCGACATGGTGGTCTCGTGCGCGTCGCTACAGGGCATCTCGTGGAAAGAGGCGTCCGGCGCAATCCACGCCGAGAATCAGGTCCTGCGATTCCTCGCCGACGCGGCCGGTCTTCCCGATAGCGCTGGCGGCGTGTTCGTGAGCGGGGGCAGCGCCGCGAACCTCTCGGCGCTCGCCGTGGCGCGCGACACCGCCAAGCGGGCGCGCGGCGATGGTCGTTACATGGTCGCCGTCAGCGAACAAACCCACAGTTCCGTCGCGAACGCGATGCGACTCCTCGAACTCGACCCCCTCGTCGTGCCGACGACCGACCACCGCCTCCACGGCGAACCGCTCGATCAGGCCGTTGCCGCGGCCGCGCAACCAGTGTGCGCAGTGGTTGCAACGGCGGGCAGCACGAACGCCGGCCTCGTCGACGACCTCGCCGGGGTCGCGCGCGCAGCCCGAAGTCACAACCTCTGGATGCACGTCGATGGCGCCTACGGGGGCGCGGGCTTGCTCGCGCCGTCGGTGCGCGCACGGTTCGATGGGATCGAAGCGGCCGACTCGTTCGTCGTCGATCCGCACAAGTGGCTCTTCGCACCCTTCGACTGCGCCGCACTCCTCTATCGCGATCCGCGCCTGGCCCGGGCGGTGCACACCCAACACGCGGGATACCTCGACGTCTTGCACGACGACCCCGAGGAGTGGAACCCGAGCGACTACGCGTACCACCTCACGCGCCGAGCACGTGGTCTTCCGCTCTGGTTCTCGCTTGCGGTGCACGGTCGCGACGCGTACTCGGCCGCGATCGAAGCCGCGCTGGCGATCGCTCGTCGCACCGCCGAACACATTCGGTCGGTCCCCCACCTCGAGCTCGTCGTCGAACCGGAACTGTCCGTTGTCGTGTTCCGGCGGCTGGGCTGGACCAACGACGACTACGTCGCTTGGTCGGAGGCGTTACTCCGCGACCAGGTCGGGTTCGTCGTGCCGACCAAGTGGAACGGCGAAACCGTCGCTCGATTCGCGTTCTTGCATCCGAACACCACTGACGACATCGTCGAGGAGATCCTCGAACGCATGCGTTGAACGCGTGTGCGCCGCGGGCCACCGATCACTCGGAGCAGTTCCCCCACAGTCCGACCCGCGCGGCTCGCGCCTCGAGTTCGATCGCGAGTTGGCGTCGACCGCCTCGGTTGTTCGGTTCGATCACCAAGAGACGAGCGAGCCCGAGTTCGAGCATCTCGTCCGCGAACGATCGGCCGTCGATGTCGATGTGAGCGAGTCGGCGCCCGAAGCGGTCCACCGTTTCGATGTCCAACGCGACCCGCACCGAACGCCCGAGCAGGCGCCGGTGCGCGTGGTCCGCGGCTTCGGGACCGAAACACTCGACGCCTCGCGTTGGATGTTTGGTCTCGGGCGTGTCGATCCCGAGCACGCGCACCGTCTCGCGCCGACCGTCGCGATATTCGACGACGATCGTGTCGCCGTCGACGACCGAGATGACAGTTGCGGCGAGGTTGGCCGGCGCCGAGCCTGACCACCAGCCCACAGCAACCGCCAGGGTTCCGGCGGCGAGAGCCACGAGTCCGGCCCGAGCGCGGGCCATGGCCCCGACGGTACCGCGCGAGATGGCTCCGATCCGAGGGTCGCGGTCGGTACGGTGGCGCTGATGCGATTCATCGTTCGCCTCGTGGCGTTCTCGGTGGCTGCGGTCGCGCTCGCCTTCGGTGCCGCAACCTTCACGAGCCGCGAACGTCTCGACGAACGGCGCGATTCGGTCGAATTCGCCTGGGCGCGGGTCGTCGACGACCTGACCGCGCGTTACGACGCGCTGGCGACCGCGAACGAGGCGGTTCGGGCCAGCGGCGGCAGCGCCCGGTCGGTCGTGGGCGAGATCGACGGTGCCGTTGCCGACTGGAACGAAGCCCTCGACCGCAACGACCTCGGCGCCGGCTTGCAGGCCGCGACCCGCCTCGAGGGCTTGGCTCGGCGCCTTGAGGCCAACATCGAGGGTTCGCCCCGCCTCGGTTCCGAGGCCAGCACGCTCGCGCTCACGGCCTTTGCCGAGCGAGCGGTCGACGTCGAGGCGCTCAACGACGCCGTCACCGAGTACTCCGAAGCGCAAGCCGGTGCCGTGCGTTCGGTGGTGGCCGCCACCTTGGGCCACGACCGCCTCGCCGTCTTGGCCATCTGAGCATCCACGATCGGCTCCGCGGGCACCGGTACTGTCGAAAACAGTGTGCTGCACAGGCGCGCGTGTCGACTCCGCCACATCCCGGGCGGGTACCTCGTGGAGGTCGCGATGTTTTCTCACCAGCGTTTGCGTCGTCGGGGAGTCGCCCTGTGCGGCATCGTCACCCTCGGTGCACTCTCCGTCTTCGGATTCGGGTCGAGTGCCGCTGAAGCGTACAAATACCCCGACGAAGCCGAGGCCAAGTTGCTGCTCGACGGGACGCAAGCCGCGCCGCACGATGGTTTCAACATGGAAATCGACACCAACGGGTTCGCGAACGAAGGTGGCGATGTCGTCGGAACGCACATGTTCTGCATCAACGCGACACTCCCGTACCGCTGCGCGCTCCCCAACAACCTCGTGCGCGTCCAGGCCGAGCCCGACGTCGCGGGCATCAGCTCCGAAGCAGCGAACCGCCTCGCGTGGATCCTCACGAACCGTTCGGGCTACAACGACGAAGAGGTCCAACACGCACTGTGGTGCGTCACCGACCCAGGCGAAGAGCCAAACGTCGGCGCGAGCGCGACGCTCTGCGACAACAGCAACGCGTACGCCGTGCCGATCGCTCCGGTGCTCACCTTGACGAATCTCGGTGACTCCGAGGTCACCGAGGGCGAGGCATTGCATTTCGAGCTCGTGACCAACGCCGCGACCGTCGATCTCGGGGTCAGCGACGGCGGGGCGGGCCCCGAGCTGTGCGGTGACGCACCCGACAACGCGGCGGCGACCATCAGCGGCAACGTCCTGACCCAGGCCGGGCCGGTCGCGACCCGCACGTTCGAACTCTGTCTCTCCCGTGCCGGCGTTGCCGACGACGGCCTCGATGTCACGCTCGACGCCGGGCTGGAAGCGACGAGCAACAACCTCCAGGTCTGGGTACATCCCGACGGCGCCACCACCTGCCAGGGCGTCATCGACGCGCAGGTTTCGAGCCAGCGCGTGACCGCAAGCGCATCGGGCAGCTTCGATCCGGCGACCGGCTCGATCACGATTCGCAAGAGCACCATCGGCGACTTCCCCGACGACGCGATTTTCACCGTGGTCGTCGAGGGAATGGGCCTCGACCTCGCGCACTCGTTCCCCGATGTCGACGGTGACCCGTTCGAGCACACCTTCACCGACCTGCCCGCTGGCACCTACACCGTGACCGAAACGGTCACCGGCGGTGCCACGACGGTCGAGATCACCAACGGCGGCGTGGCGGTCGTCGAACGAGCCGCTGACACCGTCATCGACGTCGTCAACTCCTCGACGGGCAACTTGGTGCTCGACAAGGCAACCGACATCGACGCCGACGAGAGCTACGAGTTCACCGTCGAGTGTCTGTACCTCGACGAACCGGTCGGCGACTGGTCGAACCCGCTGGCACTCGATGCGGGCGAATCGTTCGACACCGGCCAGTTGCCCGCGGGAACGACCTGCACGATCGACGAGACCGACGCCGGAAGCGCGTCGGCCACCGTGTTCAAGATCAACGTGGGCGATGTCAGCTCCGAAGGGGTTGGCGCGCAAGCGTCTGGCGTCGAGATACCGGCCAACGACACCGTCGAAGTGACGTTCACGAACGTCTACACGCAGGGTTCGACCACGTCGGTGCCCACCACGACGATTCCGTCATCGTCGATCCCTGGCGGTGCGACCACCACCACGGACCCGTCGATCTCGACCGTGGGCACGACCACACCGACGACGAGCCCGGGCGGTGGCAGCGGACTCCCGGTGACGGGTGCTGGCGTGATGCCGTTCCTCGCACTGTCGGCCTTCGTTGTCGTTGGCGGTGCAGGCTTGTTCTTGACCACGCGCACTCGCCGTGCGGCAGTTCGCCGCTGACGAACATCGAGCTGACGCTGCGTGGCGG